>NC_012883.1:1538166-1845800 GCF_000022545.1 Thermococcus sibiricus MM 739
AAAAATTTATGACATCTTCGAGAGCCCAATGGAAATGATGGCGTTTTCAAAGTACCGAAAGAAAGCGTTGAGCCTGGTTAAGGGCAAAGTTCTCGAAATAGGTGTTGGAACCGGAAAGAACCTGCTCTACTATCCTCCCGATGTTGAGGTGGTTGGTATAGACTTCAGCAGTGGGATGCTCGAAAAGGCCGAGGAGAAGAGAAAAGAGCTCGGTTTGAAAAACGTTAAGCTCCTTCTGATGGATACCCAAAATATGGAATTTGATGACAACACTTTTGATACCGTAGTCAGCACTTTTGTGTTCTGCACCGTTCCCGACCCAGTTAAAGGGCTGAAAGAGGCCTACAGGGTCTTAAAGCCTGGAGGCAGGACAATATTTTTAGAACATATGAAAAGCCAGTCAAAGCTTTTAAACGTCCCCCTTTACCTCATGGAGCCGTTCATAAAAACGCTGCTTGGCACGTCGCTACTCAGAGAAACTCAAAAGAACATTGAAAAAGCCGGCTTTAAGATAGAGAAAGTTGAGAACCTATTCTTTGATATTGTGAGGCTGATTGTAGCAACAAAATAAATTCAAAAAGAGAGCCTTCAGCCCCCTAAGAGCTTCCTTTTTCTTCTCTCGTACTCATCGTCGTCTATTTCACCCCTTGCGTATTTCTCGTCAAGTATCTCAAGCGCTCTCTTTTTCGATGTACTGCCTGAACTCTGGTCGAGTATCCACCTAATGAACCACGCCACTCCCGCTATTATCGCACCCCAGAACAGGAGCATGAGGATTGCTCCGAACCACCCAAACCAGCCAAATCCCATCATGTGATGCCACCCCCATTCTCCATCTCCAGCATGGGCCAGAATCTCTCGTCCTAAACTTTCAAACATCATTTTGATTGCCTCAAATACTACTTAGTGGTAAAGGATATAGGGTTTATTATTGCAACATCAAAAATTTTCTTGGTGAATTTTCTCAGAATGGAATGACTCTTCCATTAATTAATGATGTTTTGCAGGAACGATGTTTAAAATTTGGGTTCAGGTGATCAAGATAGTGGGTTCTGATTGACATACCACGTCTGGAACGCTATGAAACAATTATTCCAGAGACAATATATACACCCCAATGAACATCAAAACGCCGAAAAATGCCTTAACTGTCGTGAAGCTCTCCCCGAGAACCAAAAAAGCAAAAATGGCACCCACTAAGGAAGAGGTTGAAAAAATTGCCCCCGTTTTCATTGCTCCGATCTCCCTCAAAGCGAACAGAAACAGCACGAGGGAAAAGCCTATGCTGAAGGCACCGACCGTGAACACGTAGGGAATGCTCTGAAGCGGGACATGGAGAGAAACCTCAACCAGAGATGCCAGAATTAACAATGCAGCTCCCCCAAACAGTCCCTTCAGCGAGGTTACTAAGAACAGATCCCTCTTAACGCTCAGCAGCTTGCTCAAGTTGTTGTCTATGGCCCAAGAAAGGCCCGCCAGGAGTATCAAGATATTCCCGAGGAGGCCCTTACTAAGCTCTACTTCCCTGAAGTTTTCCGTGGAGATAACAACGGTCCCGATTAGGATTAGGAGAATTCCAATTCCACTTCTCCGCGATGCTTTTTCCTTAAAGACTAAAAGGGCTATTAAAACCGTGAATAACGTTTCGGTGTTGAGAAGCAAAGACGCATTAACGGCCGTCGTGTTGTTCAGACCGAACATGAACGAGAGAGGTCCCAGAAAGGAGCCGAACAGAACCACAAAAGCTAGTATCACGATATCCCGCCCTGAAAAGGATTCTTGAGTTTTAACGCCAGATTCAAACTTTTTGAGGATTCTCTCTTTGACCGGGGTGAATCTAAGAAGCATCAACACTATCCCTGCGGTCAGATAAACGCTCCCTGCTACCACCATTGGATGGACATCTCTAAGGGCGATTTTATTCAGCGTTGAGCTTATTCCAAAGAGGAAAGCTGCTAAAACTGCGCTCACATAGCCGTAGTGATGCGTCATGGGAAAGAATACAAAAGAGGGAGTTATAAACGTATTTCACACGAAAAATATAAGAGTAATACAAAGTTGCATCATTTTGAGCAGAGTAGCACCAATCAAAAAGTATGACAAGATATCTTTGAAAACGTCTGTTTTGAAAGGAGTTGCTTTATGAAAGGTTAGAAAAAAGCTTAAGATTAGGAAAAAGAAAAGTTAAATTCCTCAACAGCCCCCTTCACCTATCTCAACCTCGTAGCCGTAGCGCTTTATCGCGTTGATAATATCATCCAAGGTGACCTTTCCGGGGTCAAACTCAACTACCGCCTTCTTTTCTTCGAGGGTGACCTCGCCCTTCGCTCCAACGCGCTCGATGGCCTTAGTTATCCTCATGACGCAGTGCTTACAGCTCATGTTTGGTATCTTCAAAACCGCCTTTACCATTGGCATCACCAAAATCATCTTGGAATGGGACTTTTATGGGACTTATTCTTTACAAAATGGAAAAATTGGAATGAAGAATCTTTAAATATTGAAAACTCATGAGACTAAAGGGTCTTTATTATTTTTATCACCCTCTCCTCCATGGGCCTCATTAGTTCCACCACTCTCTCCCCCGCTATTTTCCAGGCCACACTCGGCAATGTGACGCCGAGGTAGTTTCCATCCTCGCGCCTATAACCGAAGCCTGTGCACGGAAACAAAGCCCCAATGTTGGGGTCTATTTTTACAAGCTCCGCCACGAGTTCCTTGTCGCATATGAAAAGGAGGTGGTAGTCCGCAACTATTCCATCTTCCCTCTCCACGATTGCCACTGGAATTCTTTCCCCTATGAGGAGAAAGCCCTCCTCCTCAAGCCTCTTCTTGAAGCGCTCCCATACGAAGTCCAAGTCTTCTTCAAATTTTCTCACGTAGTAGAACACCCTCACACCTCCAGGAACATCTTCCTGTCGCCGGTTTCCACCATTATGCACCTGCCGAAGCTGTACTCAACTCCAGCCTTCTCCAGGAACTCTCTTATCTCCTCGCTCTCCGCTCCCGGCTGGAACCAGAGTTTTTTAAACCCGGCCTCAACAGCTTCCTTCGCCACCTGAATGCCAACTTTGGGAGGGAGAACAAAAACTATCACATCAACCTCTTTTGGAATTTCTTTAACGCTCCTGTAACACTTCAGCCCCTCTATTTCGTCGTAGTTCGGGTTGACGGGAAGAACCTCAAAGCCCTTGTTGATGAGGTCTTTCAGGATTATGTTGCCGTACTTGGTCGAATTCTTAGTAGCTCCGACGAGTGCTATCTTCTTAAACTCTTTGTGGTTCATTTTTCTCACCAAATCTGAATCGAAATTCACCTTTTTATACGTTGCTGGACAAAAATGGGTAAAAGAAGGACTCAGCTCTTGCTCTTCAACCTAGAGCTCTGAGGAGCCAATGAAGGTTCTTTCTTATACGCCCTCAGCACGAGATAAAGGGCAACTAGGAGGTAGCCGAACTGGACTAGGACTCTTCCCCACTCCATCTTCACGGAGTAACCGAAAAGCACCGCGAAGATCGAGCCTATTGCGCCTTTGTGATGGAATACGCTGTCCTTGGGTATGCCGAGGTCATAGGCCGGTTCCTCAATGAAGCCGAGGTGCATGCCCTCTTCTTCAGCCCATTCTATGAGTTCGTGGGTGCCGTAGCCCGCCAGCCCTGCCGCAACTAACACCAGCAGGATCGAGCTGTAGTAAAAGAACGTCCTTAAGTTTATGCGCATTCCGACACCATAGATTAGATACGCGAGGATCAGAGCACTTATCGAGCCCAATAAGAGACCTGCCAAAGTGCCTCCTAAGTCTTGAGTTGCAAAAGGGGTTAGGAATAGCACCGTTTCAAGACCCTCCCTGAAGACCACTACGAAGGTAAAGACTATCAAAGCGATAGAACTTATCGCTTCGCCTACTTTTCTTTCTATCTCTGCTTTGAGGTTTTTCCCCTTGGTGGCCATCCAGTAAATCATGCTCGTGAGCACTATTACAGCTAGGTAGGAGGCTATGCCCTCGAAGAGCTCCTTTTCAGCCAGGCCTCCGTAGAGCTTAAGAATCACCGCTCCAAGGACTATGCTCACAAGCACCGAAAGCCCGACTCCAGTCCATACGTCTTTAATCTGCTTCTCTCTGCCCGTGCGTCTGAGGTACACAATTATTATCGCCACTATTATGGCCGCCTCAAGGGCCTCTCTAAAGGTTATGAGGAAAGCTCCAACGTTCATGGATTCACCCCCAATCTTTTAGGCCAACCTAATATTTGTAGGAGGACTTATGAGTTTTACCTTTGCCAAATTGAAATTTTGAGGAATTTGCAGGGAAGTTACGATGCTTCAAACGGGGTATACCATCTGCCAATCCAGCAAGGTTCGAATTTTGCACCTCTACAATATGAATTTCCATCCAATTTCCCAAAACTGTGAAAAGAAACGGGGATATTGGACAAATCGTGGCAGAAATGCCGTGGAAAAATTTACAAAATGGAAAAAACGGTCAAATCTTTCCTACCAGATCGAGGCTGACCTTAAGAGTCTCCTTACCGGGCTCCCAGCTGGCCGGGCAGACCTGACCGGGGTGCTCGCGAACGTACTTTGAAGCCCTGAGCATCCTCAGGATTTCCTTCGCACTCCTCCCTATGCTGTTGTCGTGGATGTGCATGCTGACAACCTTTCCGTCCGGGTCTATGATGAAGGTCGCCCTCCACGAAACGCCCTCGTCTTCGATGTAGGTGCCGAACAGGCGACTTATCTTCCCGGCCGGGTCGGCGAGCATCGGGTACTTTATCTTCTTTATCGAGGGTGAAGTGTCGTGCCAGGCCTTATGGACGTAGGCTGTGTCCGTTGAAACGCTGATTATTTCGGCCCCCTCCTTCTTGAACTCCTCGTAATACTTTGCCAGCTCCTCAAGCTCCGTCGGGCAGACGAAGGTAAAGTCTGCCGGATAGAAGGCGAGGATGACCCACTTGCCCCTGTAGTCCGAGAACCTGAGCTTTCCTATCTCGTCCTTCTCCGGGAAGTAGGCATTGGCTTCGAAGTCTGGAACCGTTTCTCCAACCATCACCATGATTTTCACCTCGATATTAATTAGGTTAACCTAATTTAAAAAGGTTGTCCTAACAAAATGAAAAATTTCGAGATTCAAAACTTTCCACTTCGAAGCCATAAATTTAAAGTCCAGAGAGTCAAAATTTCACCGGTGATAACATGAAGCTTAAGGTGATTCTCGGGACGGCAAGGGAAAGTAGGAAAAGCGAGAAAGTCGCAAACTACATCGTCAGAAAAGCCCAAGAACTCGATCTGAAAACCGAACTGATAGACGTAAAGGACTACCTCTTAGCATACACGCACCGCTGGAAGATAACGCCCGAGATGGAGAGGTACAGGAAAAAGATAATCGAGGCAGATTCCCTCATCATAGTCGCCCCCGAATACAACGGGAGCTATCCGGGGGAGCTGAAGATCCTCCTCGACACAATCTACGACGAGTACGAGGCCCTGCCGGTGGGAATTGTCACCGTGTCTGTCGTCACCGGTGGGATGAGACTCCTCCAGGAGCTAAGGCTCGCGGCCTTGAACTACAAAATGCTCCCCGTCGGGCAGGTCCTCTTCTACAACGTTGACGACCTGTTCGAAGACGAAGAACTGAAAGACAAGAAGTACAAAGAAAGGGTAGAACGGCTTTTGAGAGCACTTGAGAAGTACGCTAAGGCGCTGAAGCCGATAAGAGATGAGGTGAGAGAAAAGCTTAGGGAAGAGACGGAGCGAGTTTAACCCCCATTTCACTTTTGCTCTGCCCATAACTGACCTCCTCCCCGCCGTGAACGGCGAGGGTTCCAACGAGTTAACCCCTCGCTAGTGACGGGGAGGTAAACTGTCCTCGGAACTCTGTACTTTTCAAGTTTAAAAAATCCGCCAGTTCCTACAAATGGGTCCGGGGAACCGGATAATAGAAATGAAATAGAAAACACTCCGCTCACAACAGCCCTTCAGTGAGCCCTCTTACACTGCTCCTTGCCTTTGACCTTAATTTCTCAAGGTGGTCGCTTAAAGCCTCCCCGATGCCGTGCACAAAGAGGCTCAGCGCTTCTTTCCTCGTCAGTCCGCGGGCACGGAGGTAGAAGAGAGCGTCCTCGTCGAACTGAGAAACGCTCGAAGAGTGCGACGCGGCCTCGATATCTCCGGTATCAACCTCAAGCATAGGCACACTGACGCCAAGGGAGCCCTTGTCCATGGTAATAACGTGGGAGCTGACCTCGCTCGAAGAGCCCCTGGCCCCTTCAAAGACCTTTGCAACACCCCTGTGGACAGTCCAACCGTTCTGGTAGGCGAAACCATGAACTCTCGTCTCGCCCACAGTCCTTTCCCCGTACTGAAGGACATTGGTAAGGTAGTCAACAGCCGAGCCTATGCCTATTGGCATCCCTCTCAGTACGAGCTCGCTTCCCTTTCCCTCGAGGGAGTAGTCCTCGCGATGGTGGCTCATTTTACCTCCGCTGATAATGGTGAAAGCTTTGACTCTTGTCCCTCCTCCAAGGCTCGCTCTCAAGAGGTAATGCGACAAGCTTTTGTGTTTTCCGACAGTAAGTAACTCAAGCTCGGCCTTTCTTGCCTTGAGCTCAATAACAAAGGATTTTACTCCTTCTTCGGTCATGTCGTAGATTATTATCGGGACCTTGACGTTCTCGGCCTCGATGTTGATGTGGTGGCTTATGAATACCTTCTCCGAGAGGTGGGAGACTATAACAAGCGGCTCTACCAAGTCCTCAGTGATCCTCAACCGGTAGGCTCTCTTGAGGACGTAGAAGTGGAAGCCGAGTATCCTTGACTCCTCTGGTTGGGAAAGCCCCAGAGTCCCCTCGCTCAGCTCAACACCCTTAGGAAGGTCAAACTTCGTCCCGCTTCCAGACAAAAGCACGTTGGCTTTGATTCTAACTTCTCCTGCCTTTGCCTCGGTCGGAAGCCTGAGGGGCGAGTTCTCTTCGAAGAGCTTCCACTTTGTATAGCTCTTAATCGTAGGGCTGTCGCCGTACTTCTGGTAAGTGAGCTCCTCAAGTGCCTCCTTAGTGATTGAAGGAACGTGCTCGTTAGAGAACTCATCAGAGCGCATTAGCCAACACCCCCAACCTCGCTGAACTCAAGCTCTATGACCTTCTTGAGCACCTCGACGTACTCGAAGGGCAGTCCTTCGAGGATTTCACTTATGAAGCCGAGCACTATGAGGCTCTTAGCTTCCTCCTCCTTTATTCCCCTGGCATTGAGGTAGAAGAGCTTGTCCTCGCTGAGCTTTCCGGTGGTTGCCTCGTGGATTATGCTCGCGCTCGGCTCGTCGTTCTGGTTGTGCGGGTATGTGTAGGCCCTGCTCTCCCCGTCGAGAATTAGTGAGTCACAGGAAACCGTCGCTGTTGAGTTCTCAGCACCCCTGGCTATCCTAACGAGACCGCGGTAGATGTTTATTCCTCCGTTGGCGCTTATGCTCTTGGAGACTATCTTTGAACTGGTATTCTTGCCTACATGAAAACTTTTTGCACCAGTATCTTTCATAAATGGGCCATTGCTAAGTGAGACAACATACTGAGCAGTTCTCGAGTAATCACCTTTTAGAACGCTGGAAGGATACGTATATGTTATCATGCTCCCAATACTTCCTTCAATCCACTCTACGTAGGCATTATCCTCTATAATGGCCCGCTTGTTGTTGAAGTTTATCACGTTGCGACTCCAGTTCTGTATCGTGGTGAACTTTACCGTGGCGTTTTTGTGGGCATATATCTCGACCATTCCGTCGTGGAAGGAGAAACCCTTATACATTGGAGCCGAACAGCCCTCTATAAAGTGAACATAACTCCCTTCATCTGCCACAAGAAGAGTATGCTCGAATTGTCCCTCTAGGGCGGAACCTATGACAAAGAACGCCTCAATCGGGAATGGGACTCTAACTCCCTTCGGTATGTATACGAACGCTCCCCCACTCCATAAGGCGTGGTGCAAAGCTGAAAACTTGTGCTCTCCCGGGGGAAAGACTTTTCCAAAGTATTTCTTAACTAGGTCGGGGTATTTCTTCACAGCTTCTTCCATCGGGAGCATTATGATACCCTTCTTCTCGAACTCTTCCTTGAGCTGGGAATAAACGCTCTCACTATCAAATACTGCTGTCAGTCCAGAGAGGAACTTCTTCTCTATCTCGGGGATGTTCAGCCTTTCAAAGGTCTTTCTGATGTTCTCGGGCAGGTCGTCCCAGTCTTTCACTTCCTTCTGGAGCTCAGGCTTTGTGTAAAGGATTAGATTGTCTAAGTCGAGCTCTTCAATACCGACGACCCACTTTGGCATTGGAAGCTTCTCGAAAACCTCTAACGCCCTTAACCTGTGTCTGAGCATCCACTCAGGCTCTTTCTTTATCCTTGAAAGCTCCTCCACAGTATCCCTGCTTATCTTTCCCTTCAGTTCTATCTCCTTTGGATATGGAACGGCGGTGCCGAGTATCTCTTCAAGAGAACCAGCCTTCAAGATCTCCTCAAGCTTTGATTGATCACTCATACTGCCTCCACCGCCGCAAACCCCTTTTCCTCTATTATCTTTACCAGTTCAACACCGCCGGAAGCAACTATCTTTCCTTCCTTTATGACGTGCACCCTGTTGGGCTTGAGGTGTTCCAAAATCCTTCCGTAGTGGGTTATCAGGAGAATTGAAGTGCCCCCTTCATGAAGTTTGTTTATAACGCTGGCTATCATCTTCAGAGAATCAACATCAACTCCACTATCGGGTTCATCAAGAATAAGAAGTTTTGGTTTCACAAGATAGGCTTGTAGCATTTCCAACTTTTTCCTTTCTCCCCCAGAAAATCCAACATTTAAGAATCGTGTGAGTATTGAATCATCCAAACCAAGTTCCTGAACTGCAGCAAAAATAATTTCATAAGCTTGAATTTCATCAAGGTTTTTGAGATTCTTCAATACTCTTTGCAAGAATTGAATAACCTTCACTCCCTCTACTTCAACAGGATGTTGAAAACTCAAGAAAACACCTCTTCTAACCCTTTCCTCAGGAGGCAAGTTAGTTATATCCTCTACATCAAAAATAATTCTCCCATCTATCACTTGATACTTGGGATGACCAGCTATCGTTAAGGCTAATGTTGATTTCCCGCTCCCGTTAGGACCCATTACAACGTGAAGCTCTCCATCATCAACGATAAGATTAATATCTTTGAGAATTTCCTTGTCCTCTGCTTTTACTTTTAGATTTTCAACTTTCAACATGACCATCACCGTCCATTATCGGTACATTTTTGTGTAAGAGAAAACCCTTTTAAAAGTTTTCTACCCAATAGTGGGTAATGAGAACTCACATAACAAGAGATCCAAACACTTTACTCAAAACTCAAAAATAAAAGTTTGAAAACAAGGAAAAACATGAAGCGAAATCATTCTCCCTGCATTAGAAGAGACGGGAGCTTTGGAGTCCTCGTGCCTAGTTCACTATCAAGCATGAACACTATCTGTGGGCTACCCTTGGCAAATTTAAGTTTATCGAGTACCTTTTTCACACTTGCCTCTTCCTCGACCTGCTCGTTGATGAACCACTCCAAAAATGCTCTTGTTGGATAATCTTTTTCTTCCTCAGCTAAAACGGCGAGCTCGTGTATTGATTTACTTATGAACTTTTCATGTTCATACGCTGCTTCAAACGCCTCTATTGGGCTTCCCCATTCTTTTGGGGGTTTTGGAATCTCGCTAAGTTCCACTCTTCCGTTCCTGTCGTAAATGTAGTTATAAAACCTCAATGCATGGCCTACCTCTTCTTCGGCCTGAGCCTTCATCCAGTTGGCAAAACCTTCAAGGTTTAAATCATCGAAATATCCAGCCATGGCAAAGTACAGGTATGCAGAATATATCTCTTTGTTTAGTTGCTCATTTAGAGCCTTAAGCATTTTTTCACTCAACATAACTACCACCACTCCTATTTTGATTTTAAAACTATTTAAGTCTTTAGTTCAAATTACGCCCTCTTTTTTCAGTTCAGTTCTTATCCTCTCAAACTCTTCTAATTTTCCTTGTGTTACAACTCTCTCAGGCCTGAAAGGACAATCACAGTAGGGATACTCCAAAAAGGCATCATAAGTTTTTATTTTTCTGGCTATAGAGACTATCTCTTCTTTATCAAAACCCAAGAGGGGTCTATGAACTGGAAAATCCACAGTAATAGTCTCAAAGTATAGGTTTGTTAAAGTTTGAGAAGCAACTTGACCGAGAGAGTCTCCCGTTACTATTCCAAGGGCCCCGTTCTCCTTTGCTACCTCTGCTGCTCTCCTAAGCATAGCAACCTTACATACAACACATGTCCACTCCCTTCTGTTAAGCTTGTTCAACGTAATCACGTAGGGTTTGAGAACTTCAAAATGATTCTCCACTATGAGCTCTATCGGCTCGGGGGAATAATCGCTGAGGATTTCCACGACCTTCTCAACTACCTTCCTTGCATTTTTTCCTTGGTCAAAGTGAACCGCTATTACTTCAGCTCCCCTTTTCAACATTAGAAAAGCTGCAACCGGTGAATCTATGCCTCCGCTCAAGAGAGCAACAACCTTTCCTTGCGTCCCTACGGGCAGTCCACCAACTCCTTCGATCTTCTCAAAGAACACGTAGGCCTTTCCGTTGATTATCTCTATGCCCACGGTAAGTTCCGGATTTTCTAAGTCAACTTTCCAACCGAATTCCTTCGCAATGAACGCCCCCACCTCTCTATTGACCTCAACGGAAGTCTTGAGAAAAGTCTTATCTAGTCTTTGAGTTTCAACCCTAAAGCTTCTTGGATTAAACTTTTTAAGAGCCTCTCTGAGGTACCCGGGGGCTTCATCATAACTCATGACCCTCGCAGGGGATACCGAAACTACTCCGGGGACTTTGGCTATTATCCAGGCCGCTTTGTCGGGGGCGTCAACGAGAATCCGCCCTCTTATTACTTTCACTTTTCCCGTTATGCCTTTTCTTTTTAGAATTTTCTCGATGTTCTCGGCCAGCTTTCTCTCAAATTCCCTTCTCTTACCTCGTTTTATCGCTATCTCACCGTATCTTACTATTATCACGTCAACCACCCAAGTATCTTGCAAATAGGTTCTTTGCTTCTCTTTCCTCCTCAGCCCCTCTAACTACCATCCTCCCGCTTTTGAAGACCAATATCTCGTAATCCTCATCTTCAAACTGAATAAACTGAGAAGTTTTTAGATATTCAATGCCAAGCTTTTCAAGCCTCTCTGCGAATTCATCGAGGTTTATGTTCATAGGCTCTGGGGGTGTTATCTGAATCGAGCCGTCGCAAAGCCTTTCTATCTTTATCCGCTTTTCCAAAAATGTAAATTCCCTTTTTACACAAGCTGGACATTCTTCTCTTCTAGGAACTTCAACTCTCTCGAACTCAAGTGTTTTCGTATCAAAGAATATTAACTCGCTTTTAATTTCTTCTCCCAAAAGGATTTTTGCAGCAAGGCCAACTGCTATAGAAGTAGCTAACGAAGGAACATAACTCATTATCCCAGCGACGGCACAGGTTGGCATTGGCCTTTCAGGAAGTTTCGGCATAAGACACCTAAAACAGGCTGTTTTTCTAGGAATTATCGGCATTATATTGCCATATGTACTCAAAACTCCCACATAAATCCATGGTTTGTTATTCTTTACGGCATAGTCGTTTATGACTTGCCTCGTGTATATGTTGTCTGTCCCGTCTATTATCAGATCGGCTTCGTCGAGAAGATTAACTGTTGATGGGTTCAGATCCTCAAAGTGCCCAATGACTCCAAACCTCTCCTTTAGAGCCTCGACCTTTGGCTTTCCCACATCTTCTTTGGTGTATATCGTCCTTGGAAGGTCGCTCTCATCTACAAAATCCCTATCCACAACGATTATCTTCCCCACTCCAAGCTTGTGGAGAAAGTAGACCTCCCAACTACCCAGCGCGCCGGCTCCAACCACTGTGACGGTACTCTCGCTTAGCTTTCTCTGCCCCTCGATTCCTATGATCGGGAAGTGCCTTGAAAAGTCCATCTTTACATCCACGTACACCACCACTGTGAACTTGGTAGGGTGGGATAAAAAGGATTTTGGAAACTAAAGGTTGCATGATTCCTAGGGGTGCCTCCCTACCCTAAAGGGCAAGGCTTGAAAAAGAAAAAGTCACAATAAAAATGGGTGATTAAAATTCATCGCTTCAGTCCCAAGCGATGCTTTTTGGACTTTCGGCAGAGGAGAGACCTTCCCTGGGGCATCCTCCGACTGGTCAAAAATTTCGAACTAGTAAAATATCGGGAGCTGAGTACCACTACCTGATGCTCCTAAAACCCATGGCATGAAATGTCGAGTTCCTTCAACAAGAGAGCTTCGCCGTCTTCGAGCTGGGCGACTTCTTCGCGCATAACCCCGGCCAAAAACCCTAAATACCATCACCACGATTTTATTGGTTGAGGTGAGTTTATGGACTCGGGAGAAAATGAAGAAGCTGTTTTTAAGCGATTAAGGAGAATGAACATTATAGCCGGCATACTACACGCCATAACCGGCGTTTCAATGCTGGCCTTGGGCTTCCTGCTGGAGTGGGAGCGCTCGGTTTACACATTCTACCTGAAGTACGAGATCATAAGGGAAGGCGGAAAGCTGGCTTTCAACATCTACCCTGAACCTCGGGTGTTCTTCACCCTGAAGTACCTGGGTGTGCTGGTGGCCCTCTTCCCGCTGATGTCCGCGGTAGCGCACTTCACGGTGGCCGGCCCGAAGTTCGATAAATACGTGGAGAACCTGAAAAAGGGCATGAACCCCTACCGCTGGTATGAGTACACCCTCTCCAGCTCCGTGATGATAGTGCTGATTGCCCTCTTCATCGGTGTCGTGGACTTCTGGTCGCTGGTTATGATATTCACGCTCAACGCGGTGACGATGCTCCTCGGTTACTTGATGGAGCTCCTCAACCAGTACACGGAGAAGACCAACTGGTCGCCGTTCATCATCGGCTGGATATCCGGGATAGTGCCGTGGATAGTCCTGTTCGCTTACTTCTTCGCCGCCGTTTCAGTGGCCGAGGCAAAGCCCCCAACGTTCGTCTACCTGATATTCTTCATCTACTTCATCCTGTTCAACATTTTCCCGTTGAACATGTACCTGCAGTACAAACGCGTTGGAAAGTGGAAGGACTACCTCCACGGCGAAAAGGTCTACATAACCCTGAGCCTGGTCGCGAAGACCCTCCTTGCATGGATAGTGTTCGCGGGGGTCTTCTCGCCGTGAGCTCTTTTCCATTTTTGCAGCACTTATACCATATCCGTCGCGAGTTTTCCGTAATAATCTGCAGAGGGTAAACCCAGTTTCCGGCACGATAGATGTTCGGTATTGGTGTAAAGACGCAAGTAATTGTAATCAGGTCTCCAGTTCCTCCATGAGCTCTTTTATTCCCTCATCGAGCTTTTTCCTCATTAAGATCTTCTTGAGGACGGGCTTCTTTTCCAAAAGCTCTTCCATCTGCTCAAGGCATTTTCCCGCCCTTCCCTCACACGTGCAGAAAAAGGCAGCGTTTTTAATCTTATCTTTGTTCTGGAGCAAGTAAGTCCTTATGGCGGGAGTTACTCTTCCGTTCCAGACAGAAGTCCCGATTATCACGAAGTCATACTCGGAAGGGTCCTTCTCAAACTCTATTTCCGTTGTTTTACCTCTTGTTGCATCGTAGCCGGCCCTCAGAAAGCCAAGAATGCCTCTTCGGGACTTTTTATCTATTACCTCATCAACATCGGCGTTAAGAGCTTTAGCAATCTCTTGGGCGACTCTTTTTGTGGTTCCACTCCGTGAATAGAATACAACGAGCGTTTTCATGAATATCCCCAACTAAAATCATCCTTATGGTTAATATGTGTTTCTGAGAAAAATTTTAAAGTCAAAGTTTCAATTGAAACTATGCCCGCAAAGAGTGAAAAGGCATGCGACCTCATATCGGAACTCTACTGGGTCATGAGAAAGGCCTTTGAGGAGAGGCTCGAGGAGTTAGGAGTTACGTTCCTTGAGTTCAAAGCCCTAGTGCACCTGAAGAGTGCAAAAACTCAGAAAGACCTCCTAAAAGAGATGAACGTCTCCAAATCAACGGCTTCAAAGGTGCTTTCTTCCCTTGAGAGAAAGGGAATTGTGAAAAGAGAACGCAGGGGAAAGGCATATATCGTTGAGCTAACGGATAAGGGCCTTGAGGTGCTAAAGGCTATTGAGGAAGCTGGAAAGGAGCTTGAGGAAAAGATGTTTGCCCAAATGACGAGCAAAGAAAAATCCGAGTTCCTATCTCTCCTTAAAAAGGCAATAGACGGACTGGAGGTGAGCAGATGAGCGAAAAGATGACAAAGGGTGTGCAGATTTTAAGAGGCGACCCGAAAAAGGCCATAGTCAAGCTCTCAATCCCAATGATGATAGGAATGTCTGTGCAGACAATATACAATCTCGTTGATGGAATATGGGTTTCCGGCCTCGGCCCCAACGCTCTGGCCGCTGTGGGACTCTTCTTCCCGGTCTTCATGGGAATTATAGCACTCGCTGCAGGACTTGGTGTAGGTGCGAGCTCCGCAATAGCGAGGAGGATAGGGGCCAGGGACAAGGAAGGGGCCGACAACGTCGCCGTGCACGCCATCATTCTCTCGGTGATTCTCGGCGTGGCCATACCGCTCACCATGCTCCCCACGATAGATTCACTATTCATGTCAATGGGTGCCAGAGGTGAGGCCGTTGATCTGGCCATAGCTTATGCAAGGGTGCTCCTCATAGGGGCCTTCGTGGCCGTCTTCAGCAACGTCGGAAACGGCATCCTGAGGGGAGAAGGGGATGCAAATAGGGCAATGCTCGCGATGGTGCTCGGTTCGGGCCTCAACATGATCCTAGACCCAATATTCATCTACACCCTTGGCTTCGGCGTCGTTGGTGCGGCTTACGCGACCCTGCTTTCGATGATGGTTACTGCCCTCTTCATCGCCTACTGGCTCTTCGTCAAGAGGGACACCTACGTGGACATAACGCTCAGGGACTTCTCGCCGAGCCGAAAAATCCTCAGGGACATACTGCGCGTCGGCCTTCCAGCATCGCTCTCCCAGCTCTCCATGTCCATAGCTATGTTCTTCCTCAACCGCGTTGCGATAATGGCTGGCGGGGAAAACGGCGTTGCCGTCTTCACGAGTGCCTGGCGCGTCACGATGCTCGGGATAGTCCCGATACTGGGAATGGCCACTGCAACGACCGCCGTCACCGGAGCGGCTTATGGAGAGAGGAATATCGAGAAGCTCGAAACAGCTTACCTCTACGCCATAAAGCTTGCTTTCATGATAGAGCTCGGGGTGATCGCATTCATAATGGTCTTCGCTCCGCAGGTGGCATATCTCTTCACGTATTCCGAGGCCGCCCAGGTGATAAAGCCCGAGCTGATCTCTGCCCTTAGAACGCTCCCCATATTCCTAGTTCTAACGCCATTCGGTATGATGACCTCGGCGATGTTCCAAGGTATAGGAGAGGGTGAGAAGTCGCTCGTTTTAACCATCTTCAGAACTCTCATCATGCAAGTCGGCTTTGCTTACCTGTTCGTACACTACACTTCCTTCGGCCTCAGAGGAGTGTGGATTGGCATCGTGATGGGCAATATGGTAGCAGCACTTACCGGGTTCACCTGGGGAAGGTTGAAGGTAAAAGCGTTGAAACGGGTTTTTCACGGCTCCGCTTAGCCCTTTTATTCAATTGTCAATAAAGCCAAAAAGAAAAGAGAGTTCAAATCAGCCTTTTCTCTTAGCTATCGCATCCGAGAGAAGTTCCCCATCAACGCCCACATTCTCAAGCTCGTTCTCGTGGATTATCACGGTCACGTGGTGTATCTTGTAGACTTCCCTGACGACCTCCGTTATTTTCTTCACGAGCTCTCTTTTGGTTTCCACATCGGCCTTCAGTCCCTCAATTATTATCGTGGGCATGGTTATCATCAAATTTATTTTTGTTTTATTATGTTTAAAAAGTCCTTGTTGGATTTAGAGTTAGCCCAAAGCAAAGGAAGTCGCAAATATTAAATATCTATCCAAGAAATTTTTCCATTTTGTAAATAGTAAGAGCCATAACTTCACTCTCATTAAAGGAAATGGGGATGGAAATGGACGCTAAAGTTTGTAAATTCTGTGCAGGAGAAAGACTCGAGGACATTGTTAAAAGACTTAAAGAGAGAAACTTTAACGTGAGCGTCGAGGAATGCATAGAGCTCTGCGCGAAATACGAATGCGGGAATATAAATGTCATAGCTGGAGAAAAAGAGATCTCTGTAAAAAGTTTTGAAGATTTCCTTAAAGCCCTGGAGGGTTAAAAATGGTAAAAGCTCTGATTATAATATCGAGCGCGGATGAAAAAGCTCTTGTAGGTTTTATGTGGGCTACCAATGCAATAAAGAACGGATGGACTCAGGACGTTGAGGTGATACTCTTCGGCCCGATAGAAAAGGCAGTCGCAAATGGAGATGAACGATTTGTACCATGGATCGAGAAACTCAGAGAGCTGGGAAAGGTTCCACTAGCGTGCAAACGGATAGCGGAGCTTGAAGGTTTTGAAACCTCCCTCCAAAAATACACAAAAGTGGAATATGTGGGAAAAACCATAGCAGAGCACTTAGAAAAAGGCTACGTACCAATGACTTTTTAGTGAAAAATTCTTCAAAAAAAGCCTTTTAATTTATTTTTCCATTTTTTATGGGTGGGAACGTGAAAAAAGCCATCATATTCCTTGTTGCACTTGTGATCTTTACAAATCTGGTAAGTGCAAATGCCATGACTTACGGAGAACTAAAGTTTTACAATCCTTCAAACGAGGAAGAACTCGAAGAATTGCTTTCAGCTCACGAAGGAGAATATTTCCTAGTCTTTTACCATTCGGAAACCTGCCCAGCCTGTACTTATATGAAGAACAACGTTTTTCCCACTGAAAAGGCCAGGGAAGTTCTGAAAGGCATTAACTTGATAACCATCGACGTGTATAGAGTACGAGGGCTCACAAATCTCAGATACAGAGTTTATGGTGAAGTTCTCGTCATCCAACCAGATAACACTGGTTATTACAGACCAAAGGAGAGAGGGGAAGTTGTAAACGTCGGCGTTCCCGGCACACCGACAATGGTAATATTCAAAGTTGAAAATGGGGAAAAGATTCTAAAAAGCATAGCTGTTGGGGCGTTAAACCCACAAGGCCTTGAGTTTTTCGTGCAAAATAGCATCGGGGATGAGAAACCAAAAGAAGAAAAAGAAAACTCTTCCAATATATCTCTCGTCCTTCTCCTCTCAATCTTCTCGGCTGGAATTCTGAGCGTATTTTCTCCCTGCGTCCTTCCCCTTATAGTGGGAACTTTTTCACTCCTTTTTGCAAAAAGAAGAGTTGAGGTTATTATAGTGGGTCTTGTGATGTCTTTCTCTTTACTCGGGGCTTTGGCTGGCGTCTTGGGCTCTTACATTGTCCAGATTAGAGGAGCTCTCTATTTTATAGGCGGTCTCGGATTCATCTTCGTTGGAGCTTCTTTGATAAGTGACACCATCAATCAAAAGTTTACCAGCTTCATACCTCATCCCTCGGAGAGAGTTTACTCAAAAAATGGACACATTTACGACTTCCTGTTGGGTTCTGCACTTGGGGTTACTTGGATTGGATGTATAGCTCCATACGTCGGGTTTGCAGTTATTACAGCAGCCCTCAGTGGGAGCATCTTAAAGGGGATAATAATAATGAGCGTTTACGGATTGGGAATTGGTCTCACAATTTATCTGCTTCTAAGTTCAAAAGATCTGGCAGAGTGGATAAACAAAAAGTTCCTTTCGGGCAAGATCAGCCTCAACGAAGGTAAAAAAGCCAGATGGGAGAAAATCTTAGGAATTGTGATTATTCTTTTCGGACTTCTAATGCTCACCGAGCTTACACCGCTCAAGCTCTGGAGTAGGATATTCGAAGAGCTCGCAAAACTTTAAGGAGGTCGTAGAATGTTTAGATACAGAAGAAAGGTTGAAATGTCTCTAAAGGATGCCGAAGAAAAACTGAAGGCAGAACTTGAAAAGAAGGGCTACAAAGTCGTTCTTGAGTTTACTCCAAGCGACGTCGTGAAGGCCAAGCTCGGCGTTGATATGGAGCCATACAAGATTCTTTATGTTTGCAATCCAAAGAAGTTCTACGAGATGACGAAGGCAGAATACGAGATAGGTTCATTTGCTCCCTGCCCAGTACTGCTTTATGAAAAAGATGAAAGTGTATACATCGCTATAAAAACAACAAATGAAATCGTGGATGTAATTAAAGAACCTCTTGAGGACGTTAGAGCTGTTATAGATTCTCTCTAACTTCTTTTCCACAATTTTAATAAGGTTAAAATACAAAATTTAATGAGGTGATTTCATGCAAAGAGCCCTTGTAACCCTTACCCCAAGTGAAAGCAAACGCTTAATTGCCAAAGCCATTGTAGCACTTGAAGAAGTACAACATGCTCTTGAAAACGGTTTTGTTTATATTGCCACTGGCACAACTGCTGCATATGTGGCAGAGGAGATTTTAAGAGAAAAAATCGAAAAAGAAAAGTGGACTGTTGGAACAATAAGCAAAGGAAGAACATGTGTAACAGCAAAAAAGACGTGGCCAAAACATCTCGTCCTTTATAAAGGAAAACCGTACGAAGGTGAACCCTTAGAGGCTCTAAAAGAGATGGGCCCTGACGATGTATATATAAAAGGAGCAAATGCCATAGATCAAAACTGGAATGTAGCTGTTTTTGCAGCCGCTCCTGATGGTGGAACAATAGGAAGAACCTTTGGATGGACAATAACAAAAGGAGTCATCACGATAACCCCAATAAGCCTTGAAAAGTTCACTCCTACACCAGTTGAGGTTAGTGCCAAACTTACAGGCATTTATTCTTTTGATTGGGGAACAGGACTCTATGCTGCGTTAGTTCCAATCCCACATGCCATTCCAGTTACAGAAGTAGAGGCCTATGAAATCCTAGCTAATGTTGATGCAATCCCCATAGCCTCTGGAGGAGCTGGAGGTGCAGAAGGAAGCGTAACACTCGTCCTTGAGGGTGATGAAGAGGATATGGAAAAGGCCAAGGAGATAACGAAGGCAGTTAAAGGAGAGCCTCCTTTAAAGCCGTACACAGAAGAAGACTGCTCGATCTGTCCGTTCGCAAAGGTCTGTGGAATTGGAACCGGAGTGTTCTAACCTCTAGTATTTTGTCACGTTTTCCATTTTTTTGCCCATTATAAAAGTGTCTTCCTTTTTTACTGCTCCTTCAGGGATCATGAGAGGAGCATGAACCATTGCAAGTACCATGTTCTCCTTAACTCCCATCGCTCTATGGGCTGTTTCATAAATAATAACAAGCGAAACTTTTAAATATTTTTGGCACTAATTTCTTTTGGGCGAGAGTGGTGAGGCTTTACCGGACTGGTGAAGCATCAAAGAAACTCGGAGTTTCCAAGATGACAATCCTCCGCTGGATAAAATCGGGTAAACTCAAAGCCCACCGCATTGGAAAAGAATACAGAGTTCCAGAGAGCGAAATCAAGAAGATTCTTGAAGGCAAAATCCCCGACCAAGTTGCCATTTACGCCAGAGTATCTAGTCAAAACCAAAAAGAAGACTTGGAAAGGCAAGTCGAATACCTCAAAAACTACTGCTCGGCAAAAGGCTACCAGGTTGCTAAAATCATAACAGACATCTCCTCCGGCCTGAACGAGAACAGAAAAGGACTAAAACAACTCTTCAAACTCGTTGAGAATGGAGAAATAACCAAAGTCGTGATAACATACAAGGACAGGCTCACCCGCTTCGGCTTCAAATACCTCGAACAGTACTTCAACTCCCACGGCGTTGAAATCGAAGTAATCTTTGACGACGAGGAGAAGACTCTAGAAGAAAAAGAACTTGTCGAAGACTTGTTGGCCATTGTAACTTCCTTCGCTGGAAAACTTTATGGAGCTCGCTCCCACAAGAAAAAACGCCTCGTCGAGGCGGTAAAGAATGCCCTCAGAGACGATTAAACTCGCCTCAAAATTCAAGCTGAAGGAAACTCCCGAAGGGTTAAACGAGCTATTCTCGACCTACCGTGATATTGTGAACTTCCTAATCACCCACGCTTTTGAGAACAACATAACCAGCTTTTACCGCCTGAAAAAAGAGATATACAAGAGCCTCAGGAAAGAATATCCAGAACTCCCGAGCCATTACATTTACACGGCCTGTCAAATGGCTGCTTCAATCTACAAGAGCTACCGGAAAAGGAAGCGGAGGGGAAAAGCCAGTGGAAGACCAGTGTTCAAGAAAGAAGCCATAATGCTCGACGACCACCTGTTCAAGCTTGATCTTGAAAAGGGAATAATCAAACTCTCCACTCCAAACGGGAGAATAACTCTGAAATTTTACCCGGCAAAGCACCACGAGAAGTTCAAGAACTGGAAGGTTGGCCAAGCGTGGCTCGTGAGAACGCCTAAGGGCGTCTTCATCAATGTCGTCTTCTCGAAGGAAGTCGAGGTTAAAGAACCCGAAGATTTTGTTGGCGTGGACTTGAACGAGAACAATGTAACACTCAGCCTTTCAGACGGGGAGTTTGTTCAGATAATCACTCACGAAAAGGAAATTAGGACTGGTTACTTCGTGAAGCGGAGAAAAATCCAGAAGAAAGTCAAAGTCGGCAAGAAGAGGCAAGAACTCCTCGAAAAGTACGGTGAGAGAGAAAGGAACAGGCTGAACGACCTTTACCACAAGCTTGCCAACAAAATTGTTGAACTGGCCGAGAAGTACGGCGGGATTGCTTTGGAGGATTTGACGGAAATCCGGAATTCGATTAGATACTCCGCCGAGATGAATGGTCGTCTTCACAGGTGGAGTTTTAGGAAGCTTCAGTCAATCATCGAGTACAAGGCGAAGTTAAAAGGTGTTGAGGTTGTTTTTGTTGATCCAGCTTACACTTCCTCCCTGTGCCCGGTATGTGGGGAGAAGTTAAGCCCGAATGGGCACAGGGTTTTGAAGTGTTTGAATTGCGGTTTTGAGGCCGACAGGGATGTTGTTGGCTCTTGGAATGTTCGTTTGAGAGCCCTGAAGATGTGGGGAGTTTCCGTTCCCCCCGAAAGCCCTCCGATGAAGATGGGAGGAGGGAAGGCCAGCCGTGGCGATGTTTATGAACTTTACACAAATTACGGCTGACCAGAACGGGACGACTATGGTCGTTATTGGGTCTTCCTCGATAAGCAAACCAACTCCATGCGCGTAGCCAGTGATATATGCATCAATAAGGCCTCTCTCCCGGTATATTTTTTCGAGTTCCCTTTCAACGGCAATAAACTTAATTCCGGGCTTTGTCAATTCTACAGCTTTTGTATAAGCTTCTTCCATGGCATTGAGTGCCAGCTTAGCTCTTTCATTTATATTACCAACTGGGAAAGAACGGGACATGTTAACATAGTAGTGATCCCAATCGGCTCCAATGACCACCGTTACAACTTTTCCTTCCTTAATCTCTACATCTCTGAAGGGTTCTGCATGGGCTCTTGGAGTGGCAGAAACGTATACTTTGGGCTCTTCACTTCCATTAATCATAAGTTCCCTCACAATTTCCGCAGCAACTTCAAGCTCACTTTTTCCAGGCTTTATTTCCTCCTCCGCCACTTCCATTCCTTTTTTCGCTATCTTTCCGGCCTTTCTTATCTTTTTAAGTTCCCATTCATCCTTTATCATCCTAAGCTCCATAGAAAGACCCCTTACATCAACGATCTCAACTCCGGGGTTGAGCTTTTTAAAGAGCTCATAGAATAAAATATATGCATCTCTCTCAATGCTGAATTCCATTCCAACAGTGTTGAACCCGTTTTTCTTTATCCAAACCGTTACACTAGCCATAAGTTCTTCAGTCTTTTGAAACTCTATTACATTCTTAATCCAGCTTCTCTGTTTGAAAAGTTCACCTTCTCCCTTAGCAACTATGACGGTAGGTTCACCCTCAGCAGGTATTAGAAGAGATGGCCTAAGCCATTTTGTCCCAGTGAAGTAAACAAAGGTTGAGAGAGTTCTTATAACAGCGCCGTCAATGTTGTTTCTTTTTAAAAGATTTTGAAATCGTTTTACCCTTTTTTCAAAAATTTTTTTCCATAAAACCACCCAATCTATATAAAGTTTTGAAAAATAAAAATTTAACCAAGCTTCACAACTAAAAACTTCAAGGTTAGATTGCCCTCGTTCTTAACTGCGTGGGGAATATCCTTCGGGAGAAAAACTAAGGTGTCTTTTTTAACCTTTTCGTTCTCTTCCCCAACCTCTACAACCGCTTTTCCCTTTATAATGTAGATAAAGGCATCAAAAGGTGTTGTGTGTCTTTCCAGAGCTTCTCCCGGTTTCAGCGTGACCAGCATTACCTTTACATTTTCCTTTTTGAGGAGAGCCCTGACGTCAACCCCGTGGGGATTCTCCATCCTCTCGGCCTCTTCCGCCTTGACCACAAACATATCAATCCCTCCAGTCCAGAAGCCTCTTTTCATCTTCTATCTGTTTGTATGGGGCGATGTCCATCGTTATCTCAAGGGTTCCCAAGTAGGTGCCCTCTTTGTCAAAGAGGGGCACGTATTTGATGTAAATGTACTTCTCTCCAATCCTGAGCCAGAATGTGGCCTCACTCTTCCTGCCTTCCTTGAAGGCTTTCAGGATTTTGTTGACGATTTGGACGCTCTTCGGCGGATGACAGAGCTGAACGGGCCTTCCGAGCACCGATTTTGTCCTTGAGAATATTCTCTCGCCAGGTGAGAAAAAGCGAACGCGGTCATCTTTGTCTATAAAGGTCACGTCAACCGGTAAAGCCTCAAAGATGGCCTTCAGCTCCTCGACGCTTATGTAACCAGTTCCGAGGTCTATATCTCCTTCCCTCTTTAGCTCACTTTTATCGAACTCTAATGGCTGTCCCTTAAGCGCCTGCTGGACTTCCTTGGGAAGACTCAAAAGCTCCTCGACGCTGAGCTCGGGATTTATCTCCCATGGGTGGAGCGGTTTAACGTCCTC
Source organism: Thermococcus sibiricus MM 739 (assembly GCF_000022545.1). Classification (NCBI taxonomy): domain Archaea; kingdom Methanobacteriati; phylum Methanobacteriota; class Thermococci; order Thermococcales; family Thermococcaceae; genus Thermococcus; species Thermococcus sibiricus. Next base: position 1,561,212 of record NC_012883.1, read on the forward strand.
TCCAGGATCCCAGGCGGGCGGATTTACTTTGTAGTAGCCAATTTCATCCTCCTGCTGACGGATGGCCTTCCACTCACCCTTACTGAGCAGGGCTTTGAGCGTGGGGTAAAAGATGTTGTTTTCCCTGAAGACCATGTCGCTAAGTGCGAAGGCAGCCTCACCGGCCTTTTCCTTAAAGCGCTCCAAAAACTCTTCCCATGACATCTCGTCCTTCTTCCTCAAAAGCTCGGCAAGCCTCTTTATCATGAACCTGATTTCGTCATGTTTCGTCCAGAGGACGGTCGCTATCGCCGTCAGACCGCGGCGCTCTATGTACGGGAAGATGAGCATCTCCTCTCGGTTGTAGTGGGTGAAGCCGACCTTTTTGAGGTCGTTAACAAGCTCCTCCAGGACGCCGAGGATTTCACCCCTCATGCGCTTGTCCTTTGTGGTGGCTAAAGTCCTGGCGTAGAGGTTGAGCATCTCTGCGTCCTTCATTATCTCCTTGTTTTCCAGGTAAAGGGTCTTGAGCGGGTGCCCATCTGGAAGGTCCCTCTCCTCAAGCTCATCCGTCCCCTTAACAGCCTCTCTGAACAGCTCTACGTGCAGGTCGCACATCTTCGCTATGTCCCTTGCAGAAATCCCCTCCTTCACGAGCTCCTGCTCTATAATTGGAATCTCGAGGGGCGAAATTCCACTCAAGACCTGGCGGAACTCCTCCTTAAGCTTGTTTACGTCTTCACCCCCGTGGATTCTAAGGAGAAGCTTCTTCAGCTGCTCCTTTTTGTATTCACGGTTGTTCAGCAGTTCGGTCATAACTACTCCTCCCTAATCTTTTTTGTGAGCATATCGGCAAGCTTGCTAAGGGACTCGTAATCCTCTTCTCTGGGTTTTGCACGTACCTCCAAACTCCCTACAAGCTCGATTTTCATGCCACTTAACATCTGAAGAAGTGCATCTTTGCTCCTTCCGTGCCATCCGTACGAACCCAATATTACGGCGTATTTTGCAGGAGGCCGAAGAGCTTTCACGAGATATGCACCGTAAACCGCTAAAGGATGCGCCCCAGCAAGGACAGTGGGAGCCCCTATAACTATAGCTCTTGAATCTACAAGATCCTTGGCTATCTCCCCAATGTCAGCACCCACAAGATTGTGGACTCTAACCTCAACCCCTTTTGCAAGCAGGAGGTTGGCAAGTTCCCTAACCATTGCATCGTTTGCCCCCCACATGCTCACGTAAACTATGAGCACCTTCTCCTGTGTTTCCCCACTGGCCCATTTTCGGTAGGCATCAAGGATTTTTTCCGGAAGTTTGTATATGGGACCGTGACTTGGGGCTATCATCTCTATTTCGAGATTATCAAGTTTTTGAAGGGCTTTCTTTGCCATTTGCGCAAAAGGCATCATAATTTCTCCAAAATATCGTTGGGCATGCTCCAAAAGCTCCGGCACCTCTTCGTCGTATAATCCCTTTGCAACATGTGCCCCAAAGAAGTCACAGGGAAAGAGTATTTTGTCCTCAACGAGATACGTAAACATCGTTTCTGGCCAGTGGAGCCAGGGTGCTTCTATGAACCTGAGGGTTTTCCCACCGAGAGAAACTGTATCTCCATCTTTCACAACCATTATTCTCTCATCGGGAACATCATAGTACGTCTTTGCCATTTCTGCTCCCTTTTGGGTTGCTATCAGGAGTGCCTTTTTGTTCTTTGACATGAGGTAGGGGATAGCACCGGCGTGATCAGGCTCGGCGTGGTTCATCACTATGTAATCAATATCACCGATGTTTTTGACATCGTTTATCTTGTTCTCAAACTCTTCCTCAAAACCAGGGTTTACGGTGTCGATTAAGGCCATTTTCTCTTCTCCAACTACTAGATAAGCATTGTAAGAAGTCCCTTCCGGTAGGGGTATCAAAGAGTCAAATATCCTTCTATCCCAGTCCTTGACTCCAACCCAATAAATTCCGTCAGCAATTTTTACAGTTTTCATAATATTCACCTCTATGACATATGTCATGATAAGTGTTTTTAAACCTTTCTGGCCAAATTTGTCCAGCAAAGTTTATATGCCAAATGTCATAACACGAAAATGGTGAAACACAATGATGTTAGATGTCAGAGGATTAAAGCCTCCCCAGCCGGCGGTCATAATAATCGAGTCCCTCGGAAAGCTCAGAGTAGGGGAAACGCTTGAGGTCATAGGGGACAAGCCTTTCGTTGACATAATTGGAAAACTCGAAGAAGCCGGATATCTGGTCGAACTGAAGGATATCGGCGGGGCGTTTGTACTCAGGGTGACCAAGACCAAGAACTCCAGAGAGCTTAGCATGGAAGTCAAGGAGTGCGACGACAGGTTGGAGGAGATAACGGGGGATACTAACGTGGCCAAGCTGCTCAAAGCTTACCCCGAGTCCCTCAAGATACTGGTGAAGTATGGATTTTCACCCCTTGAGAACCCCGTGATGAGGAAGACCCTCGCGAGGACCGTAACGCTCAAGCAGGCAAAGAAGCTCATCGGCATGAACGACGAGAAGTTTAGAGAAATGATGGAGGAGCTCAAAAAATTGGAAAAGAACTGACTTTAGCCCCCTTCTTTTTCCTTTAGATGCTTAGCCGATTTCTCCAATTTAGTTGCAGACTAAAAAAAGATAAACGAGCTCAGTCAAGCTCCTCAGCGAGCGGTGCGCTCTCTTCTACGCTTATGCCCTTGTTCAGCATGTCCCTGAGGTCTTTCTCAGGGTCTCCGGTGAGCTTCAGGTCAAACTGCTTCCTGAGGACTTCGAACACGTTGGAAGTCAGGAACTCAGGCGGCTTCGGCCCGATGTAAATGCCCTTGATTCCAAGGTAGAGGAGCGAGTAAAGTATAGCAATTGCTTTCTGCTCCATCCAGCTAAGGACTATGCTCACTGGCAGGGAGTTCACGTCCGTTCCAAGCTCGTTCGCAAGTGCTATTGCGATTTCGATTATGGAGTAAACGTTGTTGCACTGGCCAAAGTCAAGGAATCTTGGAATTCCATCAATGGTGCCATAGTTTCTCGCGTTGTAGCGGAACTTGCCACATGCGGCTGAGAGTATTAGGGCGTCCTTCGGGATAAGCTCCGTCAGCCTTTCATAGTAGCCCATGCCCTTGTGTGGTGTATCACAACCACCAACGACGAATATGTGCCTTATCTTGCCCCCCTGGATGAGCTCCAGCAGTCTGTCCTTCATCGCGAGGACGTTCGTGTGGTGGAAGCCGGTAAGGAGCTTTCCGCCGTCGTAAGCCTTCATCCTAGGGGTTTCAAGAGCGCGGTTTATGAGCGGTTCGAAGTTGTAATCTTCGATGTGAGGAACCCCCTCAAGGCCCGCTATTCCAACGGTGAAGATTCTGTCCTGGTATGCCTTCGTTGGCTGCTGGACACAGTTGCTTGTTCCCAAGATTACTCCTGGAAACTCTGCAAACTCCTTCTTCTGGTGGAGCCATGAACCTCCCCAGTTGCCGTATAGGGCCTTGAACTTCTTCAGCTCGGGATAAGCATGAGCCGGGAACATCTCCGCGTGGGTGTAGACTTTGAGCTCGTCCTCAAGGTCCATCTCCTTGATCTGCTTAAGGAGCTCGTAGAGGGCCTTGTAGCTGTGGCCGGTGACGAGTATGCCGTGACCTTCGGCGGTTCCAGTTGGGACTTCGACCGGCTCGGGCCTTCCGAAGGTCTCGACATAGGCCTTATCGAGGAGTTTCATGGCCTCAAGGTGAACCCTTCCGTTTTCGAGGATGAGTTCAAGGAAGCGATTCTTGTCGAAGTTAACGTTGGTCAGGGTCGAGTAGAGTGCCTCGGCCAGAAAGTGCCCTATTTTCGGGTCGTCGTAGCCAACTTCAAGGGCGTGGTAATAGTAGGCCGAGGTTCCCTTTATGCCGTACAACAGGGCTTCCTGCAGGGAGTTCAAATTCGGATCCTTCCCACATACTCCCTGAACTGTACATCCACCTGTTAAACTCATAGAGCATTGATTACACAACATTTCATATTCCTTTGGGAGTCTTATTGCCATTTTTCATCCACCTCCAATTTTATGACAGTTGTCATATCCGATTTATTATTGAAAGGTTCTTCATAAAAGCTTTGCGGTTTATTAACCTAAAGAAGAGCATGACTTATGTCATTACAAGAAATTAGAAAACTTGACAGAAAGGTTTATATATTCCATTCGTCATAAAAGACATCATGAAGACAAATGCTTTTGAAGCCGTTGCAAAATATGTATATCCTTCTCTCCGTAGGAGGCTAGTAGAAATTTTAAGAGAGAAAGGCCTTAACCAGCTGCAAATAGCTAAGCTTTTGTACATAACTCAATCCGCTGTTTCGAGATATTTAAGAATGAACAGAGGCGCACTTGTAGACGTGGAAAAATTCCCAGAGATTGACAACAAATTGAAAGAGCTTGCAGAGACAATAATAAAAAAGAGGCCCGATGAATATTACATCCACGGAGAGCTCGTCAAGATCACTATTGAAATGCTTGGAAAGGGCTATGTTTGTTCCTTCCACTCTAAGGTGGATTCGGAGATAGACCCAAAAGTCTGTAGAGTATGTATAGAAGCATTTGGATAATAAAAAGAAAAAATCACTCAAGCATGTTCTCCTTTTTGGCCACAATATATGTACAACACAGATCTCCGGTAACATTGTTCATTGTCTCGAACATATCTATAAGCGGATTGACTCCTAAGGCAAGAGCGACGATTATTGCTATCTGGCTTGGCTCAAGACCAAGGGTTCCAAGAACTATGAAAAGTAACATTAAACTTCCTCCGGGAACCCCTCCAGCACCTATTGCGGACAGTACCGTTGTTATTATAACTATAGCCAAAGAGCTAATTGTAAGGTCAATGTTGAAGACATCTGCTGCGAAGACAGCCCACATTGGAAGGTGTATACACACTCCGTTCATGTTTATCGTTGCACCAACTGGAAGGGAGAACTCAGCAAGCTCCTTCTTTACTTTAAACGATTCTATTGCAGTTTTGATGGTAACTGGGAGTGTGGCGGCACTACTCCTAGTGAAAAATGAGGTTATCATGACCTCCTTGGCCCTCTTGAAGAAGTCTATCGGGTTCTCCTTGAGGAAAACGGAGACGAGTATTGAGTAAACAATGAATATCATTATGACAATTCCCGAGATGACTCCCAGCACTGCCTTCAAATAGGGCCCAATGATTGAAGGTCCATAAAGGCCGAAGTTGACAACTGCAAGTGAGAAGACACCTATTGGGAAGTATTCCAGAATCCAAGAGACTATTCTGAACATAACTGAATTCGCACCTGCGGCGAAGTCGAGTATTGATTGAATCTGCTTTTTCTCGGTTTCATTTTGGGTGTGGTCAAGCAAAACTCTCGCTGCAAGACCAAAGAGGAGTGCAAAGACTATTATTGGGAGGAATTCCCCATTCGCCAATGCCTCAAATGGGTTAGTAAACATCTTGAGAATCAGGTCCGTTAAACCTGATGGTGGAGTTATAGATGGGCCTCCCTCTCCCATAGAGCTTCCCAGTTTCTCGACGTCAACTGCAACGCCCTGTCCCGGGTGTACAAACATGGCAATACTCACTCCAATCATGGCCGCAACGAAGGAGGTAAAAATGTACCATAAGATGACCTTTCCTCCGACCCTTCCCAGCTTCTTTGGTGAAAGTCCCGAAGATCCCACTATGAGGGAGAAGAACACTATTGGTATAACAACCATTTTGAGCATTCTTACGAGCACCGCGCCAAAAGGCGATATGTACGTTGCAACCCTTTCACCGAGATTGCTGCCGTTCGCCATGTCATAATACCACAGAACCAATCCAAATGCAACACCCAGCAAAAATGCAACACCAACTCTATATGGCAGAGGTATACTAGTATACTTTTTTATGATGCCCACACGGTTCACCCCCAAATTGAATCCTTGAACTTTTTTACACCTAACTGTTACATGATTGTTATATATAACCTTTTGTGTCGATTAAGTTCCATTAATACATCAATGAGTTATATTATTCAATAAGGTATATTGATAATCAGCATAGTTATAAGAAATATCCAAGATGTCCATTAGCCATGTTGGTTACCCAAATTCACTTCAATGCAATATCCAATTAAACTCCTAAATTTAGCAGAGCCAATGAATTTCTGAGAAAATTCAAAAGAATTCATGTTGCCTGCTCCGGCTATTACTGAAAATTTCTTCATAAATTAATTTTTAAATCCTTTCACTTGAAGTTTTCTTGGGGTGAGAAAATGGACGAACTGGAGATGATTAGGAGAAAAAAGATGCTTGAACTCATGAAAAAAGCGGGAATTATAGAAGTTAAACAAGAGAAACCAAAAGTCATCATAGAGGTCATAACTTCTCCCGGTTGTCCATACTGTCCGATAGCATGGGCAATGGCTCAGGAAATAGCAAGAAAATACGATGGTATAATAGCGAAGGAAATAAGCGTTGCAACGCCAGAAGGTCAGAGAAAGGCAAGGGAGCACAATATAATGGGGACCCCAACAATTTTGATAAATAACCGCGTTGAATTCATAGGCGTGCCAAACTTTGCTGAATTTGAAAGAAGGGTCAGGCAATATCTTTCCGCATAAACTTTAAAAATTACTTTCTTTAATTTCCCTTCATGTTTCTATATGAGAAAAATTTTGATCTTCAAAAAAAGAAGGCCTTAGAAAGTCTAAATGATGCTCTGGAAAAGGGATTAGTGGACAGTGATATAATATCCCTATTAAACAAAATAAACTCTCTAAAAAACTATTTCACGACATCCTCATGCTCAGGAAGGATAAGTATCATGCAAATGCCTGATTTGGGGGACAAACTCAATGCAATATGGCTTGGCAAGTGGCACAGAGAAGTAAAAATCGAAGAAGTGCTCGATACCATAAATAAACATGATGGAGGAATGTTATGGTTTATGGTCCACAGCCCAATTCTCCACGTTTCAGCAAAGACTTTGGAGGACGCTGTTGAACTCTTAAATCTCGCAATGGCCTGTGGGTTTAAGCACTCAAATATCAAAAGTGTAAGCCACAAAAAGCTTGTAGTGGAGATTCGTTCAACCGAAAGAATGGATATCCCCTTAGGCAGTGATGGTGAACTGTGGGTGAATGAAAGCTATCTTGTGAAAATAGTTTCAATGGCAAATCTTCAACTAAGGAGAACCAAAGAAAAGCTCAGAAAACTCGAAGATGAAATTCAAAAACTTAAGAAATAAAGAAAGAGCTTCAGAATTCAGTCTCCTCTTCACCCATGCCCTTGCCGCCTTCCTTCTCTTTCTCAAGCTTGCTTGCAGCTATGACATCATCGATTCTAAGGATCATTACTGCAGCTTCACTTGCGCTCTTAATGGCCTGCCTCTTGACTCTTAATGGCTCAATAACTCCTCTTTCCATCATGTCTGCTGGTTCTCCTGCAAACACGTCAACGCCGACTGTTGGACCTTTCTCTTTGTGGGCTGCAGTGACCTTCACTAGGACATCAACTGGATCAAGTCCCGCATTCTCTGCAAGTGTCTTTGGTATTATCTTCAATGCATCAGCAAATGATTCAATGGCAAGTTGCTCTTTTCCACCAACTTTCTTAGCATATTCATCAAGCTTGATGGCAAGTTCGATTTCACTTGCACCGCCACCAGCAACAATCTTTCCATCTTCAACGATGTCCTTGACGACTTTTATTGCATCTTCAAGAGCTCTTTCTACTTCGTCAACGACGTGTTCTGTTCCTCCTCTGATGAGGATTGTAACTGCCTTTGGATTCTTGCATCCTTCAACGAAGACCATGTTTTCTCCAGCAACCTTTCTCTCTTCAACAAGTTCAGCATGACCAAGGTCTTCACTTGTGAGATCTCTTATATTGGTGACAATCTTTGCACCGGTTGCCTTGGCGAGCTTCTCCATATCACTCTTCTTAACCCTTCTAACAGCTAATATACCGGCCTTAGCGAGGTAGTGTTGTGCTAGATCGTCGATTCCCTTCTGACAGAATACTACATTCGCACCTGTAGCAACAATTTTATCAACCATCTCTTTGATCATTCTTTCCTCTTGTTCGAGGAATGCCTGTAATTGGTCTGGGCTTGTAATTCTGATCTCTGCATCTGTCTCAGTTTCTTTGACCTCAAGTGCCTCGTTAATAAGAGCAATCTTGGCATCCTCGATCTTTCTTGGCATAGCCGGGTGAACTCTCTCTTTGTCAATAACCACACCCTTGATGAGTTGAGTATCTCTGACACTTCCACCCTCTTTCTTCTCAAGCTTAATGTTGTCAATGTCAACTTGATACTCCTCACCAACTTTTTCACCAACGAGTTTTACAGCTTCTACTGCCAGCTTAGCCAAGTAATCTCTCTCTTCCTCAGCGGCTTTTCCAGTTATAGCTGTTGTTGCCGCCTTCATGAGTATCTCTTCATCCATCGGGCTAACATCTTTTGCAATGCCTTCAAGTATCTCCTGGGCCTTCTCAGCAGCAAGATTGTAACCCTTAACAATTACACTCGGATGAATGTTCTGGTTAAGTAACTCTTCAGCTCTTCTTAGAAGTTCACCAGCTATTACAACAGCTGTCGTGGTTCCATCCCCGGCTTCTTTGTCCTGAGTCTTTGCAACTTCAACCATCATTTTAGCCGCTGGGTGCTGAATATCCATCTCATCGAGAATTGTTGCACCATCGTTTGTTATTACTATATCCCCAAGGCTGTCAACGAGCATTTTGTCCATGCCCTTTGGACCAAGAGTAGTCCTTACAGTCTCTGCAATAATTCTTGCAGCCAAAATGTTGAGTCTTTGGGCATCCTTTCCAACATATCTCTGAGTTCCTTCAGGTAGAATCAAAATTGGTTGTCCGGCAAGTTGGGCCATTTCCATCCACCTCCCATATTTTTGTTTTTTGATGGGAGGATTACTTTTAGTTACAATATGTTTGCATTGCAATTATGCATTCCTTTGTGCTATTTATAAATTTTTCGCTCAAGGTTTTTAAGCTTTTTAGCAAAGCAAAAACCGGTGGAAACTATGGAAGAGTTTGAAAGAGCATTAAAAAGCAGAGATTGTCAAAAAATTCTTGAAATACTTGATGATTATCTTGAAAAAATAGAAAATGAGGATGAACTTAGGGCGTTCTTAGAAAAAGTAGAAACATTAATCTTAAAGTGTGAAGGTTCTGATGCTTATGAACTAGCACATGAAATTACTCATATATATGCTCATCTAGGTGAATTAGATAAAGGAATTGAGATTTACAAGAAACTTGTTGAGAAATACAAGGAAGAAAGAGAAAAATATTTAGACGCTCTATACCACCTTGCAGATGCTTATGAACACTTTGGAATGCCAAATAAAGCCATAGACGTCTATGAAAAATTATTGGAACTTGAAAAAAAGATTGGAAATAAACGAGAGGAAGCATTAACTCTTGCCCATATAGCCATAAACTATGATGAACTTGAAGAGGTTGATAGAGCAATAGAACTCATGAACGAAGCAAGTAAAATGTTCAAAGAACTTGGTGATGAAAGGAATTATCTAGTAAGCATTCTTGACTTGGCCCACTTCCATTATGAAGTAGGGGATTATAACAGGGCTGAAGAGCTCATCCTGGAGGTATTAAAGAGCCCCAGAGATGCAGAAATTGAAGTAAATGCTAGAATTGTAGATGCGGAGATAAAAGCAGCACAGGAAAACTTTAAAAAAGCATTCTCTGCTCTTAGATTCAGTCTTTTAAAAGCTCTAGAAACTGAAGATCTTTTTACTCTTGCATTTGAAGCACTTTATGAATTCATAACAGGACTCTTCGAAGAGAAACTGTACAAAGAAATATATGAAAATATTGAAAGTCTAGCTGAACCTTTTGAAGATACAAACCCCGAGTATACGAAGTTCTTCATAGCCATTGGTGAGCTGGCAAAATTAAAAGAAGGACAAGAAAACAGGTATGAAGAAGTATATACCTCAATTGAAGTGAACGAATTCAAAGAACTTCTTGATGAGCTCAAAAAAATTGGAACTACTGTTCTAAAAATTGGGTTTTAATTTCTCAATTTTTATATAAGCTCAAAAAAGGATAAAAAATATTTAACTTAACGGACAGGGAGTCTCCACCCAAAAGGGAGGAGTAGCTCACCTGATTCAGAATCTTGAAATGGTTTCAACTTCTGCACTTTCTACATTCTCGACTTCTCTGAAAGCATCGGTCACTTCATCAAATGAATACCCTTCAGCATCCTTTCCAAGCACATAGACTTTAAGTGCAACAAGTCCAAAGGCTATTGGCTCCCTATCAATTTTTGAAAGCCCGTATTTGCCTCCAAACTTCTCTTCAAGAGTCTTTTTGAGAGCTCCTTCGAGTTCATCGAGGTTTATCTCCGGGTCTGTAGGCATGACCTTAATAACTCCAACTAAATTGAAATCGCTCATTTTCTTCACCTCAAGGCCCTTCCCATCCACATTTGGGGCATTTGTATGTGACTCCCAATACGCGGCAGCTTTCACATCTCCATATTACTTCTTCCCCACAGTTCGGACATATAAAATGGGTAGCGTGTTCTCTCGGTGTTATTTCCTTTCCACATGATGTGCATACAGGTATACTCTCTGTCATTTCAAACCACCTCCTTTAGAAATGAGGTTTTTTATTATCGTGATTCTTAACGGTGTAAAGGAAGTGCATTTATAAAACTTTCGAGGGTCAGACCATGCGAGTCTCCTCATATTTCAGACGAAATCTCCCTCATCATCCCTACAAAGAATAAAGAAAAGAGCTTATAAATCTTCCTCAAACAACAAAAGTTCCGCAAATTTTTGTTTATAGGCTAAAACTTCCTCTATTTGTTTTTCATCTACTATGTCAGATAGGCTGATCTGCTTATAGAGTGCTTCAAGCTCTTTTAGTACTCTTTCCACCTGCATCCTTGCATCTCCGTAACTTCCGTTAGATTTCGGTATCCTGCTCAAAAGTTTGCCACTCAGAAACGGCAACACTTCAAACGGTCTGCCCATATAGGCCCAATATATTCCTTCTCTTAAAATTTCACCTAAAATTTCGATTTCAGAATAGTTTATTTTCTTTCCTTTATTAATTGGTTTCCCACTCCCTCCTCATGGATATCACCATTTTCAACCCTACCCCCAACTAAATTAGGTTTTCGCTTTATTTTTTGTCAAAAATCCAAAAATTTCATTACAGTAGAAAATCAATCCGACAATATGTCACAGTTTTATCAGATCTTTGTCAAGTTAAACTCCAAAAACCTGAGATTTAAATATTTAAACAGGGCCCAAACGCTTTTTTCTGATTTCTACAGTTTTTTAAAACCTATTATATCAATTATACCTAATCATACCCCCAGTATTAACTCCCACAAGGTTATTTACATCACAAAATCATTTTAAAGTGCACCAAGACCAAAAATTTCTCTTAGGTCTTATTTTGAGCCATTATGAGTGAGCCTAGTTTTACAGAAACGTAACTCTTAAATAGGTCTTTTGATGTATATTCTTATGCCATTATACACTAAGGCATGCAATATTGAAGAAAAAATGTAAGGAGGCCGAAGTGAATGAAGAAAACATTTGGAATGTTTGTTGCAATTTTGTTGTTGTTTAGTTTAATAGCAGCTCCAGTAGCTAAACCAGTTGCTGCAGCAGATAATGATAAAGTCCTAAAGACTGTTATATACTCCTCAACTGGCGCCCTCTTCATGGGCGTCTGGAACCCAAGCGCTAACGGTTACAGTGACACTTATTCAAGGAGAATTGCCGACTTAGTTTTTGACAGTGGTTTCCCCTATAGTACTGAGGGAGTTCCTGCCCCCTACCACTGTCACGTAGTTGAATACAAGAAGGACGTAACCGTGCCAAATGATGCAGTCATATTCAACTCAACAACCGATACTTGGCAAGCAGCTTATGCAGGCGAAACTGCAACTACTTACGCAAAGATCGAGTGTGACAGGCCCTACTTCCACGATGGCCACAAGGTCAGTGCCGCCGACGTCATGTACAGCTTTGCATTTGAGTGGGAGTGGATCAACCAAGACGGCGATGACGACCCATACTACGACGCCGGCGAAGCCGACTGGATGATTGACTTCATGAATACCATCCTCGGTTTAAAGTTCGTCGAACAAACCGATGATAGGATGATATTCGAAGTCTACCACAATTACTACTTCCCTGCAAGTGAAATAATGACTGCCGCTTATGTTGTTCCATTCACTGGAACACCATGGCAACTCTGGTACGCAATGAGCGAGCTTGTCGCTCACAACGAGAAGTACTCTTGGAGTGAGTCGACTGAAACTATTGAGCAAGTGGATCAGATCAACCCGCACCATGCTCAAGCCATAAAAGAGTCTCTACTTCAAGTTAAGAATAGCAACCCAATTCCCGAATACCTCAAGCCATACATTGAGGATGAGAACGCTGCCAAGGCTGCTTATGATTCCATAGCTAACTTCATTGACCAGTATGGCCATGCAGTTATCGGTCAAGGCCCATACTACATAACAGATTACCAGCCAGAGAACCTCTACGTAAAGCTCGAAAAGTTCGACAAGTGGACCGTCCCGGCCTTTCCAGAGCCGGGATACGACGTTGAACCATACTTTGAAACCATTGAAATTTATGGTCTGCAGAATGAAGACACTGCTATCCTTGAGGTCGCTAAGGGAACTTACGACGTCCTCTGGTACCCATTCGCAGCATATAGGTTTACCGGCCTCAGCGAAGAGCAAAAGAATAGTATTGACCTTTACAAGAGTACTTCCGCATTTGGTGACCTCGTCTTCAACCCAGTCCACGACCCAGACAACCCGTACGTGATTACCGTTGGTGACAAGAAGTACTTCAACCCGTTTGCAGTTAGAAAGGTTAGATTCGGGTTACAATATCTGATAAGTAGAGCTCACGCTGTTCAGAACATCTTCCAAGGTAGTGCGGGTGCAATGTACACTCCATGGGTCTCCAGTGAGACTGGTTACAATTACGTTCAATCAGTTGTCGAAGCTTACGACCTCTCTGAACAACCCGATGAAGCGTTCGCACTTCAACTGATTGAGGAAGGAATGCAAGAGGCCGCCCAAGAACTCGCTGAGATGGGGTACAAACTCGAAAAGGTTGATGGCAAGTGGTACTTCGAGGGCGAACCCGTGAAGATCATTGGCCTCGGTCGTAGCGAGGACGAAAGAAAAGACATTGCTCTATATGTAGTTAATGAAATTCTACCAAAGGTAGGTATTGAATCAGAAGCCAACATTGTGGACAGAAGAACTGCTTCAGGAATGGTCTACACCAGTGACCCGAGCTCATACCAGTGGAACTTCTACACTGAGGGTTGGGTTTCCTCAACTAACGTCAAGTTTTCAATAAGCAGAATCATCCAGTATTACTCGAGCATCTGGTATGCTCCAGGTTTCGTTGGATGGAAGTGGAGCCCGAAAAACACCGAGAGGGTTACCCTTGAGGAAGTCCTCAAGTACCTCGGTGATGGAGACATTCAAAAAGGTATTGACGCTCTTGGACTGGATTATTACACTACCACTGATAAAATCCAACCACTTCTTAACTGGACTGCTGACGACTTTGCCGTTGTTATATACGCTGGTGAAAACAATGACGTGAAGATGGATAATGAGGACAAGTATTGGGATTTCAACAGGCTCGGCACTGCAATCGGTATCTACGAGAGCTACAGAGTCTTCCTCTACGAGAACTGGGAGTTCTACGCTGTGAACAAGAGAGTTAAGATTAACATCGTTGACCCAGTTGCAGGTCTTGCCGCATCTTGGTCTCTCAGAAGTGCCAAGCCAACAACCAGCACTACTGAGACTACAAGTAGCACCGAAACTACAAGTACTACTGAGACTACAAGTAGCACCGAAACTACAAGTACTACTGAGACTACAAGTAGCACCGAAACTACAACTGAGGGAGGAATCTGCGGTCCAGCGGCAATCTTGGCCCTTGCAGTTATCCCCCTCCTTCTCAGAAAGAGGAAGTGAATTTTCCTCTTCTTTTTTCCTTCAAAATTTTTTTCATTTTGTAACATTACTGTTGGAATGTCTTTTGAGAGTATTTGCTGGATTTTATGAGGTGCTAAATGTCTCACGTAGTTTTTAATCTAATTTGAACGAATGCTCGTGAATTACAAGGATTAATTGAGTACAAGGCGAAGCGTTTTAGTGTTCCTGTTGTTTACATTAATCCGAGGAATTCTTCCTGAGTTTACTTCACACGTGGAGTTGGTTAATACTCCAACAAGAGAGGTTAATGAAGTGTTCCTCCTGCGGGTTTATTGAGGATAGGCATTTTATTGCTGTTGGAGGTTATGACTTCCCGAAAGGTGTGAAGGTTTTGAGGCTTTCGTTGATGATGGGTCAATGAAGAACAAACCCTATGGGATAATAACAGCAAAAAAATAAAGAATTAAATTGAAATTTGACAAAATTGTACTAAAAATCCATAGGAAAGCCCCTTCATTATGATACTTAGTTATGCTGGTGACCGTGATTGTAGTTCCAAAAAGTATTTAAAGAAAGTTTTACAGAACAGAAAAAGATGATGATCAAAAATGAGTCCCCTAATACAACAAAGGTAAAGGAGGGAACTTGATGGGATTTGGTAGATATCTGGTCATTAGGTTACTAAATGCTCTTGTAGTTTTAGCTATAGTTACACTTGTGATGTCAAGCCTTTTCGTTAAGGTCGCTGAAAAGGATTTAGAGAATACAATAATCCAAAAAGTGAATGCTGAGTTTCAAAGCCTCCAACAACAGGGTAGAATTCCCGAAGATCCAGATGCATGGAGAGCAGAAAGAATTGCACACTACAGAAGTCAATATCACCTTGACAAATCATACTGGTGGAGGGTTCAATACTACTTCAGAAATACTCTAACCTTTAACTTTGGAAAAACCAAAAACCCAGTTTTTGGCTCTGAAAAGGATGTAATGGCAATTCTCAAGGTAGCTATCCCCCGTACAATCCAGCTTTTCACCACGGCACAGATAATAATCATAACACTTGGGATCCTCCTTGGTGTAAAAGCTGCTCAGATGGTTGGCAGTTTCTTTGATAGAGCACTTTCAATTTTAGCATTAGTTATGAGCAGTATCCCAATGTGGTGGTTCGGAATGATAATGCTCCTCATATTCTCGTTTAAGATGGGGTGGTTCCCCTCTAGGGCGATTCCAGACCCTAACCTTACAGGCTGGCCCCATATAGTTGATCTTCTCAAGCGTATGACCCTCCCCGTAGCTACAATCGTTATAGTTTCCTTTGGAGCATGGGCGTGGGTCATCAGAAACATCATGATAGGTACAATGCAGGAAGACTTTATAATGGCTGCAAGGGCAAAGGGTGTGCCTGAGAGAAAAGTAATATACGGCCACGCCCTCAGAGCTGCTGCACCACCAGTTGTAACCATGATTATCTTCAGTCTGCTTACCTCTCTCGGAGGTGCTATAATTACAGAAAGCGTCTTTACCTGGCCCGGGATGGGTAGAGTCTATTGGATTGCTATCGAAACCAACGAAACCAACCTTATTATGGGTTTGACCTTCGTAAACGTGCTCCTTTACCTTGGCGGAGTAATTCTTGCAGATGTGGCTTATGGATTCCTCGATCCAAGAGTTAAAGTCGGCGCTTCAGAAAATGTGTGAGGTGAAAAATGATGCGATGGGTTGACATTAAAAAATCTCTTTCAGAGTTCTGGTATGATTTCAGAAGACAAAAATCTGGCCTGTTAGGTTTATTATTGCTCTTCCTGTTTATATTCACTGCAGTTACAGCCCCAGTATTAACCTCCCCGGACATTCCTCAGAAGTGGCAAGGGTTTTGGCTAGATAATCCTAAAAATGTGCCTCCCACATGGATTAATACACTCTCAAGCCAGTCAATGGCCCCTCACCTAACAATAACGGGTGAAGAACTCCAAAAATTAATCACTAAGACGGATTCGGGATATCTCATTAAAGTCTCTTACAACAACGAGTATGATATTCCCCCACAGGATGTGGTGATAAAAGATCTTACCGGAGATGCCTCTGGGGGCAAACTTTCCATTAGTGTCATGGTGGAGAGACCTGATGGCCGTAAGATAACACTACTAGAAAATTACAAGTTCTCCGGTAGTATTGTCCTCCAACTGGGATCTCAGCCTCAAGTTAGGGACAACTTGATCAAATGGGCTAAGGAAGAAGGTATTTATGTTGATCCACTTCAAGAATTCCAGTATAAAACCCTCATGGATGCAACTAAGGTCATCTTTGGAGAGCTTAATGAGGACATCTTTGAGAGACCTAAGCCTCTTACCGGCACATACACATTCACAATCATCATAAACGTCCCAGAAGGAAGTAGCGCATCCTTTGAGAACGCCAAAGTTATTTTTACAGGAAGAACATACGGTAAACTTGGAACCGATTTCAAGGGCAGAGATATACTCTCAGGCATTATCTGGGGTTCAAGAGTCTCTCTCGTGATTGGTATATCGGTGGCCGTGTTCAGTGTCATAATAGGAATATTCTATGGTGTCACAAGTGCATACCTCGGAGGATGGAGTGACGAAATGATGATGAGATTTCAGGAGTTCATGGCCTCAATTCCAAGCCTCCCCATACTTATACTCATGGGTGCGTACTTCGGAGGACATATAAAACTTTGGCAGATAGTAGTACTGCTTGTAATCTTTGGATGGGTAGGAATAGCAAGAGTTGCCAGGAGTATGGCACTCCAGATTAAGGAGCAGGTCTACGTAGAAGCTGCAAGAGTATTAGGCGCAGGCACAGGCAGAATTATTTTCAGACATATGGTACCACAACTCCTCCCGTATGCATTTGCCCAGATGGCACTCAGTGTCCCAAGTGCAGTACTTTCAGAAGCCTCTCTTAGTTACCTTGGTCTCGGTGACCCAACTGCAGTTACATGGGGACAAATACTCCACGATGCCCAAGTTGCAGGTGCTGCAGTAAACGGATACTGGTGGTGGGTCATTCCTCCAGGACTCGCAATAGCTCTTGTCGGATTGACTTTCGTGCTTATAGGTACTGCTCTTGACAGGGTGCTCAACCCAAGATTAAGGAGGCTATGAGGTGATAAAAATGACGAAAAATGTCCTTGAAGTTCGCAACCTCAAGATGTACTACTTCACTAACAGAGGTATGGTAAGAGCAGTCGATGATATAAGTTTTGACCTCAAGAAGGGGGAAGTTTTAGGACTCGCTGGTGAGAGCGGCTGTGGTAAATCTTCCCTTGGGTTTACCCTTATAGGCATGCCAACTCCCCCTGGAAAAATCGTTGATGGAAGCATAAAAATCGATGGAAGAGAAATAGTAGGCCTTCCAGAGAACGTGCTGAGAAAAGAGATTCGTTGGCAAAAGATATCCATGATATTCCAAGGCGCCATGAATGCCCTAAATCCGGTCTACACAGTCGGTTATCAAATGATAGAGCCCCTTATGTACCAAAAAGGTATGAACAAAGAAGAAGCAATTAACAAGGCCCAGAAATACCTTGAACTCGTTGGGCTTGATCCAGAAATTGTATACCGCTATCCTCACGAACTTTCAGGGGGTATGAAGCAACGTGTTGTCATAGCCACAGCACTCCTCCTTGAACCCGAAGTAGTCATAGCAGACGAACCGACCACAGCTCTTGACGTTGTTGTTCAAGCCCAGATCGTCAATATGATGAAAAAGTTGAAAAAGGAGTTGGGCCTTTCGATGATATTCATCACCCATGATCTAAGCATTCTCGCAGAGATAAGCGACAAGATTGCAATAATGTATGCAGGTAAAATTGTCGAGATTGGCGACAGCGAAAAAGTATACTATGAACCAGCACACCCGTACACCCAAAAGCTTCTCGCAGCTATACCCAGACTCCACGAAGATTTGAAGAAACTCGAATTCATTCCAGGACAACCCCCCAATCTCATTAACCCACCTAATGGCTGTCGTTTCCACCCTAGATGCCCCTATATTATGCAGGTCTGCAAAGAGCAAGAACCTGAATTGAAAGAGGTTGATAAAGATCATTACGTTGCATGCTGGTTACTGTGAGGTGTGAAAAATGACCGAACCAGTACTTAAAGTTAAAAACCTTAAGAAATACTTCTCCATCAAGAAAAGCTTCATTGATACTCTTAAAGGTACTCCTCAGAAGATAGTTCATGCCGTTGATGGAATAAACTTTGAGATATACCCCCAACAGGTCTTTGCCCTCGTTGGTGAGAGTGGCTGTGGTAAATCTACCACCGGAAAACTCATTGTAAAGCTCTTAGAGCCTACAGATGGCAAAATATACCTTAGAGGTCAAGACGTCACTGACATCAAAACCAAAGAAGAAGTTCTTGAATACAGAAGAAAGGTCCAAATGATATTCCAAGATCCCTTCAGTTCACTAAACCCACGATTTAGGATATTTGATGTCTTGGAAGAACCCCTCCTTATTCACGGGATAGGTGAAACCAAAGCAGAACGTGAAGAACTAATCTACAAAGCACTTGAAATGGTTAAGATTATACCCCCCGAGGATTACATAGGTAGAAACCCTCACATGCTCTCAGGGGGGCAAAGACAAAGAGTAGCAATAGCTAGAGCTCTCATCCTAAATCCAACATTTATAGTAGCTGATGAACCAGTATCAATGCTTGATGTTTCAATTAGAGCAGAAATTCTTGAATTAATGAAGGATCTCAAAGAAAAAATGGGTGTTACATACCTTTACATCACCCATGATCTTTCAACAGCCAGATACTTTGCAGATTACATTGCAGTTATGTATCTAGGAAGAATTGTCGAAATGGGACCTGCAAAAGTTGTCATTGACAACCCAATACACCCCTATACAAGAGCCTTACTTGCAGCAGTGCCAGAACCAATTCCAGAGAGAAGAAATATAATCAAGGAGATCCCAATTAAGGGTGAAGTTCCAAGTGCTGCTAATATACCTCCCGGATGCAGATTCCATCCAAGATGTCTTTACGCGGAAAAAGGACTGTGTGATACTAAGTATCCACAATTAGTAGAATACGAGCATAACCACTGGGCTGAGTGTCACTTAATTGGAAAGTATTGACTCTTTACATCCTTATTTTTCATTTTTTCTAGTTTGAAGGTGATCCTGATGAGTAAGTTTAAGGATGGTCTTACTTATCCTCCAATCAAAGCAGGGTTCATATTGCTGTTCATAGCATTTGTACTGTCTCTGGGAGCATCTTACAATGTTCTCAGGGAAGAAACTTGGACTGGGATTTGGAAGCCTGGTAACTACACTCTAGAAGAGGAAATGGAAAATTCCGTGGAGATAGTTAGCAGAACTCTTAAAATCTCCTCCGATAATGCTTCAGTTAAAATAGCTACAGAAGATAGTGAGAATACTTATACCTTGTCCGGAGATACCAAGATACTCCATCTTACCTCAAGAGTGTCAATCCTAGTCGAAATTGGAGAGGTTACATACTCTTATACTGTAAAATGGGTTGATTATCCTTATACCTATCTCAGCCTTCCCGCATTTTTCATCATGATAGTGGGGAGTGTTCTAGCAATTAGGGGCTATTTCAGTTTTCTAGAGTCCTTGAAAGAAGAAAAACTACAACAAAAAAAAGGAGAAGAGTAAAATGAGGTCCTTAGATTATGCAAAAGTTATAACTAAATTAGTTTCCTTTATACAAGAAAAAGTTGAAGAATCCAACGTCAAGGGAGTAATTTTAGGAATAAGCGGTGGAGTAGACAGTGCCACCGTAGCATACCTCGCAGCTAGGGCAATTGGAAAAGAAAAAGTTTTGGGGCTTGTGATGCCCTATCATATAAACAGAGATGTAGAAGACGCTCTTTTGGTATGTAATAACCTCGGGATAAATTACAAGGTTATAAATATAAAAAGCATTGTAAACGAGTTTGAGAAAAATTTAGATTTTGAATTGAACAATGTTTCCAGAGGAAACATAATGTCGAGAACCAGGATGATTCTCCTTTATGCTCATGCAAACTCCAAAAATTATCTTGTTCTAGGAACTTCCAATAGGAGCGAATTTTTAACCGGATATTTCACCAAATGGGGAGATTCAGCAAGTGACTATGCACCATTAATCAACCTGTATAAAACTGAAGTTTGGAACATTGCAAGGATATTGGGAGTTCCAAATGAAATAATAAATAAAAAACCAAGTGCTGGTCTTTGGGAAGGGCAAACCGATGAAAAAGATCTGGGAATAACCTACAAACTATTAGACGAAATCCTCTACAGATTAGTCGATTTAAAAATGAAGAAAGAAAATATTGCAAGAGAATTAAATATCCCTCTTAACAAGGTGGAATACGTAGAATCTCTAATCAAGAAAAGCGAGCATAAACGCAAACTTCCAATTGGCCCAGAAATTTAAGGAGGTAAAAACTTGAAAAAGGGTTATATTTTGATTTTTTTAGCTGCCAGCATGTGGGGAACTCTTGGAATTTTTGCTAAGTTGCTTTATCAGTTTAACCTAGATCCTTTCACCATTACATTCTATCGGACACTAATTGCATTTTCCATCCTTCTATTATATAACTATTCAAATGACTTTCAAATAAAAAGACATAGACTGCCATTCTATGCACTTTATGGTTTTTTTGCAGTATTTTTGTTTTACATCCTATACTTATACACAGTAAAGATCTCCTCCGTGTCATTTGCAGTACTTCTCCTTTATTCCGCCCCTGTTTATTCCACCATTCTAGGTTATGCATTATTTAAAGAAAAAATAACCAAAGCAAAGATTTTAGCTTTAATCATGGTAATATTTGGAGTTTTTCTGGTTGCGAATCTTGATCACTGGGATGCAAACAAGATTGCCACCGTGTTGGGTCTGCTCTCGGGACTAACATATGCACTTTATGGGATTTTGGCCAAAATTGCTGTAAAAAATGAAAAACCAGAAGAGGCCCTTCTTTACACAATTGGTTTTGGAGCATTATTTTTAGCACCATTTTCTCATTTTAAAATACCCTATGAGTCTCTCCCCTACTTATTTGGACTTGCATTCTTTCCAACAGTTTTAGGGTATATTCTTTATAACAAGGCTCTCCAGGAAGTAGAGGTTAGTAAAGCATCTATAATATCCACAGTAGAACCAGTAGTAGCTTTGATTCTAGCATATTTAATATTCCGTGAGACATTAACACCACAACAAATAGTAGGGGCGGTTTTCATAATCTTAGGATCGCTCATCCTCCATATCGAAGAAAAAAGAGTTTAAACATAAAAATACCTCTCTAATTCCCATTCAGTAACCTCCATACTGTCCATAGGTATTCCCTTTCTTTCTAGATATTCTTGATAAGCCTCCCACTCTTTTGTTTTATATTTAATGAAGTTATGATATGCTTTACCAAGTGCCTCTTTAACAACCTTGTCTTTTTTAAGAGCTTCAAGTGCTACTGCTAGAGTTGAAGGTAATGTCTCCACTCCTAACAAAGCACGTGCTTTATCATCTAATTCATATACATTCTCTTCCACATGTGCAGATGGTTCTATTTGCCGTCTTATACCATCCATCCCAGCTTTCAAAACTGTAGCAAACGCAAAATATGGATTTGTACTCGGATCAGGGGCCCTATACTCAATTCTTGCACTATTCCCTTTATATGCAGGTATTCTCACTAAAGCACTCCTATTTGCATACCCCCAAGATATGTAAACTGGGGCTTCATATCCCGGAACCAATCTTTTGTATGAGTTAACAGTTGGGTTTGTAATTGCTGTCAAAGCTTTTGCATGTTCCAAAATTCCCCCTATAAAGTAGAGGGCTTCTTCACTCACTCCATTATCACCAACGAAAATATTCTTTCCGTCATTCCAAAGACTTATGTGAAAATGCATCCCATTACCCGGTTGCCCAAAGAGTGGTTTTGGCATGAATGTGGCATAAAGTCCGTAACTCTCTGCAACCGCCTTAACCAAGTATTTAAATCTAACTATGTTATCTGCCGTGGTTAATGCATCTGCAAATCTAAAACCTATCTCATGCTGCCCTGGGCCAACTTCATGATGTAATACTTCTGGAATCAACTTAAATGAAGGCATGTAGTGAGCTATTGCCCTTTTTATTTCCCTTGCCTTATCCAAACCCAGTAAATCAAAGTATCCGCCACCATCTGGAAGCTTGAGCTCCCATGATCCATTTTTCTCAAATAAGTAGAACTCGGGTTCTACTCCTATATATGCTGTTATCCCCTCTTTTTGCAAGTCCTCAGTAACTGATTTTAGTATTCTTCTGGGATCCGCATAATAGGGTTCTCTATTTTTGTATATGTATCCAAATACTTTCGCTACCTCCTCCCAAGGGACTTCAACATAAGTATCTGGATCTGCCTTAAATGTAAGATCACTGTCTTCTATTCCTTGAAACCCTGGAATTGATGATCCATCAAATGAAATCCCCTCTTTCACAACATCTTCATATCGTTCTATTGGCACTTCCATTCCCTTGGCCATTCCATCTATATCCACAAATACAAGCTGAAGAAATCGTGATTTGCCTGAGAACACGCTTTTAGCGGATTTTATTTCGTTCATTTTTATCTCACCTTAATGCTATTATTTTCATTATTAACTCAAATTTTTATACAATGTTTATAATATAAGCTTTTCTAATGAACTTTTGCCACAATGGCAATTTCTAATTTTTCTACTATCTATATGTACAAAAGTAGCGATATTAGGATGTATTTTTAACTTTTATATGTCAATAACTTTTTAGGAAAAAGCTTTATTATCCTTGCCTCAAAGATTCAATCATGCCTAAAGAAGATGAAATTATACACAGAGAAATCTCTCGCTTGAACCTGCACCTTCCCAAAAGCAGAAAGAAACTTGGCCAACTCCTCGAGGAAGAAGAACCAAAAATACAACTCCGAAATGGCCAGTTCCACTATTTTAAAAAAGAAGAACTTGAATATCTCTTTTCATTAATTGAAGAAAATGAAAAGGATTTACTATACCTGCCAATAATCCTCGAGATTACAACCCTATGGCATGGGTATTTCAAAGTAAGAGGGAGAGTCGCTGTTAAAGTTGTTGAGAAGGTACTTGGAAGTTATGACATGCTTGAAGAAAAGACTGAAGTGATTTTACCCCGTTATTTATTGCCAAAAATTCGAAAAAAACTCCCAACCACTACCACATATGCATTCATCGTGGAGTGATGAAGATGAACAAAAATAGAATATTACTCAACTATTATCTTTTCACAATACCTCAAGTTACGGTTTTCGCTGGAGCTGTGCTAGGGATTATGTTAATCTTAGATATAAAGACTCAAACTGCCCTTGGCATATTTGCCTCCTTTTACGGTCTTCTGCTCACTATCATAGCTCTTTTGGTCAAAAGACAGTTCTCAAATCTCTTATTATATAAAATAAGTTTATTGTTCTTTGTAGGATTTATGATGCTTGGAATTTTTCTACTTCTAATGTGAAGTTTTATATTTGTTGATGTACAAGATACATAGGGGGAAATTTATGCGAAAGGTACTTGTAGTCTTTATGACACTCCTAATTATTTCATCAGTGGCATGCTCACAAACCCTACTATTCTCAACTGTAGAAGAGAAAATCCTTGTGATTTCAGGTGATTATAGAGAAGGAAGTTTGACTGTAACAAATAATGCAGATAAAGACTTTCAAATAGTGACTTTCCGAAGATATTATGTGCTCGATTCCAACAACGACGAAATCCCAGGAATTACTCTAAAAGTTTACAAACCCGATGGGGAACCCCTATCCACAGGCGTTCTTTACACATACTGGAGATCTGGGGAAGAA
Source organism: Thermococcus sibiricus MM 739 (assembly GCF_000022545.1). Taxonomy (NCBI): domain Archaea; kingdom Methanobacteriati; phylum Methanobacteriota; class Thermococci; order Thermococcales; family Thermococcaceae; genus Thermococcus; species Thermococcus sibiricus. The sequence continues at coordinate 1,585,016 of NC_012883.1, forward strand.
AGACAATTGAGATATAAAATTTATGTGAATGAGAGTGTTAAACCTGGAACTTACACCCTTTTCATAGTCTTATGGGGATTCTTAAGTTCAGGAGATCCCAGAGTTATACAAATCCCCATTACTCTCGAAATCACAGATATACCTCTTAGTTTCAAGGAAGCATTTGTTGAGGTCAAAGAGAGGTCAATTACAACAAATCACGTATTGAATGGAGAGACTATTGCTATATACTCCACAGTACACAACCTCAAAAATTCTCCAGTAGCAATAAATGGAACTGCATACTTAGAAAGGAATGGAAAACAGTACCTTGCCAAGTATCTAGCTATGAATTTAACTCCTGGTGATAATCTAATCCAAGTAGAAATTCCAATACCCTATGACCTTCCGGAGGGAGAATACAAACTCATTTATAAATTGGAATACCCTAAAGGCACTTATCTTTTCTCCAAAGCTTTTTACATAACTTTTGGGGTAGATCTAACCTCAATTTCCCTAGAAAAGACAGAGATCATGGAAGATGAAACAAGCACTGTATACACAACAATATTTTCCGAAAGAAATATTGTAATTAATCACACCATTGAAGTATATGGAGTTAATAACAACATTTTACACAATACTACTGAGAGACTAGAAATAACGAGAGGGACTACAATAACAAAAACGACCATACCTCCATTACCTCCAGGGAGTAAGAAAGTCATGAGTAAGGTAAGTTTCGGTAAAATTCCCCTTGGTCAGAAATCCATTTCGTATAAAGTATTTGCATATCCTAGAATTGAGGATGTAACATACAAAGAAGTTTCCTTAAATAAAACTACTGGAGTGTTCAATTTTTCTGTGGTAATTTATAACGCCAATTCTGAAGAAGTAACAACCAAACTCTCATATAAATTTTTTAAATTTAATCAAACCCTTGATAAAGGCTCTCAGACCCTAATTTTGAACCCTGGAGAAAACTATGTAAACATCATTGAAGACCTTCCAATAGGAGAAAAAATATTCTACGAATTTTCTCTCACGAGCAATAATAAAGAACAAAAGATCAGCGACAGTTTAGAGATAACCCCTCCAATTGCCTCGAACACAACCACATCAACATCCTCCACAACGACATCTATAACAAATACAACAACTCCTCTTCCCACACCTCAAGAGAGAAATATTTTGAAGTACTTCGCTGCAGCACTTGTAGTAATCTTTCTATTTCTATTAGCATTGTATCTAATGCCTACCTCCCCACAAAAGAGGCGTGAACGGCCCAAACCAAAGAGAAGATCCCCTCTGGGTAGGTTTAAACGACCTAAAAGGCCTGAAACTAGAGAATATAAAGAACTGCCTAAAAAATAGGGAAACATTTATTAACTTTCTATCTTTCCCTTGCTTGCAAGACCCTTCCAAAGGGGGTAGTTCACCTACTGTAAAATGGTGAGGGAGCTGGGGCTGTCGGGTGTTAAAACCCGAGGAAGTTCCGCCCACCACACCGGAACGTGGTGCCGCAAGGCACCTCCTGAAAGGGAGGGCAACGGCGCAGAAACGACACGTCCTCTCACGTATGAGAATGAAGGCGGAGAAAGGAACTCGTAAGAGTTCCCGAGATAACCCGCCGACGACTTGAGAGGGAACGGTGAAACGGCCGCCCCACGTGGTGCAAGGCCGAGAAAGGGGCGATGAGTTCCCGGTGGGAGTCCCGTGGTAGGCTGCTCAGTCGAATGCCCCAGAGTACAGAAGGCGGGCTATAGCTCCCTCACCTCATCTTTATGTCCAAGAGTGATGCTACCAATATCAGCGAACCACCAATAACCGTTTTAAATGTAGGAATTTCTCCAAAGAGTATTGCTGCATAAACTATTGCACTTAACGGGTCAAGATAGCTTAAAATGGCTGCCTCATTTGCTTCAACTTCTTTAAGCCCATCCATGTATATAAATAGGGCAACAACAGTATGAAAAATCGCTATAATGAGAATAATTGCAAGCGAGCTCGAAGTAACATGAAAAGTGCCTACACCCACCAGAACGGGGAAAAGAATTAATGTAGCAAACAATAACTGGAAAAATGTTAAATATGTACTATCAACATCTTTAAGATACCTACCAAGTACTGTCACACTAGCATAGAATATTGCACCTAAAAGAGCAAACACTACTCCTAAAAAATCCCTATTTCCAAGAGAGAATTCAGCTTGAGTGCCTATTATAAGTGCTCCTAAAAATGCCAAAAATACTAAAAATAATCTTTTTCTTGTAATCCTCTCTCTCAAAAACACTGAAGAAAGAACAACCACCAATATCGGTGCCAAGTAATAAATAAGGGTTGCTTTAGCTATATCTGTATATATTACCGCGGAAAAGAAAAATACCCAGTTTAATGCTAAGACAAGACCTAAAAAACATAACAAGAGAAGTTTGTGTCTCACAGCTAAAAAAGCTTTTTTGGCCCACATAATGTCCTTCAATGAGTGCACAAAAATAAGAACTAGGCTTCCTAGAAGAACCCTATAAAATGCCAATCTAAGACCGTCCAACCCGGAGTATCTGGCAAAAATTCCTACGCTTCCCCATATTAACATAGAAAGTATTATTTTAACCCTGCCTTGGAGCATTTCTACTCCTCCATGGTTTCCTTCCAAAGGTCGTACGCTTCTTTGACCTCCTTTTCTCTGAACTTCGGAACAGCGTCTTTAAAAGGATTGAACTTTTCAAGGTCTTTTTCATCATTTCCAATGTACGTGGCCACAAGGCCCACTTTAGAGTGTAATGAAGAGGGGACTCTTAAAATTCTTTTTACGTCTACTGTAACCCTACCATCAAAATAAGCTTTGGAAAATGTAGTCGACAAACTAAAAAGCCTTAAAAGTGTTTTATAACCCACACCTTGAGAAAACGCGCTTATCATTGCCTTTTTTACAAAATTTTCGTATATTTCATCTCTTCCATCAATTATTTGTTCAATTTGACGTTTATTTAGACCAATATTTCGTAGATGATATTCGGAAACCCGTTTGATAAAGTATCCAAATCTAAGTCGAAATACTCTGTAATAACCAGAAGAGAGTAAGATTTTCCTTTCCTGGAGATCCTCAAATGTTATTTCCTCAGCGCTGGAGATGTAAGATAAAATCTTTTCTCTCGCTTTTGAATCTAGTCCAAGCGCCCAATCATCTAAAACCCTTATATGGTACCCTCTTCCAGAGTAAATAAGATGAATATTTTCAAATCCAAAGTCTTCTCTTAAAATTAGAAGAGTATCTTTAGTGAGTTCTTTAGCATCATCCAAACAGATTGGACACACTTTTCCTGTTTCATGATTACATCTTTTTAGTGGTAAATCTTTCGCATCTATATCAAAAACTAGTTCTGCTCCTAACCATCCCTCCATATTCTTAGGTTCCTCATAAAGGGCAACACTTGAATAAATTGAATATGGGGCCGTTATCTTTACATAATCTTCAAGATCTTTTATATGGTGAAATACATTTTTCCTATCGTTAGGGCCCTCCCCCGTATGATCGAAACCAAACTCCCTATTTTCGAGAGTTTTAGTTATAAATGAGGGTATTTTCTTCACATTCCATTCCTTCAAGTAGTAAATCTTTCTTTCTTCTTTGGTCATTTCCTTAAAAAGCTCACTCATTGCTCCTCACCAGCTGTATTTTCCTTTTTACTTTGCATGTAAAGCTTTCTTAGGTAATAAGTAAGGGGATTTTTAATATATCTACAATCCCGATCAGGTTTACAAAGTTGAGGTGCACTTGCCCGAATTTTCTCACAGTTGGGAGGGAAGTACCAAGTAGAATTTCCACTATCTTCTAAATTTGGTTCCAGAGTGTATCCAAACCCCAAGTGATACCATATATTTTTGATCTCATTTGGCTGATCTTGGAACAGCGGTGGACTACATCTATTGCCCGCTTGAATTATTACTGGTAATATCTCTTCCTTGATGACTTTTAAATCCTTTATACAGTCCTTGACTTTAACATCTCTTTTAGGTGGATTTGGGCAGATTCTAGCATAACTTAGAAATGAAGTCAAAAGAACTGTTATTCCGTAGTTTCTTAACCCACTAGGCACTCCATTTAAAGTTATTCTAATACAAGGAGGGAAGAGGTGAAACCGAAGAGGTTGAGCAGTTGTACTTCCTAATCTTTCAAATTTCTCTTTAAAATGTTCCCTTGCAACCTCACTCAGCTCAGAGTACAGTTTCATGTAATATTCAGGTAACTCTTCCCGAATTTCATAAAGAATGTTAACTGTCTTCTCCAAGTTTTTTTCAAAACTTTTTTTCCATAATGTAATTAGTTGAGACTTGTTAAGATAAACATGACCTTTCCTTACATAAAACCCCTTTAGAGAGTCTTCATTAAATATTAAGAAATCTTTTAGAGCCATTTTATATTGAAGAATGCGCCGTTCCTTCTCTTCTGGTGGCAATTCCTCATGCAAGCTTTTTTCAAGTATTACTCTATCTTTTCTGGGAAGTTCACTGGTGTTTACCCTTTCAACAGGCAAAGCCAATTCTTCAAACTCTCCTGCTTCCATTATCCTCTTTAAGTAGATTTTTAGATTCGTATCCTTAACCAGTTCCATTTCCAGACCATAGGGTGAAAATGCCAAAGCTCCCAATAGTGCATAAAAACTTATCAAATCCTTCCACTCATCTAAATATAAAATCGATTGAGGAACATCTCCCTCTTTCACCCATTTAACTCTCTCCAATGCCATATTAGTATCAAGGTAATTTGGAATAACCTCTAAAAAATCATTGATGCTACCAAATTCATTTAAGAGTTTTTGTGCTCGCTTTCCAAAAGGATCTAACATGCACCCACCTTCTATTAATGCTCATATTAAAATAAAACTCTTTTGTTAATTACCAAAGTATAAAAAGATCAAAATATTGGAAAAAATATAATGCATCACAGTAACCTTATATAAACTTCCAAAAACCTTATATTATCTTATTAAGTAACTTTAACAGTCGAGTGTAAACTGAATTAAATTACAAGGTGGGAATTATGAGTGAGCCGTTTTCAGGTAAAAGAATTAAAAGCGGAATACCTGGGTTTGATGATTTGATAGAAGGAGGATTCCCCGATCAATCCACTATCCTCATAACTGGTAGTACAGGTACTGGAAAAACCACATTCGTGGCACAGTACATATACAAAGGAGCAGAGGAATATGGGGAACCAGGGGTTTTAGTTTCATTAGAAGAAAGAGCCAAAGATATTAGAAGAGAAATGGAACAATTTGGATGGGATCTTGAGAAATATGAAAAACAAGGGCTCATAGCAATAGTGGATGGGGTTAGTTCTATCTCCGGAATTCCTTCTGAAGAAAAGTTTGTATTAGAAGACACCCTCAATGTTGACAACTTTTTGAGGTATATATACCGTGTTGTAAAATCAATAAATGCCAAACGATTGGCAATTGATTCCATTCCATCAATAGCTTTTAGGCTTCAAAATGAAGGAGAGATTAGGAAAGTTCTATTAAAACTCAACACAATTCTTCTTGAAATGGGGGTTACCAGTCTTCTAACTACAGAAGCTCCTGATCCCAAAGGGGGAAAAATCAGCAAATATGGGATCGAAGAGTACATTTCCAGAGGCGTAGTACTCCTTGATCTACAGGAAAAGAATATAGAACTAAAGAGATACCTCCTAGTCCGAAAAATGCGTGGAACTAAACATTCAATGCGGAAGTATCCCTTTGAAATTACAAGTAGAGGAGTCGTGGTTTACCCGAGTGGAGAGATCTATTAAGGAGGGAGTTTTAATTGAATTTATACTCCAGTAGTTCAAGTAACTCAGAACTAGAAGAGAAAGTTGAACGAATCCCCACAAATCTCATTGATCACCTTTTGATGGGAGGTATTCCTAGAGGAAGTGTTATTCTTCTTATAGGGGACCCCAAATCAGGTAAAACAACGTTTATAAGCCAGTTTATATATAATCAGTTAATCTCTGGTGCTAATGTAATTAGTTTATTGATTGATATCCCCCGATATGAATTTGTAAGTAATGCTTTAGATTTTGGATGGAATCTTATCACAAATCTAAATGAAAGATTGTACATTTTGGATGCATATACTCAAAGAATTAGAGGTGGCCCTAAGTTTTCTTTTACTGAGGAAGCTATTCCAGATATTCGAGATACCACCCACATAATAGATATCATAAAAGACACTACCACAAAAATTCTCTTAAATAATCCACATATAGAAGACCCCCTTATAGTAGGCGCAATTTCCTCTATAACTCCTATGTTCTTCGAAACTGAAAAAAAAGAAATATACAAGTTTTTGGAGGATTTAAAAGCATTTTCGCATAAGAACAAGCAGGTTTGGTTAATAGAAATGAACTCTGGTGTTGAAGACCCGCAGGTAGAGACTATAATCAAGGCAATAGTAGATGGTATAATAGAAATGAAACTCTTTGAAGAAAACCGCAATCTTCAAAGATATTTAAGAGTTTATGGTATGAAAAGGACTAGACATGTACTCTCATGGATTCCATATGACATAACTGATAGAGGAATTCTTCTAAAAAGCGAGAGATGAAAGTTATATAATTACAGGTGTGAACTGCTCCTTGCTTACGCAAGGATTTTTGTGAGAGTTTGCTCCCACAGGCCGGTTCACGCGACCACTACTCCCTATCCTCCCGGAAGGGGTCTTGCAAGCAACAGAAAGATAAAATTAGATTAAAAGTTCAAAATCTCTATTTCCTTTCTTTTAATATCTTCTGGAATTCAATGTAGTCTGTAACAATTTTAACTCCTTCAAGGGTCTCAAAATATGCTTTCTTTATCTTAATTACTCGTGCATCAGTATATTTCATTTGAGGTGGGTCATATGAGCCGGGTTCAACTATCTCATCTTCTAGGACATATTTTTTAATCTCTGGCTGGCCCAAATATTTCCAAACTTCATAAAAAACCTTTGGTTCAAGGTGGATTTCTCCTTCAACCTCTGTATAATCCCCTCCAATAGCCTCTAGAAACTCCTTTATTACCTCAAAGTTCATAGAACTCACCAGTATAATATTAGGAGCCCAAGAGTTAAATACCTATCGTTTCTACTTCTGAAAGGGGGGTGGTAATGAGTAAAGTGTATGTCGATGCTCAAGCTTATAAAGCAATTGATAAAGGCGCAATGATAGTCTTTAAAAAAGGAGTGATAAGAACTGAAGGCGAGATTAAACCAGGAGATGTTGTAGAAGTTTATTCACGAAACGGAAAATTTCTAGGCAAAGGTTTTGCTAACCCAAACTCAAACATAATGATTCGCTTGATCACAAAGAAAAAGGATGTGAAGATCGATAGAGAACTACTTAAAAAACGTATAAAAAAAGCGAATGAATATCGAAAAAAGATTTTAGGATACGATAAAGCTTATAGAATGATATATGGAGAAGCAGACTACCTTCCAGGGTTAATTGTGGATAGATTTAATGAGATAGCATCAATTCAAATTTCAAGCGCTGGGATGGAAAAGTTCAAAATGAACGTTGCTGAAGCTATTCTCGAAATAGAACCTGAAATTGAGACTGTTTTTGAAAAAAACACTGGAAGATCGCGAAGAAGAGAGGGCCTTCCTGAGATTGAAAGAGTTCTCTTAGGAAAAGAAAAATATCGTACCATTATTAAAGAAGGTCAAGCCAAGTTTATTGTTGATATGCGAGGCCAAAAAACAGGATTTTTCTTAGACCAAAGAGAAAATAGAATTGCTTTGGAAAAATACATAAAGGGTGGAGAAAAAGTCCTCGATGTATTTACTTATACAGGGGGTTTTGCCATTCATGCTGCTGTTGCAGGTGCCGAGAAGGTTATTGCAGTAGACAAATCTCCTGCTGCAATAGAACAAGCAAAAGAAAACGCAAAACTAAATGATGTAGACGGTAAGATGGACTTTTTAGTAGGCTCCGCATTTAGCATTATGGAGAAAATGCAAAAGAAAGGAGAAAAGTTTGATATAGTTATACTGGATCCTCCCGCATTTGTACAACATGAAAAGGACTTAAAAAGAGGCCTTAGAGCATATTTTAATGTAAATTATCAAGGGCTAAAACTGGTTAAGGACGGCGGTATATTAGTAACCGCTTCATGTTCCCAACACGTTGATATGCAGATGTTCAAAGATATGATAATAGCTGCTGCCGCAAAAGCCGGGAAATTCCTAAAACTCCTTGAACCATACAGAACCCAAGCACCAGACCACCCGATATTAATGGCATCCAAAGACACCGAATATCTGAAGTGCCTGTTCCTCTATGTAGAGGACATGAAATGATTCGGCATCAGGTCGTGGGCGTATCTTCATCGCAATACTCAGTGGAGGTGCTTTCTCCTCATCTGCCATGGGCTTATAGAAATTCCAAGATATAAGGATTTCTACTCTCTAGAGAAAATTAGTGAGTGCCTCCACCTCGTGCCTACTTTGAACTTTATGTCCTTTGGAAGATAACTGAGCTTCTCCGCCTTTGAGATAATAGATTTTAGCAAACTTGGTTTATCCGGAAGGAAAAGCGCAACTTTACCATTCTCAGTCATGTATTCCCTTGCTTCTCTTAGAATTCTTACGGCAAATTCCTCTCCATACACTCCCCCACCAATCCCCTCAATTGGGGTTAAAACCCCTTTTGTAGGTTTCTCATAGTAGGGAGGGGCAGAAAATATCACATCAAATATCTCTCTTTTTGGAATTATTCCATTGATGATTTCCCCATTACTTTTTATAAGCTGCACTTTAGAATTATTTGCAGAAATATTAGCCTTTGCATATTCAAAGAATTCATCATCAATTTCAGTCGCAATTACGTCACATTTGAATATCTTTGCAGCCATAATTGCCATCATTGCCGTGTGACCGGTTCCTATTTCCAGAACCCTTTCTCCTCCCCTCAGAAAAGTCTTTAAAAAGATAAAACGAGAAATTGGCGTTGTGATAAGTCCCTTGGGATGATATTCCACTTCAATATCAAAAACAACCCTGGCAATTGCTTTGTTATACAGGATCCTTGCTCTTCTGCTTGATAAATCTAATCTGCCTCTTTCATCAAGGTATTTTTCAAGCTCGGGGAAAATTTTAATCGCTTCTCTAACTGGTAGCCCAAGTTTTCCATCTCTCCATGATGGCATGAAAAGGGTTAGAAAGAAAACTTAAAAGCTTAGCCCTTGCCAAAATAATAGTGGAAAAATCAGAGGAGGGCTAAAGCGGCCATTATCTTCGCATCTTCAACCATGTTTTCAATTTTGGCATACTCGTTCGGCTGGTGAGCCATCTCATCCAAAGTGGCCCAAACAACTGCTGGAATTTCGAGCTTTCTAAAGTAAGCCGCGAAAGTTCCCCCACCAATACCACCAATTTTAACATCCTTTCCTCTGAACTCCTTTATGACCTTCTGTAAAAGCTTAACAATCTCACTATCCTTAGGAGTTGGGGCCGGAGCATCAAGTCTCTGTAAAACCTCTACCTTTACCTCAGGCAATACTTTGCCATCGATCTCTTTCTTGTACTTCTCCTTAATCTCTTCAGCAACTTCCTGAGCATCACTTAAAACTTCATCCAGCTTGTATTGAGGTAAGACTCTACAATCAAAAACCACCTCATGTTCACCCGGGGCGATGTTCGGAGCATCACTAGGATTACCTCCCATTGTAGGTTCGAAAGTGCTCTCCGGGGGATCAAAGAGCTCATCCCTTGCGTTATACTTCTTATGGAGTAGGCCATCAAGGGCTTTTGTATAATCAATAGCAACCCTGTGAGCATTTAATCCCAATCCAGGCATGCTTGCATGAACCTGCTTGCCCTTAACCTTAATTTTCATCCAGAGAATGCTCTTTTCAGCGATTTCAATAAAAGTGCCTTCCTCATTTCCTCCATCGGGTACTAATACTAGATCATCTTTTCTGAATAGTTCTGGGTGTTCTTTCATTAGCCATTCTAAACCATGCTTACTGCCAGTTTCCTCATCACTCACAAAAGCGAGGATTATAGTTTTCTTGGGTCTTATGCCAAGATTCATCAAAGCCTTAACAGCGTAAAGCGAGGCGACCAAGCTTTGACCATTATCCTCACTACCCCTACCATAAACTTTGCCATCCTTCACAACGGGCTCGAAGGGTTTTGTAATAGTCCACTTACTCAAATCTCCTGGAGGAACAACATCCAAATGAGTGAGAATCCACAATCTTGGACTTTTTTCGCCTTGCTCTCCATAATAGTATGCTAGAATGTTGGGTCGTACACCGTTTTTTGCTCTTGGGTCTGGGGCGTTGTAAACGTCAACCTTATCAAACGGCCAGTCTTTGATGATTTCCAAGAGTTTTTGAGCCTTATCGTACTCTCCCTCACCACCACTATCAGGACTAATCGCTGGAATTCTTACAAGCTCCATTAAAACACTCACCATCTCATCCCTAAGTTTTTCTATTCCCTCAGAAACAACTCCCACCTCCATTTGAATCACCTTTCTTGATTTTTAATAGACCTTTAAAGTAATTTTGGTTTTAAAAACAATAAGTTAAAAGAAAAGAAATCATTCAACTTCTTTCTTTCCTGTGAGATAGAGCCAAACTGCTATAATAGCTAGGAAGAGTACTCCAATAACGTCACTGCTGAAGCCTATTGATGGGGCCTTATCTGCTACTATTAACCCTGCAAAGAGTATACCCATCAATGCTTCACCAGCAATTAATCCAGCCGCTCCCAAAACTCCCGCATCGGTTGGTTTTTCTTCCGTTTTAGCACCTCTTGCTTTTCCTACAAGCCACCTTAGGACACCGCCGATGAATATTGGGACACCCAAGCTCAATGGGAGGTAAATACCAACAGCAACTGGCATCACTGGTGTTCTAAAGCTTGAATTCTTCATTGCTAAGATTTCATCGAGGATTATCAATGCTATTGCAATCCCTGCACCAATGAACACCATGTTCCACTCAAGTGTTCCAGTAAAGACACCCTCTGTAACTTTGGCCATAAGGAATGCCTGTGGTGCGGCTAAGGCATTTTCTTTAGCTGTTGGAGTTCCGGCAATACCATAAGCTTTTATAAGGAGGTTAAGCACTGGAGCCATTACTAAAGCTGCAGTAAACGTCCCCACGACTTCAAAAACCTGCTGCCTCTTGGGAGTTGCGCCAACAATATGCCCCGTTGCTAAATCCTGCATTGTATCTCCAGCAATGGCCGCTGCAGTACAGATAACTGCTGCCACTAATATTGTAGCAGTCATGCCATCTAAACCGCTAAGTCCTAACCCTTTAAGCACCAATGCCGTAAAAAGCAAGCTCATGATTGTAATACCTGAAACTGGATTATTTGATGATCCAACGACACCGGCCAGATAACCGGCGATAGAGCTTCCAAAGAATCCCACAATGAGCATTATAATAGCCATTACTGCTGCTATCCCAATGGAGTCTATGATATGTGCATACAAAAGGAACAACGGAACAACAAAAGCCGTAATAAGCATAAGCACTGTGTTCATTGGCATATCCTCTTCAGTTCTAAGTATTAGTTCGCCGCTTTGCTTTCTCCTAGTAGCTTCAAGCCCTGCTTTTATACCTCTTGAAATTGGGCCTCTAAGCTTTACAAGGCTCCAGAGACCACCAACGACCATCGCTCCGACTCCCATGTATCTTATCTTTGTGCTCCATGTAACCCAAGCAAGATCCAAAGCGCTGAGTCCATCCGGATTCCCTGTCTTGGCAACGTAGATTGGTATTGCAATGAACCACGCAATTGCACCGCCAAGAAACACAAGGAATGCTATGTTAAGACCAACAATGTAACCAACACTGAGTAAAGCCGCTGAAAGGTCACTTCCTAAATATAAGACTCTCCTACCAACAAATTTGGCCGTTTCAACAGCTGGGGCCCATAGACCAGAACTTCCTAAGAGTTTGTAAAGACCACCAAAAATACCACCTACAAATATGGGCTTTGCATGGGAACCTCCCTTGTCTCCAGCAATAAGGACTTCAGCACATGCTGTACCTTCTGGATATGGAAGTCTTTCTTCAACAATGAAAGCTCTTCTTATCACAATTGTGAAGAGAGCACCCAATGAACCACCCAATGCCGCTATGATGGTCACAAGCCAGTAGGGGAATTCAGTATAGGTGCCTAAAACCACCAAAGCTGGGAAGGTGAATATAACACCTGCTGCCAATGATTCACCTGCTGAAGCTGCTGTTTGGACCATGTTGTTTTCAAGGATATTTTTGTCCTTAAAAGCCATCAATATGGCCATAGAAATTACTGCAGCAGGAATACTGGCGCTAACAGTCATACCTGCATACATGCCGAGGTATGCATTTGCCGCACCCATAATTATTGAAAGCACAACGCCCAAAATAAAGGCTTTAACAGTGTATTCAGGTAATGATTTCTCTGGTGGGGTATATGGTTTAAACTCCAAACTTAACACCTCCAAAGTTTGTTGACACTTTAATTACACAAATTCACATATAAAATACTTTTGGTTCTATAAAATAGGTTTTATATAACATTTAAGCACACTATTGTATTAAAAATAGCATATATGGATTAAAAAATTCAGCGATGTTTCTTTATATGAATAAGGATTCATAAATTTTGCTAGCAAAATTTCCATAGAACTTATATACATAGTTACTCCTACTATTAATATCGCTAAAAAAGCGGAGGGAGGTAAATTGGTTGAGATAATCTTTTTGGGCAGTGGTGGTGGACGGTTTATTACGATAACACAATTCCGCCCCACTGGTGGTTTTTTCATCAACTCAAGCAGGCGAATATACGTAGACCCTGGCCCAGGAGCCTTAGTACGAGCATGGAGGTATAAAATCGATCCTAGGAAAATAGATGTACTTTTTGTCTCCCATAGACATACAGATCATTGTAATGACTCAGAAATCATGGTTGAAGGTATGACTGTAGGAGTTACAAAAAAAAGAGGGATGTTAATAACCTCAAAGAGCGTAGTTTATGGAGATGAAGATCACACCCCTGCGATTTCTAAGTACCATTTAGATTCTCTAGAAGAAATTCATATTCCTAATCCAGGAGAGAGAATACAGCTTGGAGATGACGAAATGACAATAACACCTACAATACATTCGGACAGTACTGCAATAGGATTTATACTAAAAACCAAACTCGGGAAAATTGGATATATTCCTGATACAGAGTACTTTGATGATCTCAAAAAGATATACGAAGGAACTAGACTATTAATTGCCTCTGTAACAAGACCTACAAACATGAAAATCCCCTATCATCTCTGTACTGAAGATGTGATCTATATGCTAAAAGACATGAAAAAAAAGCCAGAAATGTTAATCATGAGTCACATAGGAATGAAAATGCATTTTGCGAACCCATATAAAGAAGCCAAGTTTATAGAAAACGTAACTGGGGTAAAGACTTTAATCGCAAAAGAAGGCTTTAAAGTTAAAATGGAAAAAAAAGACATAAAACTAAAAACTTTAAGGCCTGCAAGAGAGCTCTGAGACAAATTTATTAACTAGATTATGCGCCAAACTGAAGAGCTCTTCCTTCCTTTTTTCTGTTATTCCTTCAACTACAACTCTTATTTTAGGCTCGGTGCCACTTGGTCTCACAAGAACCCAAGAGCCATCTTTGAGGTTCAATCTTATTCCAGAAATTGTTATAACTTCCTCAACTTGATCTCTCAAGAGGTCTTGCAACCGTTCTTTTACTTTCTCAACCACTTCATACTTTATCTCTTCAGGACATTTAACGTTCTTTTTGATTAAGTAATATTTTGGAATATCTTTTATTATCTCTGATAAGGGCTTCCCTTCCTGTGTTATTATCTTCAAGAGCAACCCAATCGTCACAAAACTATCAATCCAAAGGCCAAATTTTGGATGAATAAACTTCCAAGGTTCCGAAGCGAATATGGCATTGTATCTCTTTATCCCATCGTGAAGTTGGCCCAGTGGAACACGGTAAACCCTTCCACCTTCCTCTTCAACTACTTTATCAATCCTAAAAGAGGTATTTATTGAAACTACAATGTTCCCTCCATTGTGCTCTTGTGCATAAAGCCTTGCAAAAAGTGCTATCAGAGTGTCTTCTTCAATATAGTTTCCTTTTTCATCAAACACTGCTATCCTATCTGCATCCCCATCTTGGGCAATCGCAAGATCAACCCCTAGTTCCTTAACCAAATTACTTAAATAAGCAATATTTTCATACCTTGGTTCTGATTTTCTTCCGGGAAAGTAACCATCCAGTTGAGAATTTAACGTTATAACCTTTGCTCCCATTTCTCTAAGGAGGTAAGGAGTTATTAGGCTTCCTGCTCCATTTCCCATGTCCAATAGGACTTTAAGGTTGGTTTGACTGTCTACGTATTTTAATATCTCTTTAATGTAATTATTTTTTAGATCCAAATCCTTGACATCTCCAATATTATCCCAAGAAGACATTTTATAACTCTCAGAGAAGATTATATTCTCGAGTTCCTTTTCTTGTTCTAAAAAGAACTCAATACCCTTTTCATTGAATACCTTAATGCCATTATCGCCGGGTGGATTGTGAGATGCCGTTATCATCACTCCAGCGTTCCCAAGTTTATTAGTGGCCCAAGCTAGCATTGGAGTGGGTACTAGCCCAATCCTAATTACATCCACTCCCGTACTTAGCAAACCGCTTACCAATGCACTCTCAAGCATCACGCTTGAAGTTCTAGCATCTCTACCCACGACCACTGTCCCGGTATCTATGTACGTCCCAATGGCTTTTCCAACATTTAAAGCAAGTTCCGGAGTTATTTTTGAATGAACAGATCCTCTAATTCCTGCCGTCCCAAAGAGTCTCATGTCACCACCATGCTAATGTTGTAGATTGTTTTATATATCTTTTTGATAGGGAGCCCAAAAATATATTGGGATTCCTTTATAGTTTTCGAGCTTTAGAGATTTTGGCATGGTATCAAGAGAAAAAGGTACAATATATACCGGAACTTTTACCCTCTTTCCCAATTCCAGAATTGGCTTAATTATCTCCGGAGTTGGTCGAATTGAATATATTACGCTGGCATCCCTATAAAGAATTAAATTAGGGGTAAATATATTATCAACATAAGCTTTAAGTCCGAGTTCTTTAGCCTTCTCAATCGCTTCCAAGTTCCAATCCACAACAATAATGTCTCTGCCTAACTCTTTCAGTTTTAAAGCAACTTTGAAGTTAAACCCTACTCCTATCTCAACTATCTTTCCTTTTGAGTGTCTGCCATTTAAAAATATAGCTATCTCCTCAAAACTCATGAAAAATACATGAAAGAGAAAGGTTAAAAAGCTTTTCAAAATATTGTCTTCCTAACCTTGCCAAAAATATAACCCTCTCTATGAACTGGCCTTCTCTGACCTAAAAGACAAGGTTTAAAAAAGAAAATACCTGAAACTCGGTAGTTCAATTTCTTCAAGTATTCATCATCTAAAGCCGAAAATTTTATACACAATAAACACCTCTAATGATTATATATCACTTTTGATGTTTAAATTATCGAAAGTGAATATCTAAGAATCTCTAGGAGGGATAAACGTGAGGGAAGAAGAGATAATTAAAATGCTACAGAAGCTTGGTTTAACAAAATATGAGAGTTTAGCCTATATAACTCTTCTAAAATTAGGAACAAGCAAAGCCACTGATCTTACAAAGGAAAGTGGAATTCCCCACACGAGGATATACGATGTTCTAAGCTCTCTTCACAGAAAAGGATTCGTAGATATAATGCATGGCACCCCCAGAATGTACAAACCTGTAAATCCGGAACTTGTTTTTGAAAAATTGAAAGAAGAGATAATAAGCGATATTGATGCCATAAAAGGGGCCCTCTTGGAATTATATAAATCCATTCATGGTGAAGATATACCCGAAATTTGGACAATCCATGGATTTGAAAACACATTAGAACGGGTTGAGTATATAGTAAGAAGTGCCAGAAGAGAGGTTCTAATAAATACTCCCCTCGAATTCCTCACACTGCTCAAAGAAGAAGTTAGAAAAAGGAAGAATATCATCTTCGTGATTGTAAGTAACTTTGATGAAATTCCAGAGTGGTTGAATAAGGAGAACGTGATTCTAGCTAAAAGTGGAGGAGCTCCATGGTTAATGGGGACGTGGATTATTGGTGACATAGATTATGCACTATTTTTTGGAGCCCTTCCAAAAGATCGGAGAAAAGAAAAGTTTTATTCATTCTGGGGTAAATCTCCCAAACTAATCCAAAACTATATGCACTGGTTTTACACAATGTATTTTGATAATAGCGACTTAATAAAACCCGTTGAATATGAAAAACTCAAAAAGCCTTTTGAAATTGCCAATATAAGAACTCTAATAACTATTCTAAAACAAACCCAATTGCCTAAAAACATAGAGGTTATTGGTCATTTTGTTGATACCAGAGAAGAGGCCACAATCAAAGGTAAAGTGATAGACTATGAATACACATCCCTAACAGCCAATATAACCCTTGTAGATGAAAATGGAAAAGAATGGAAAGTAGGAGGATTAGGAAGTTACTTTGAGGATGTGGAAGGAGAAAAGTTTATCCTCCTCGAGTGATGTAACTCCCAAGATGAAAAAAGGGTTTTGAATAGTATAAATCACAAATGGAGGTGTAACATGATGAAAATATTAATGCTTGGATTTGAATACTTACCAGTAAAGGTTGGTGGACTTGCAGAGGCCATAACAAGCATTGCTGAAACTCTCACAAGGATTGGTAACGAAGTTTGGGTTTTCACACCTTCCCATGGTCACATTGAGGGAGAAAAAATATTTGAAATGAACATTGGAATTTATGGAGGAAAAGAGAGAATAAAAGTATATGAAAGGGCCCAAAACGGGGTTAGGGTTTTTGCATTTAGCAGTAATCTGCTGGATAACAAAGATGTTTATGGGCCCGGATGGGAAGGAATGCTTGGAAAAGCTGTGCAGTTTGGAAAAGCGAGCGTTGGACTTTTGAATTACTTAATAGAGAAAGAGGGAAAACCCGACGTTTTACATTTCCATGACTGGCATACTGTCTTTGCAGCCACTTTAATTAAAAAGTATTTCCAACTCCCCGCGACCTTTACAATTCATCGCCTCAACAAATCTAAGGTTCCAGCCCACTACTTCCACGAGGCCCATTTGAGAGAACTTGCACCATACCCCGATATAGACCCCGAATATGTTGGGGCATACATA
This sequence comes from Thermococcus sibiricus MM 739, assembly GCF_000022545.1. NCBI lineage: Archaea > Methanobacteriati > Methanobacteriota > Thermococci > Thermococcales > Thermococcaceae > Thermococcus > Thermococcus sibiricus. Next base: position 1,602,239 of record NC_012883.1, read on the forward strand.
GCAGATGTTGTTACTACTGTAAGCAGAAGTTATCTCTGGGAAGAGTGGGACTTTTATAGAAACTTTGAGGGAAAAGCTACCTATGTTTACAACGGAATAGCCTGTGACTTCTGGAATGAGGAGCTACTAGAAAACAAAGACTTGCCAAGAGAGGAAAGAAGAAGAAAAATCTTGGAAACCCTGGGATTAAGTGATGGAATTACATTCATGTTCATAGGCAGATTCGACAAAGGACAAAAAGGCGTTGATACACTCCTAAAGGCCGTTGAGAATATCGCTGAAAACAATCCCAGCGAATTTTCTAAAATGCGCTTCCTGATCATTGGAAAAGGTGATCCAGAACTTGAAAAATGGGCCCATGTATTAGGATCAAGGTATCCAGAAAACATCAAAGTAATAACCAAGATGTTAAAAAGAGAATTCACAAGAGAACTCTACGGAAGCGTTGATTTTGTAATAGTACCATCTTACTTCGAGCCTTTCGGCCTAGTACAGATGGAAGCTATGTGCTTGGGAGCAATACCCATAGGATCTGCTGTTGGAGGCATAAAGGATACCATAATAAGCCTAGATGAAGACGAAGAAAAGGCCACTGGTTTGCTAGTCCCACCAAGAGATCCAAACGCCCTTGCAGGAGCTATTCTAAAAATGACCCAGCTTAGAGAAAAAGATCCAGAGCTTCTTTCAAAAATGCGCAAGAATGGTAAAAGGCGGTCAAAAGAAGACTTCACCTGGGAAAATGCGTGTAAACGCTATATTAAAGCTTACAGAAATGATATAGACAAGGCGGTGGAGTTCCTAAGCTGACCTCCTCCCCGCCGTGAACGGCGAGGCTTCCAGCCCGCAAATGGGGTGAGATCATGAACTGCCCTTTTTGCACTCCCTCTGAAGACGTCTTAGTGTATGAGAACGAATTCATTAGAATACTTATTGATTCATACCCTGCCAATAGAGGCCATTTACTCATAGTCCCAAAGAGGCACGTAGAAAAGTTAGAAGAGCTCAATGAAAAGGAAAAGCTTGTTCTGATAGAAGGAATAGAAATGGCTATTGAAAAACTCAAAAAAGTCTTAGAACCAGATGGGTTTAATATAGGAGTGAACTACCCCACTCTAACGGGTGGGGTTTCGTGAGAGTTCATTCGGCATCCCGTTGCCGGTAGCCTCACTCTCACTGGCCGGTTCACACGGCCACTACCCCCTATCCTCCCGGAATCGGGGGCTACTTTCCACCAACCCTAGTAGGCCGTCCAGCCATTCGGCTGTTACGAGGTCATTATATTCTGCATCCTCAGAGTATTTAAACCTTACTCACCCACCTCCCCTTGCGTATCCCCTCCCTTTTGAAAGGTGATCTTGCAAGCAACAGGGTGATAAGGAGATACTAACTTTCCAAGAGGAGGGATTAGAAAGGCGGTACTGGATGTTGAGGATGAAAACCTAAATCCAAAAGAAAGATGGATTAAAAATCACCTTACTTCAGAAGAGAAAGAGAAATTAAAAAGATCATTCACTAATATCTAAAACCTCAGCCTTTTGAAATTCTACAATTTTCTTTGGATCGAGTTTGCTTAACCTATCTACCCTCCCTCCACCACCAATCACAAACACTTTTTCAACGACTTTTTTGTCAATTACTGTCTTCACCGGAATCCCAACTGGAGGAATTCCCCCGACTTTGTAGCCCGTTATTTGCTCGACTTCCTTAGGCTTTGCCATTCTAATATTTCCAAAAATCCTACTAAGCTTCTCTAAACTTGCCTTTGAACTCCCATCAACTATCACCAGCACTGGTTCTTTTTCATTTACAATGAAAAGCAGAGATTTAATTATCTGATCTGGCTGAATACTAAGGAGCTCCACGACTTGTCTTACAGTTTTTACTTCTCCCTTGGGCTCTATTATTTCTCCTCCAAGCTCTTTAATGAGTTCTTCAATTCTTATTTCTTTTGCAGGATATTTTTCTTCGTTCTTCTTCAACTTCTCTCTTACAGCTTTATCTAGATCAATTCCAAGTTCATGGGCCAAGAGAACAAGGTAAATTATTATATCTGCTATCTCATCCTCTATTTTCTCTTTTATTTCTGTGTTGTTTAGCTTTTCTAAGATCTCCTCGTTTGTTTCCCATTGAAAATGTTCCAAGAGTTCTCCCAGTTCGATCGCTAATGATATTGCAAGGTTCTTTGGGGTGTGATACTTTTTCCATAACCTTTCATCCCTAAATTTCACAGCTTTTTCTTCAATTTCTTTAAAACTCATGACTCCTCATCTCCCGCATAACTCTCAGATACTCCAATAACTCCTTTAGTTCTTCTTCTGAAAATTTCCCCTCAACATGTTCCTCTTCACCAAACTGCTGCAGGTATTTTCTGATTTTATTAAGTCTTTCAAGCTCATCTTCAAGTTTAAGAGATCTTTTTGTGAACTCCCAGGAAGTGTGAGGACTTTCAAAAATTCTTTGTTTGTTGCTGACTATAGCTATCTTTACATTCGCTATTGCCTCATCAACCAATTCTAAAAGTTCCTTTATTTTCATCTTTCACACCATTGATAATAACCAAGTAAATTATTTAAAGTTGAGTGTTAAAATCAAAATGAGGGGGAACCCCATGGACTTTGCCCTATTTATGGAAAGGTATGGGTACAAAATCCTCTTAGGAATAATGGCGGCAGTTATTATAGGCCTTTTTGCAATACCTGCCCTTGGAATTGCAACGTTAATAAAAACTTATGGACTAGGAATTGGACTTGTCTTCCTTATAGTGGCAGCAGCTTATGGCTTTACCGTTTGGAGAAGAAGTGCAGAGGCTTATGCAAAAGCACATGGAAAGTACTTCTATGACGATAAATGGTATAAAAGAAAGTGAAATCACTTTTTACTGGGATAAACAATCACATCAAACGGGCAGAGCTGTTCGCATAGTCCACAGCCCGTACATATGAGAGAGTCAACACTTATCTTCCCTCTTTCTTCATCGAATACCAACGCTGGGCACCCGGTTAGAAGGGCACATGCCTTACATCCTGTGCACTTGTCTTTTATTACCACTGGAATTTCTCTGATTTCTCCCCTTCTAAGCACTGGGATTATACATTCCCTTTTTGCTATTATCACCGCTGGGCCCTTGACCTGCATGGCCTCCTTTATGGCCTCTTTTGTGGCTTTTAGATCATAAGGATCAACAATCTTCACGTACTTTACTCCCAGCGCCCTTACAAGAGCCTCAAAGTCTATTTCATTGAATTTTCTTCCTGTTTCACTCCCTCCAGTTCCGGGATGTGGCTGATGTCCGGTCATTGCCGTGGTTCTATTGTCAAGAATCATTACGAGGACATCAAGGTTCTTGTAAACTGCATCCACCAGTGGTTGCAATCCATTGTGGAAAAACGTCGAATCTCCTATTGTTGCAATTATCTTCTTGTTCATAGCTATGCTCTGACCGTTTGCCAAACTTATGCTTGCTCCCATGACGTATTCTGTCCATATAGCCTCCAGAGGTGGCAGTAACGAGAGGGCATAACATCCTATATCTCCATGAATCGGCAGTTCATCCTTTTTGAACTTTAACTCCCTAAGAGCGTCAAGCAGGGCTCTGTAAGAGCCCCTATGTGGACAGCCGGGACACATTGTAGGGGGCCTTGATGGAGCCAGGTTTTCAGCCCCCTCGACTTCTCTGGGTTTTAAATACCTCTCTCCTCCCTTGCCAAGGAGTTTTAAGAGGGCGTTCTTAACCAATCTGGGAGTTAGTTCTCCTTCCAGAGGTAAATGTTCAGTGCGTTTGCCGTATATAGGGACTCTTATCCCTTCCTCATAAGCCACTATCTTTATTTCCTCCTCCAGAAACGGCGCACCATCCTCCACAACTATCGCTTTTTTGACCCCTTTTAAGAACTCAACGACAAGTTTTCTTGGCAGAGGATGGGGAGTTGAAATCTTAAGAATTTTAAATCCCCCTCCAATCTTTGGAACAACCTCCTTTACATAATTATAAGGGGCTCCTTCGGCTATAATTCCAATTTCACCCTCTCCTTCAACCCAGTTAAAGCCCAAATCCCCAAACTCATCCTCAATTTCCTTTAGTGTTTTATTTAACCACTTATGCCTCTCAAGGTTACCCTTCATTGAGGCCCTCACGTATCTTGGAATATCTTTGTTGAATTTTGGCTTTCTATCAAGCGTAATGAACTCTCCAACCTCAACATCAGCTGTAGTGTGGTTCACTCTAGTAGTTGTCCTGAAAATAACCGGGACTTTGTACTTCTCACTTAACTCGTATGCGTACTTTATCAAGTCATGGGCCTCTTGAACATCTGCAGGCTCTAAAACAGGTAACAAAGCAAGCTTTCCATAATACCTATCATCTTGCTCCGTTTGAGATGTGTGTGGCCCAGGATCGTCAGCAACCAAAATAACCAACCCTCCCTCAACACCAGAATAAGCAAGACTCATTAGAGGATCCGCCGCAACATTGAGACCAACGCACTTCATGGTCACAAGGGCTCTAAGGCCTGTATATGCAACACTGGCAGCCTCTTCAAGCGCCACTTTCTCATTAGGGGCCCATTCAGCAAAAACTTCGGGGTTTAATCTTGCTATTGTTTCAATTACCTCAGTAGAAGGTGTTCCCGGATAACCTGTTGCAAATGAGACCCCACTTTCCAGTGCTCCATATGCAATAGCTTCATTTCCCATGAGAAGTTTTTTATTTGGTATTTTCGGAGTAAGACTTGAGGATTGTGAATTAGCTATTTCCATTGCCACCACCACAGCTTTTTCATTTTAAGCCTATAAAACTTATAGTTCGAAGAATAGGAGATAAAATTGAAAATTTTTAGGATTTTGCCTCAAATACCATAAAAGTTCTTGCAATTGGATTTGGGTATATCTCCCATTCAAATTCTTTACCCTCCATACTAATCTCCCCGTAGAGATCTCCTTCTCTCGAATCTAGACTCTTTCCTAGAATTTTTTCCTTATTGATCTCAATAGTCATATACCTCGGGAGGCCAATCCTCACAAAACCCTCTTTCATTGCATATTCAATTCCCCATTTGACCGAATAGATCCCGGCGTAAATTTCTGCTATTCTAACAGCAACACTTTCTTTTCCTATTGCTAGGATCTCAATTCCCGTTTCTTCCCAGAATCTCTTTGCTAGCGGTTGGAGGTCTTTACTGAGCTCATGCCATATGGCCTTTCCTCTATCTGAAATCCTCAAAGCATCTATTGTAGGATCATCAAGCTTTCTAATCTCTATTCCCCCAAGAGTAGAGTCCAAATGGATAACATCTGGTTTAACCTTTTTTGCAAGTTTTAATGCTAAAAAAGTCTCATCTTTCAATGCCATCCTTCCACTAAGGTCATATTTGAAGGGATCTGAATATTTTGCAATACTGAGTTTGGCCGTTTTATATGGCCTCTCTACAAGAACAGCGGCAGTGGCAATTAAGCCAATTGGATTGTAATTCTCATCAAGCAAAGCTCCTCCGGTGTCTGCTGAAACTATTCTCATTCTTATCACCTTTTTGGCTCTAGGTGAGCTTTTTTAACTATGAGCAATCCTGAACTGGTATATCTATCCCATATTTTCTCAATATCATCAAATACTACTTTAGCCTTAAAAAAGGGAGCGTCTCTAACAAAAGTCTCGAATTCCCCCCCTTCCCCAGCTATATGAACTTTGTACTTTTTATTGAGTGTCTTCAACTCTTCAAGAGCCTTTTCATCTATTCGTCTCCCTAACCATTTTTCATCTAAACCATAAGCTGAAACTCCAACTATAACTACGTCAAACCCTTCTTCGATAATGGTTCTCATGTATTTCTCTGGATCTACTTTCCAAAATGGAGTAAACAAATTTATTCTTAATTCCTTAGCGACTTTTTCAACCCTCTCTTTTTGGTATTGACTTGCAAGAGCTCCTGCAACTACCCCCTCTATCTTTAGACCTTCAAGAACCCGTTTTAAGTCTTCAACTTCTCTCTCTTTTTCCCCTTTTGTAAACCCCTTCACAAAAGGAATATTAATTGCCTTGGCCTGTAACTCTGTCAGGTGTATGTTGGGAACATGATACATATAACTCTCATCATTCTCAGAATACATACTCACAAGATATTTAACCTCAAAACCTTTTTTTAAGGCCCAATAAAGGGCATACGTTGAGTCTTTTCCTCCAGAAAAAAGTACTGCAACCCTCATTTTTATCACTCTCTATTTTTTAATCTAATTGGATGCCACTTTAAAAAATTTTGGAAAAGTTAAGGAAGATATTCTAGAGCTTTTTCCGTTTTTATCAAAAAGAATAACCTTTCCTTCATTTGGAACGATTGTTACTTTTTCTCCGAAACTAAAGTGTTCCCCTTCTGGAGCAAAGACTTTTACAAAAGCGTCATCAAATCTTCTATCTCATCCCATACACATTCCCGAAAGTGTTATATATTTAGTAAAAGATTAAAGACCAAAAAATATTTAACAAGCGTGAAACAATCAGATAGAGGTGATAAAAATGGTACGTGTGCTCATACTAGGTCAGGGATATGTGGGAAGTACTTTTGCTGTGGGTGTAGAGAGGATAAAAAAGGGAGAGCTTGGATATTATGGTATCCCTTTAAAAAACGAGCTTCAAGAAAAAGTTGAAGACATCGAGATAGTCGGTAGTTATGATGTGGACAAAAATAAAATTGGAAAATCTGTTTATGACGTGGTTAAAAACTATTGGGAGAACCACATTCCAGAAAGTTTGAAGAATGTTATAGTAAGAAAGGGGATCCACTTAAGAAGTTTAAGGAATTTGCCTATAGAAGCAGAGGGATTAGAGGATGAGATGACTCTGAAAGAAGCCGTTGAGAAGCTCGTTGAAGAATGGAAAAAATCTACCCCCGATGTGATAATAAATGTTTGTACTACGGAATCATTTACTCCATTTGGAAACAAAGAGAAACTAATAAAAGCAATCGAAGACAATAATAAAGAAAGACTGACAGCCAGTCAAGTTTATGCATACGCTGCAGCCCTCTATGCAAAGGAAGTTGGAGGTGCAGCCTTCGTAAATGCAATCCCAACATTAATAGCAAATGACCCTGCTTTTGTAGAACTCGCTAAAGAGAATAATCTGGTCATATTTGGGGATGATGGTGCAACTGGAGCAACCCCATTAACAGCAGATATTTTATCACACCTAGCTCAGAGAAATAGATATGTCAAAGATATCGCCCAATTTAATATTGGAGGGAACGCAGATTTCTTAGCTCTAACAGACAAAGAGAGGAATAAGAGTAAGGAGTTCACTAAATCAAGTGTTGTTAAGGAGCTTCTTGGATATGATGCTCCCCACTACATTAAGCCCACCGGCTTTTTGGAACCACTAGGGGATAAGAAGTTCATAGCAATGCACATAGAATATGTGAGTTTCAACGGAGCCGTTGACGAACTTATAATAAACGGAAGAATCAATGACAGCCCTGCCCTAGCGGGCCTTTTAGTGGATCTAGCTAGATTAGGAAAAATAGCCGTTGACAAAAAGGAATTCGGCACTATTTACGAAGTAAACGCATTCTACATGAAAAATCCAGGTCCAGTTGAAAAGCCCAATATACCAAGAATCATTGCTTATGAAAAAATGAGAATGTGGGCAGGATTAAAGCCAAAATGGTTTTAATCTTCCTTAATTTTCTCTTTTAAAAATTTCTTTGCTATTTCAATAACCTCCTCAGGACTTCTTTTAAATCCTCCACCTCTTGCTAAGATCTCACTTCCACCTCCACCACCACCAACTTCATTCAACACCTCTCTCATAAGTTCATTCATTGAAATTCTTTCAATGTTCTTATTTTTAGCGAAGAGTAAGTAATTACTGCCCACAATGAGTACCACCGTCTTCGGATTCTTTTCAATAAAGTAAACAATGAATGCTTGAGCGTCTTTCATCTCCCAGGTATCTAAGAATGATATAATTTTAATTCCATTTATTTCTTCGGCCTCTTGTAACAAAGCTTTGCTTTTCCATTCCCATAATTCTTTCCTCAGCTGATCCTTCTCACCTTCAAGTTCCTCTAATAGCTGTTTGAATTCCTGCATTCTCTCAAGCAGAGGTCGGTTTTTATTTGACATCTCATTTAAACTCCTCCAGTAATCCTCCAAAAGTTTATCTAAGTATATTAATGCTCTATACCCGCATGCAAACTCTATACGCCAAATATTCTTAGTTTTTTTATAAAAGTTGAGAACCTTTATGAAACCTACTTCTCCAGTGTTTTTTACATGAGTTCCACCACAGGGAATTAAGTCAATATTTGGGATTTTTACTAGTCGTATTTTTCCTTGTACATTTTTTGAGAGGTCTTTTCTAAGGGCATTATGAACCTCTTCCGGTAATTCTTCATATTCCTCAACTTCAACTGGCAAGTTATCCCAAACAACTTCATTTGCCTCAAACTCTGCTGCAAGTATATGTTCCCATGTCAACTCCTCATCAAAGTTTATTTCTATCTTATTATACTCAGGAAATATCTGAAATCCAGTTGTATCGCTATTATACATTTTCTTCAGAATTGCAGAAAGGATGTGCTGGCCTGTATGCTGCCTCATATTCTCATATCTCCACTCCCAATCAAGCTCAAGTTCGACTTCTTCCCCTACTTCTGGTATTCTTCCCTTGACTTTGCCTTCATGCCAGATATCTTCTTTTCCTTCTACTTTTTCAACTTCAACTCTAAATCCATCTCCTTTTATGATACCAATATCACCAGGCTGACCCCCACCCTCGGGATAGAAAATAGTCCTATCGAGCTTTAATCTCACTTTACTATCCTTAACCTCAACTTTCTCAACTTTTGCCCTTACTTCCCTTAAATATGGATCACTATAAAATAACTTAACTGTCATTAGTTTTCACCAAAAATAAAATCCCAATGAAAAGATAAAAAGATAACTAACCTTGGGCCTTGGCCTCGAGAAGAGCTTTAACTCTCTTTAACCTGAAGAAGTTTTCCCTTTCCATCTCATCTAAATGCTGACTAATATATTTTACAGTTTCTGCCATCCGAGGTATAATAATATATTCCAAGGCGTTTACTCTTCTTTTGGTTTTTTCTATCTCTTTTGCAAGCCTTTTTAGAGTTTCTTCAATTTCTGCCAAACGTGTAACTAATTCCAGAACTTCTTCAAATGTTTCTGCTGTAACATCCACTTTAGGAGAAGTTGAAACAAACGCATACCCTCTTTCATAGGGGTCTCTTCTAAATCCTTCTGCCTCGATAAGTGGGACTGGCACTCCCATAATATTCCTTCTCTTTATTTTTATCTCTTTATTGGACTTAACACTTAGGGCAATTTCACTCAATTTCACAATACCTACATCTATCTCGGCCAACCTAAGTTGCTCAAATGCTTCTGCTATTTTTTGATTTACCTCTCTCCTTAATGCCAGTGCCTCATCATAAATCGTGAAAAACTCCATTATAAGGGCATCTTGCTTTTCTTTTAATATTTTGTGACCTTTTTCTGCTAATTTTATCCTCCTCTTTAATCTAAGTAATTCCATTCTGGTTGGCTTCACTTTTAGTATTCTTGTCATTAAACTCACCTCAATGAAAATAAAGGGAATTAAGAGGAGTGCCTGTAGTTTGGATGATACTTCTCTATGTACTTTCTCTCAACTCTCTTAAGTTCTGATTCTGGTAGTACTGAAAGGATGTCCCATCCAAGATCAAGGGTTTCAAATATCCCTCTATCCTCATCATATCCTTGTGCAACAAACTCCATTTCAAACTTATCTGCAAATTGGAGATACTTTCTATCTGTTTCTGAGAGGGCCTCTTCACCAACAACCGCTACAAGATCTCTTAGGCTCCTACCTTCAGCGTAAGCTGCATAAAGCTGCTGACTGAGCTGTGAGTGTTCTTCTCTTGTTCGTCCCTTACCTATACCATCTTTCATTAATCTGCTAAGGCTTGGAAGAACATCAATTGGTGGATAAATACCTTTTCTATGTAAATCTCTGCTCAGAACTATCTGCCCTTCAGTGATGTAACCTGTAAGATCCGGAATTGGGTGAGTAATATCATCATCTGGCATTGTTAATATTGGCATCTGAGTAATACTTCCTTTTCTTCCCCTAACTCTACCAGCTCTTTCATAAATCGTTGCCAAGTCAGTGTACATGTAACCCGGATACCCTCTCCTTCCTGGAACCTCTTCTCTTGCTGCAGAGATTTCACGCAGAGCCTCTGCATAATTGGTCATATCCGTTAAAATAACTAAGACCTGCATGTCATAATCGAAGGCTAGATACTCTGCTACTGTGAGGGCCATTCTTGGAGTGATAATACGCTCAATGGCCGGATCATCTGCAAGATTTAAGAACAATACGGCCCTTTCAATAGCCCCTGTTTCTTCAAAACTCTTTTTAAAGAAGTTTGCCTCTTCATAGGTAATACCCATAGCTGCAAATACTACGGCAAACTGCTCCTCTTCTCCCAAAACTTTCGCTTGTCTTGCAATTTGGGCAGCCAGCATATTATGAGGTAAACCACTACCACTGAAAATTGGGAGCTTTTGGCCTCTAACAAGAGTGTTCATACCATCTATTGCCGAAATACCAGTTTGAATGAAATCTCTCGGGTATGCTCTTGCCACAGGGTTAAGGGGAGCTCCATGGACGTCTCTCCTATCCTCTGGAATTATTTCCGGACCTCCATCTATCGGTTCTCCAATACCATTGAACACTCTTCCAAGCATATCCATTGATACTGGAACTTTCAGTGTTTCCCCTGTGAACCTAACCCTTGTGCTTTTTACATCTAGGTCTCTGGTCCCTTCAAAAACTTGGACGATAGCTAGATCCTCCCTTGCTTCTAAGACCTGTCCCTTCCTTTTCTCCCCCCCTTCGACTTCTATCTCTACAACCTCACCATATGCTACTCCTCTAACACCTTGAACAATCATCAAAGGACCGTAAATCTTGCTTATTGTGGAATATTCCATAGCGGGCATTTTATCACTCTCCATACTTCTTAAAGAGTTCTTCAAATTGCTCTTTGGTCTTTTCCATCAGGACAGCTATCTCTTCGATGTTTGGATTATACTTCATTCTTCCTATCTCTTCCCTAACAGGGAGTTTTGCAATTTCTTCGACTGGAATTCCCGCATCTATAGCCCTCATAGTATGTCTATAGAAATTGAGAATAACCCTCATCATTGTTACTTGCTTCTTTGGCAAGCAGTACGTATCAACTTCGTGGAAGGCATCTTGCTGGAGATAATCTTCTCTAAGCATTCTAGCCACAAGTAATATGGCCTTCTCTCTCTCGGGTAGTGCATCTGGCCCAACTATCCTAACTATTTCCTCAAGCTCTGATTCCTTCTGCAGGAGTGCCATTGCCTCATCTCTCATTGCTTTCCATTCTGGGTCAACGTTGTTTTGCCACCAGTCTTTGATCGAGTCTACATAAAGCGAATAACTTGTAAGCCAGTTAATAGCTGGGAAGTGCCTTCTTCTTGCAAGGTCAGCGTCTAAGGCCCAGAAGACCTTAACTACTCTCAAAGTGTTCTGAACAACTGGATCACTTAAGTCACCACCAGGAGGTGAAACAGCCCCAATGACACTAACACTTCCAATTCTATCATCACTTCCCAACGTTCTCACTCTACCCGCTCTTTCATAGAACTCAGCGACTTTTGAGGCCAAATATGCTGGATAACCCTCTTCACCGGGCATCTCCTCAAGTCTTCCAGAAATTTCTCTCAAAGCCTCTGCCCATCTTGAGGTTGAATCTGCCATAAGAGCCACGTTATACCCCATATCTCTAAAGTACTCGGCTATTGTAATTCCCGTATAAATAGAGGCTTCTCTCGCCGCAACGGGCATGTTTGAAGTGTTTGCTATAAGCACAGTCCTTTCCATTAATGGTTTTCCTGTTCTTGGATCTTTAAGTTTGGGGAACTCTTCAAGAACGTCCGTCATCTCGTTTCCTCTTTCACCACAACCGATGTACACAACAACCTCAGCATCACTCCACTTGGCCAATTGGTGCTGTGTGACCGTCTTTCCACTCCCAAAGGGCCCTGGAATAGCTGCAGTTCCTCCTTTAGCCTGCGGGAAGAAAGTATCAATTGTCCTCTGCCCTGTAACAAGGGGAACTTCTGGAGGTAACTTTTGTTTATAAGGCCTCTTCATACGAACTGGCCATCTTTGATACATTCTAACCTCTTTAATCTCACCATTTGGAGCTTTAACCTTTGCAATAACTTCCTCTATTGTGTAATCACCTTCTCCAACAATTTCAATTATCTCACCCTCAATCTCAGGGGGGATCATTATCTTATGCTCTATAATACTTGTTTCGGGAACAACGCCAATGATGTCCCCCCCAACCACTTTGTCCCCTACTTTAACTTTTGGTGTGAAGTGCCACTTTTTATCCCTGGAAAGAGCAGGGGCTGTGAGACCTCTTCCTATAAAGTCCCCACTTTGACTCCTTAATATTTCAAGAGGCCTTTGAATTCCATCATATATTGAAGTAAGCAGCCCCGGCCCAAGTTCAACACTCAAGGACGCTCCTGTACCCATAACTGGTTCTCCGGGTTTAATACCTGCAGTTTCTTCGTAAACCTGAATAACTGCTTTGTCTCCTTCTAATCTAATGATTTCTCCAATAAGTCCTAGTTCACCTACTCTGACTACCTCATACATCCTAGAACCTCTCATCTCATCTGCAACGACCAATGGCCCAGTAACCCTAACTATCTTTCCCATGTTTTTCACCTCTTTATCTCAACACCTATGGCCCTTCTAACAATTTCTCTTAGTTGTTCTTCACCATATAATGACCCGTATTTATCAGGAATTTGAAGAATTATTGGAAATGCGACATCTGGAATTTCCACCCTTTGTGCCAACCGTTCTGTTATTAAAATCACACCAACATCTTCCCTTTCTATCAATTCCATTATTTTATTTCTCACTCTCTCTATTTCATGTGTCGTATCCTCAAAAGAATAAGTTTCATGAACCCCTGCTAATCTAAAGCCAAGTACCGTGTCTTTATCACCCAACACCACTATTTTCATAGTTGCTCACCTATAATCTTCTTTATTACCTCTGGTTTCAGCCCATCTTCTATTAACTTGGCAATTGCTTTAAGCCTTCTAATTTCCCATTCCTTTTGCAGTATGTAGCTTATCGGAGTAGCTATGCTAAGTGGATAGAATTTTGTAAGTTCAGACATTCTTTGTTGGATATATTTTTCGAATGCTCTTTCAAAAGCTGAAATATCCACCACAACTTTTTCTCTAACCTCTCTTAGTATCGAAGAGTACTCTGTAGAATCAAGCTCAGCTAGTGCCATTTCAATATCCTCTACATTTAGGAGAGTCTCAATGAGTTTTCTGTTCATTTTCCCACCAGGAATAAGGGAGTTTCTGATCTTATCTGCACTTAAATGATGTGCCTTAGCTCTCAAAATTGTTACCAAGTTTATTTTATCAATCTTTAAGTTCACGAATTCTTCGAGGATTTCTCTTTCCTCAGCTTTCCGAGAGCGAGCATATTCAAGAAGTTTGGAATAGTGCTTTTTATACAACTCAGTTTCAAACTCTTCTAGACTTATCTCCTTAAGAAGAAGTCTCTGATATGGATCCTCATATTCCGTACCTTCAAGTATAACAAGAATTTCTTCCAGAGTCTTGGCCTCAGCCATAGCTTTTACTTTCCCTATAAGAGTTCCCAGTTCGTGTATATAGTCTCTTGCCACTTCTCCGCTAAATTTCGCCTTAACTACTGAAGAAATGTTCCTAACATCCCATTCTTCAAGGAGAAGCTGGAAAAATGCACTTGTTCTTTTGGGTAAAATTTTCAGCATTAACTGGTATGTATCAGCTAAGGATGCTTCCAATGCCCTGTCAATGGTCTCCGCTCTTAAGGAGGGCAAGTTCCCCAAATATGGTTTGTAATCACTATCCTCTAAGTTCATCACAAAGTTGTTGAGGGTTTTTGATTCCGACAATTCTCCAAGTTTCTGTTCATTGAATAATCTTGCTTCCATAGCTTTAATCCTCGCATTGGGATATGAATATGGAGTGTACTTCCACAGTATTTGGCCCGTTTTATATGCCACCCAAGTAAAAATCACGACCAACGTTGTATCCATCAGTGCCGTTATAGTACTCACTTCCACGCCTCTCACCCAAATAGAATTTTCGCTATTTTAGTTCTTAAGTCAGCCTGAAGTCTCTCCATTCTAGCTTCAAAAGTGTTATCTATTCTTATCGTTTTTTCCAGATTTTGCACTATTACGCCACCTATTGTCTCTATGGGTTCTCCCAGTGATATTGTTATATCCTTACCGAGCTTCTCATTTACACTTTCCTCCATTTCCTTCAAATGGGCCTTTAACAGAGATAATGTCTCTCCATTTGAACTGAGTACTACCTTCTCTTCTCCCAATTCCCGAATTCCAGTTACTATAAGGTCCTTAAGTATTTCCATATACTCAGCTTCTGGAATCGATAGCAATCTATCCTTTATAGCTCCTATAACTTCATTAATTAACTCCTCCTGAAGGACAAGTTTCTTTCTCCTAACTTCAAGCTTAGCATTTGCTATTATTCTCTGTTTTTCCAGTTCTGCTTGGGTTTGAGCCTTTCTAATAATCCAATCTGCTTTTATTCTAGCTTTCTTTTCAGCTTCTTGCTTAATTTTTTCTGCTTTCTGCTCAGCCTCTTCCAAGATATACTTTATCTTTTGCTCAGCCTCTTTGTTAATTTCCTCGATAATTAGCCTTGCTCCTTCCATTGGTAGTTCCTCCTTGAAATATTGGAGAGAAGGCCTTAAAAGCCAACTCCCGTGATTATGAGGATTAACGCACCAACCAAACCAAAGATAGCCATTGTTTCAGCCATAGCAGCAAATATAATTGATTGTGTGAATGTCTTTGGGTTCTTTGCGGTGGCACCAATACCTGCCGAAGCTATAATACCCTGTGGAATCGCAGATAATCCTGTTAATCCAACAGTCAATCCTGCACCTAAGAGAATTGCGGCTTTAATTAGATTATCTGTTGTAGTTTCAGCAAACCTGAAACTTCCTCCAAGTATTCCCGAAACTAATGCTATGAGGAATAGGGTAATCAACCCATAAATACTCTGAGTCATTGGGAGACCCTGTAAGACCAATGCATTTCTAAAGTTCTTTTCATCTTCAGCAACAGCTCCTGCTGCTGCAGCTCCAGCAATACCAACTCCAAATGACGATGCAGCTCCAGCAATACCTGCTGCAAGTGCAGCACCCAATGCAACATAAACTATTGGCTCCATATCCTTACACCTCCTAAATTTCTAACTCAAGCTCAGATACTTCTCTTTTAGCTTTAAATGGTTCAAATTTTTTACCTTCTCCTGAATAAAATGTGCCAAAAAATTCAACATAATGTAGACGCAGAGCATGAACAAATGCTCCAAGGGCATTTATAGCGGTTGAAAATATGTGGCCTCCAACGAACACTACTAATCCTACCACCATACCTAATGGGATGGGCCCGATTTTTACCCCCCATATCAATTGGACAATGATATTTATGACCATGGCTATTCCAGCTGTTGCTAGTGCCAATGCCATTAAACGGGCATAACTCAACCAGTTACCAATGAAGCCAAAGAAATTAGATATTGTCATTAAGAACCTCATTGGAAGTGGAAGATCACTTTTAAACTGAGATACCACAAATAGCAAAAATCCCGCTCCAAATATTACCTCACCTAAAAACATACTTATGAAATTTGCCATTGCCAGTACTATAAAGACTACTCCCAGGATTATTAACATCCAAGAGAGCTGGTCAAAAACCGCATCCTTCACTTCACCGTTTCTGAATTTCACTATGAACCCAAGGGTATACCCAATGAACAAGTGAATAAGTCCTATTGCAAGTGCCAGACCTAAGACCATTAATGCTCCTCTCATCGGGTCTAGAAGTGCGGGGACATTTAAGCCTGCTCTCTGTAGGGCGTCTCCCAAGTAACTACCAAAGAGAAGTCCCATTACAATCGTGAAAAATGCACTCCAAACTAAGATATTTGAAAATTTGTAGGTCCCATCGTTTAGCTTTTTATGCCCTTTAATCAGTAAATAAGCTATAACTGCAATAATAAGGCCATAAACAAAGTCCGTAAGCATAAAACCAAAGAAGAACGAATAGGTAAAGGCTAGAACTGGTGTTGGATCCAATTCATTGTACTTTGGAACTCCAAACATCTCAGTAAGCATTTCAAAAGGTTCTATAAACTTCGGGTTCTTGAGTTTAATTGGTATTTCATCTAATTCCTCTTTTGTAGGAGTTTTTGTGTTAATATAAACCTTTCCCCCGGTGATTTTTTTGAGCCCCTCCGCTATGCGGGTCACATCTTTCTTAGGTAGCCAACCTACAAGGGCAAATGTCATATTGGTTCTCACTAAATTACTCAGCATATTTGCCTTTTCTCTCTCATTTTCCATCAGTTCTTGATAAAATACAAGTTCATCATGATACTGTTTCGCAAGATTCCTGGCCTCAACCTCCGCAGATTCTAGCTCTCGTTTTTTAACTTCAATATGTTTCCAGAGAGTTTCTATTGCTTCCCGAGGTTTTCCTTTTACTTCTGGGATCTCAAGCCGATCAAGGGAATATTTGGCAAGAAGCGGATTGGCCTTATCATAATCTTTCTTTAGAAAAACAAAGACGACCAAATACTTTCCTTTTAGGTCTTTTGAAACATAAGCGACTCTATTCTGCAAAGTAGCATTCAATTCTTTAATAAGTGGCTCAAATTTATCCTTCTCAACAAACCCCACTACTATCTCCACAGTTTTTGTTGGCTTGAGATACTCTACTTCCAAATCTAAAGCAGTTAATAGCTCTAAAATGGCTATTTCAGTCTTTTTTCTTTCTATTTCCGAAGTTAAATTGGTTATCTTGTCTTCCATTTCCTTAATTTGGGGCTCAACTTTATCCAGAAAAGCTTCTATCTCTTTTATCAGGTCTTCTATCCCTCTGTATTCATACCTTTTCTTCTGCTTTAATTTTGGAAAAATAAATGCTTTAATACCGGTCTCGTCCTTTTCCTTATAATTCCCCAAAAAGTCAATTAATCTGGAAAGTCCAATACTATATGATGCTGCTTTCCTATAAAACTCATTAGGGGCATCTTTTTGAGCTAGACTTACATCTATCTCTCTGATTTCTAAAACCCCTTGCTCGTGTAAATAGGTAAGAATAGAGTCTTTATAACGATTTAAGGTTAACACCTCAATTTTTATCATTTCTTCAGGCTTGAACATACATCATCTCCCTCTAATGAGTTTTATCGCTTCGTTAATAGCATTTTCAAAATTTTGTTCTGCCTTGAGTTTTATTTCTTCAATTTCTTTTTCTCCTTCTTTTACAATCTTTTCTGCCTCAATCTCTCCCTCTCTCTTTTTTTCCTCTATTAATGAGTTTGCCTGATTTTGAGCCGCATTAATTATTTCCTCTTCAATTTGCTTAGCCTCCTTCTTTGCATGTTCAAGTATTGCTTTTGCCTCCCCCTTGGCCTTTTCAATCCTTTCTTCCGCTTTTTTCTCAGCTTCCACAACCTCTTTAATGATTATCTCCATGAAAAGCCCTCCAATGAATTTAGTGAAAGTAACAGTTTCAATGGAGTGTTAAGTGAATGCCTTAAATAATTTATGCTCAAAAGTGCACAAATAAGAACAGAAAAGATGAAAGTTTTTGCATAAATGATAAAACAAAAATAAAGTTTCATGGTAAGTATTGAACATTATTCAAGTTTGCTCCACATTATTCTTCTTTCGCTCAAACACGCTTTTAATGTCTTTTAATGATGCATTCTTTGCAAAAACTACAACTTCTCCTTTCTTCGGCAACTTTGTATCTCCTGAAGGTATTACTAAGTTGCCTTTTTCATCATATATTGCTACTATAAGAGAATCCTTGGGTAAACTAAGTTCTTTCACGAGTTTTTCTGAAATTTCACTGTCATTACTTAGTTGGAATTTCACGATCTCTGCACCCTCTCTCGGGAATAAAACTCTATCAAACCCTGGCGTAGTTATGCTTCTAAATATATAATTAGCAGCGATCTCTTCTGGGCTGATTACTACATCGAAATACTTCTTTAGATCTTCAATCTTTTCAAAAACCTCTTTATTCTTGGGCTTGCTTATTCTGAGAATGGTTTTTATAGTAGGATTTAGATGCTTTGCAAGGATACATGCCAAAATATTAGCATCATCCCTCCCAGTTAAAGCAGCAAATGTATCTGCTTGCTTTAAATTAGCTTCTTCCAATGTTTTTTGATCCGTCGCATCCCCCTCGATAACAAGGCCATTGACAAGGAAGGAAAGCTCCTTAGCCCTTTCCTTGTCTATATCAATTATTGTTACATCGTGACCTTCATTTTCCAGCATCTTGGCCACGAGATAACCAACTCTTCCAGCACCCATTATCACAACGAACATACGCTTCACCTCTTCTCGCTAAGGAGTACTTTTGCGATTTCAGCATATGCGGGTCTTGTTATTAAAATCCCAATTAGCACACCAAGTATTGTCGTAAATGCAAATCCTCTAAGCCCGCCAACAAAGAACCTGAATAAAAAGCTCATTGCTACTATTGTAGTTGTTGCCGAAGCCCATATAACGAAAAATGCCCTGCCCATTCTTTTTAAGATGCCACTTCTCTTTGTTATTTTTCCTACTTTTATCCCACCTAAGAGTTCATCAGTTATGACGATCTGCTGATCAACTCCAGTACCAATGGCTGCTATTATACCAGCTATACTTGGGAGGTCAAGATTCCATTTAATCAATGCAGCAACACCTAAAATTGCAACGACTTCACTCAAACTTGTTAAAACAACGGGTACTGCTATTTTTACCTTCCTATAATGAAGATAAACCACAAGACCAACAACAAACAATGCTGCCAAACCTGCTTGGAGAACTTGTTTTTTAAATTGTTCCCCTAAAGTTGGCGGGATGTAATTGACACCTTCTACAAACACTTTTATTGGAAGGGAGCCACTTCTAAGAACTACAGAGACAACTTGGGCCTGTTTCATTGCAGTAATATCCTCCTTAGAACCTCCAATTGAAATAGCAAGATCTGTGTGAGGTTCTCCCGTAGTAAGACCTTCTTGTAGCCTATATGGCCCATATAAACCTAATATTCTTCTTACAAAGTCATCAGCAGTCTCTCCTGCTCGTAATTCTCTCTCCTCAACTTTTATTCCTAGGTTCTTTAATTGAGATTCAAGACCACTGTTAACCTCTACTAATATAACCTTCTCCTTACCTTGTGCGAGTTTGGCAATTTCTTCTATACTTTGATTACCATAGGGAACAACATCAATATTAAACGCCTCTTTAAGCCTTGAAGGCAAAGTTTTAGCGTCTGAAGAAAACTGGAATTCGCTTGAGCTCATTAAAGAGTATAACTCTTGTGGAACAATCAATAAAGAATCTATGGGGGGATCTAGAAATATATCCACAGGATAGCCAACTTTTCCTAAGGCCAACTGGGCGAACTTTTCCGCGGCTTCTTTAGATATTGAAAACGGAACAATCCAAGCTCCTTCTCTCGGCTCATAGTATACCTGATCTACCCTCTTTATGTCTGCTCCAGTTGCAAATATGACGCCATTGAATTCAGCATAGAAAACACCTTGACGATTTATTGTATCTATAATGCTATTTGCCTCCTCTTCAGTGACATTAGCTACCCTTATTTTAATTATTTGATCTCCCCATGGTTCCAATGTGATATCTTTAACTCCTAGAGTGTTCAACCTTGTCTCCAAGGAGGTCCTAACTTCCTCCATGGTGCCCTGATCAACAGGCCTTTCTAATTGTGTAGTTATCTCAACTCCACCACTTATATCCAAACCATAAGTTATTCCCTGAGAGGCTATTGTAATTATTGAGATCAAGATAACAAGTATGAGCAGTAAAACCCTACCGTTTAACAAAAGTTTTTTTAGATTCATCTCTTCTCACCTCTTTGAAGGTACCATCTTAGAACTCCAGCATTGAGTATCCAAGTGTTCATGAAGTCAGCAAGTAATCCAAATATTAATACTGTCGCAATCATATCTATGACTTCTGCTTGGGAGAGCACCCACAATGAAGCAAGGGCTCCTAAAGTCGTAGTACTCATTGTAAAACCTGTGGAAACTGCTGAAAAGTAAGCACCCTCAATTGTATCCTCTTTTCTTCTTAAGAGCTTTGTAGTGAGCAAGATGTTGCTATCCACTGAGTAACCGATAAGCATTAGCAGTGCAGCAATAGTCGCTTGGGTCAACTCTAAACCAAAAACACTCATCAATGCAAGTGCTATTACCATATCTGAAAATGCCGAGAATATAACAGTCAAGGAGGGAAGGGGTATTCTAAAGAACAAAAATACAACCACTGCCATTCCAATAAACGCCATAGAAACTGCTTTTAAACTTTGTTCTTGAGCAGTTCTTGACAAGCTTGGGCCAAATTGAGTTTGTGATATGGTAACGTCCGGATACTTTGATTTTACAATGCTAATTATTTTCTGCACATTAACATCAGTAGATGCCTTAATCTCTATCCTAGTATCTCCAGTTATACTTTTAATCTCTCTAACTGTGACATCAAACCCTTGTTGTTTCAAGAGATTTTCCACCTCTTGGGAGTCTGCATTGCCCCCATGAAGAGTTATCACTACTCCACCTTTGAGGTCAGTTCCGAGGTTTGGAAAGTGAACTGCGAGGAGTAAAACCGATACAAGGAAAATAATTAAAGGATAAGTTATCATTTTTTTAGGTTCAACTGATGCAAGCTTTTTTAGAGTATTCTCAAGCATTCTGTTCACCTCTTATGTGTTTTTAATGTATTCCATTGTCTTTTTAAATAGTTCACCGCAGCATTTAAAAATCTATTCAATATGAGCTATTAGGCACACAACTTTTAAAACCTAAGGTGAATAACTGGATTAGGTGATGCTCATGGACACTATTGGATATCACTACGTGGTTGAGGCTTCAGGCTGTGATCCCGAGGTTTTAAAAGATCCAAACAGGATAAGAGAGATTTTTATGAATGCTGCAAAGACAGGAAACATGGAAATAAAAGCAAGTTACTTCTTTAGATTCTCACCAACGGGGGTTAGTGGAGTAGTTATTGTTGCCGAGAGTCATATTTCCGTTCATACATGGCCAGAGGAAGGATATGCAGCGCTGGATGTTTACACCTGTGGCGAGAAAGCAGATCCAGAGAAGGCTGTTGATTACATTCTTGAGAAGTTCAGAGCTCAGTACGCTCACGTCTCAGAAGTCAAGCGGGGTATCAAAGAAGAAGAGGGTACGTTTACTCATATGATCTTAACATGGGAAGAAAAACTAGACAGAAGAAGCGAGAAGTGAATTCACTCCAATAGCTTTTCTAGCTCCATCTTTATTTTCTCTATCTTATCTCTGAGGTTCTCAAATCTGATCTTATATGTCTCAAGCTCTTCAATTCTCTGTTTAAGTTCATTATTCTCCCTTGTTAACTCTTTGATTTTCTTCTCAAGCTCTTCCTTTTCTTTTCTAAGCTCATCTGCAAGGCCTTCAAATTCTTCAACTTTCTTCTCAAGTTCCAGTTTTTCACGTGTTACTTCATCAACTAGTCTCTCTAATCTGCTGAGTTCCTCTTCTTTTGCTTTGAGCTTTTCTTCAAGTTCCTTAACTTTTGTTTCCTCAATTCTTTTGCTCTGCAGCTCCATAATTTTTACCCTGGCCTCTGCGAGCTCTTTTTTAAGTTCTTTGTTCTCCTTTCTGGTTTTTTCAAGTTCTGCTTTAACTGCTTCTAGTTCTTTCCTGAGCCTCTCTATCTTCCCTATCGCCTTTTCCAAGCTCTCAAGATCTACTGTCTGCTTCATCTTCTCAAGTTCCGCTTTGACTTTTTCATATTCAAGTTTGAGGTTCTCATATTCTTGCATAAGTTTTTCATACTCCTCTTTGGCAATTACTTCCTTAAGGCCGCCTTTTTCAATCATTTCAATTGTTTTGATTAGCTCATCAAGCTTTCCTTGCTTTATCAGTTCATAGGTCTCTCTAACAAGCTGCCCAGCTTTGCTTTCTCCTTTGAGATGCTTCCTTATTGTTTGCTCAGTTCTTCCAAGCTCTCCTGCAATCTCGCTTGTTGTCATTCCTGCTTTTTCTCTCGCTATTGCTCCAGCCGCAACTGCCAAGCTATCAACCCATGTTAATCTCTCTGCTGAGTCTTTTATGAGCTCGATGACCTCTGGCCTGAAGAGCGTTGCAAATAATAAGATACTCTCCAGCTGATGAATCTCCTGCCTTCCAACCGGATTGAGTGGGATCTCAACCGGCATTGTTCTCACCCCCTTAAATTTCTACAATTCCTCCTCTCTTCAGAACTTTATTCGCATATACTGTTATTCCTTTATCAGTTATCTCAAATGGATGTCTCCTCATTGAATGGCTGGTTCCCCTCATCTTCCACACTATTAGGGAGCGCTTAAGCTCTCCATCGATCTCATCAAGGTCTAATCTTATAATACCGTCAACACCGTGTTCCACTCCCGGCCCTCCAAAACCTCTTTCACCAACGCTGATCTGGCTCACAAAGATGCTTGTACATCCTGTTCCAGCCAAAACTCTCTTAAGCTGGAGGATTATGCTTCTGGCTAAGGAAGGCTTGTTAATGTAGAGCGTTGTAACAGAATCAACAACAACTCTTCTGGCGTTGATGTCTTTTATGGCCTGTCTTAATACATCTATGAACTCCCTAATATCGGTTAGGTCATGAACTATATACTTCTCGTACTCCTTGGACTTCCCGATTCCTGCCGTAAAGGCATCTACCATAGCAAACATTCCCTGCTCCTCATAGGGCTTTACATCCCACCCAAATTGAGCCATATTTTGTCTAACTTGTACCGGGTGTTCTTCGAGAGCCACATATATTCCAGGTTCACCCATTTGTAAGCCGTTCCATAGGAACTGCTGGCTGAATATTGTCTTTCCCGTTCCCGGCCCTCCACTAAGCAAAACTACGTTTCTTTCTGGTATCCCTCCATGAAGGATTTCATCCATCCCTGGAATTCCAGTTTCTACCCTCTTTATCAATTTTTCACCCCCTTATAAGAGTTATTCACTGATTTAAGCAAGTTTAAACAGAATAGATATTTTAATTACCAATTGGTAGTATATTATGAAGATATTTAAATTTTACGGTGAAAGGAAAAAACTCAAAGAACCCTCATTTATGTCGTCTTATGAATTCTCCAATGTCAGTGATGTTCTTGATGAACTTCCCATTGCTTTTTGGGTTTATAAGGCCTAATCCAAGGATTATACCTTCCTCATTTAGGATAACCAACTTTTTACTCCCTTTCCAGCTGTACTCTTTGACCCCATTTTTGGGCACGTCTTTGCCGGTTGTGAAGAGGAAAGCTGTTTTTGGTTTTAGAATAGCAAAGTTCTGTTTGATATCAACAAAGTAGAAAAACTCGATGTTGGGATAAAACTTTTCAACAAGATTTCTGTCAACCTTTATTGTGCCCACAAAGGTTCCGAATGCATAGGGTTTTATCTTCAAGCTCTCTATTCTTCTCCAAACTTCTCCGTTTACCGCATAAACATCCCTGAACTTCCCCTCAACTATCCCAAAAAACTCGTGCTTTAGCTCCCCAAACTTCTCTGCTTCTTTCATTATCAAATCAAACTCCCAAGACGAAGCCCTTCTGTATCTAAGTTCCATTGTACTCACCGTTTAAGAGCCTGCTTAAACCATCTAAATCAGTCTTTTCAGACTCCTTCTGAAACTTCAACCCAAGCTCAGCTATATCTTCCTTCTTTATTATCTTCTCCCCCTCGCCAATGCCAGGGCAGCTTTCATCGTAATATAGCCAGAGATTTTCTCCCTTGTATTCAAAAGGCTCCTCACCTTCAATCCCAAGCGGCTTGTGAGAGACCATAAAAGGATAGATTTTGCATATTAGTGGATTGTAGGAGTGGATTTTGCACTTTCCGGTCTCTGGGTCATGAAAAATACATCCGAGATCCCACTCTCTGTAAGCCAAAAAAAACCTTATTTTCCCTCCTTCAGCAGTCATAAGAACGAAATCCTGCGGATCGTGGCCATGAGCCATAATGTTGGCTATATCTGAAATAGTCAAGTAGATAAACCTACCTCTACAGCAGTCGAGACAGAATTTGCACTCAAAGTTTACATCATCTTTCAGTGGTTTTGGTTTGAACCTCATCTTTATCCCCGTGCTTTTTTAAGTGCATCCCCAGTTCAAGTGTTCAAATGCCCATCAAACTCCTGGCTTTTCACGAAGTTGGCATGCCCATTTTTATCAAGTCTCTTGCTTACATATGGCCCATCCTTTCTATAGCCAAACTTTCTGTAGTACTCCCTAACACCAACCCCACTTATGATAAGCATTTTCTTTCTGTCAAATTCTTCAAAGGCTATTCTCTCAGCCTCAGCTAAGAGCTCCCTTCCGTAACCGCGGTGCTGCCACTCGTACTTCGGCTTTCCACCTATTGGTACCAGTGGCCCGTAAACGTGGAGCTCCCTAACTATAGCAGACGGACAGCAGTTTATTTCTTTCCTGTGAGCTTTTTCACTTGGAATTCTAAGCCTTATGAAGCCAATTAGAATATCGTTCTTCACATCCTCGAAGCTCAGGAATATCTCGTGACCTTCACTCGCCTCATAATCCTCTCTCAAAAGTTTGATGTGTTCCACTTCGGGCTCTATCCCAAACTTCTGCATCTGGTGTCCAACTTCTCTAAAACGAATCTCTCTAGGTCTTATTCCCCTTCTCACAAGTTCATTAAAGACCAGTTGACCAAGATTAGAATGCTTTACACCCGCTTCAACGAGTTGCACTGGAATGTCTCTCTGAATTCTCATGACCCTAACCCACTTAGGAAGCATCTTGTAAACTTCAACAAGCAGTTCAACAGCCTCTTCGGTTGTATAAGGCCTGTATTTTCCTTCTTTATACCACCTATAAAGGATCGTATCCTTCGTAACCAATGTGGGGTAAACCTTAAGCATATCAGGCCTGAAGCGTTCGTCCTCGAAGATTATCTGAAATGCCTTTAAGTCTCTCTCAAAGTTGCTTCCCGGTAAGCCCGGCATCATGTGGTAGTTTATCTTGAGACCGGCATCTTTGAGGAGCTGTGTAGCCCTTAAAGTGTCCTCAACAGTGTGTCCTCTCTTAACCCTCTCGTAGATGAAGTTAAACACCGTTTGAACGCCAAGCTCTACTCTCGTTGTCCCGAGCTTCAGCATTCTATCTATTTGCTTTTCCATAGCCCAATCGGGCCTTGTTTCAATCGTCAATCCCACCATCCTGACTTTTGCCTTTTCATTTTTCCTCTGCTCCTCTTCGAGATAGTAGTAAGGTTTCTTGTGTGTTCTTTCCCAGGCTGCTTTAAAGAGTGGATCTTTATCAATATCTCCAAAGAGAACTGCATTCCTTATCTTTTCCTCAAGGTTTTCAATGTCTTTGAAATGTGAAAAGTCATTCATAGCTTTGAAGGCCTCTTTAATGAACCATTCCTGGTAATCTAGATCCACAGCTGGGAAAGTTCCACCTTGGATGATAACTTCAACCTTGTCTATATCGTGGCCAATGTCGTAGAGCTGCTTTAGGCGGTTCATCATTATAAGGTAAGGATGATAAACATTCTGAAGAGCTCTCAAAGCCGAAGGTTCTTTTCCAGTATAACTCTGCGGAGAACCTTCACTCGGCCCTCCGGGGCAATAAATACACCTACCATGGGGGCATGGGAAAGGTTTTGTCATCATGGCCACAACGGCCACTCCACTTATAGTTCTTGTTGGCTTCTTCTTAAGAAACTCCTTAAACTTCTCCCTCTGGTCTTTCCTCATCACCCTGAGAATGTCTGAATTAGTAGGGAGCTTACTTAGATGATATTTCCTAGCTATTTTAACCTTAAACCTGTTAAGTTGATCCTTATCCTTAATCTCGCCAGATATTATCACCTTTGCAATTTCCTCGCAGGCCTTTCGGTATTTTTCTTCCATCCTCATCACGTTCATAAGATAGTGTGGGCATTTAAAAGTCTTCACCTGAAAAGTGTTTTAAGCAGTAGAGAATACTAATTTCGGTGAAGAAAAATGGTTAACAAAGATGAAATTGTAAACTTCCTTGATGAATACCTAGACATAAACTCTTTTCCTGATAAATCCCGCAATGGTCTGCAAGTGGAAGGAAAAGAGGAAGTTGAAAAGATTGCCTTTGCCATCGATGCCTGTATGGACACCTTTATTAAAGCCCGCGCATTCGATGCTGATATGCTAATAGTTCACCATGGCCTTATATGGGGAGGAATAGAATACGTCAGGGGGCTTGTGCAGAAAAGGCTCAAGTTCCTTCTTGAGAACGAGCTGAACCTCTATGCAGCTCACCTTCCCCTTGACCTTCATCCCGAAGTGGGGAACAACGTCCAACTTTTGAAACTTTTGGGATTGGAGCCAAAGGAACCCTTTGGAAGCTATAATGGTTTAAGCATAGGATATACATCCGAATTTGATGAACCAAAACCGCTGCCTTTAGTTGCTCAAATACTCGTGGAAAAGTTGAAAACTGACTATGTGAAGGCCTATGAATTCGGGGTTGAGGAGATAAAGAGGGTTGCCGTTGTAAGTGGCAGAGGCGGGTTTACCATACCGGAGGCAATAGAAAAAGGAGTGGATTTATTCATAACGGGAGAATTTTTGCATGACGACTACCATACGGCAAAGGAAGGAAGGCTAAGCGTTATTGCCGCTGGACACTACGCGAGTGAAACCCTAGGAGTTAAGGCGCTAATGCCCGTCCTAAGGGAAAAGTTTAGAGTCAAAACGGTGTTCATTGACAATCCGACTGGGTTGTGAGGTCTTTTACTTTCTTTTCTCATGCTCAGTTGTGATCTTAGTTTTTTATGAAATAACACTATCAATTACTTTTCTCAATATAAAAGTTTAAAAAGTTCTAATGAGCTATTGTTAATGGTAATGAGGGCCCCCTCTAAGCGCCCCCATGCCCGAACCACGAAAATTTTTTAGGAGATTCCACAATGTGGAGGAAACTCTTAAGTTTAATAGTAGGATTGTTGGTTTTGGGAGCGATAGGAGAGATAGCTAGTGCAAAGGAATTGCAAGGGATGCAACAATTATCGATTTCTCTAAGCAAGATTGTTCAGCAAGAGTTTAGTATTAAGATGGAAAATGGTACAATTATATCATTAAATGAAAGACCTACTAGCGTTACCATAACTGAGAATGGTACCACAATAAAACAGGTTGAAAAATATCATTTCAAAAACATAAAACTCTCAAAAATTACATTCATTACCCAACACGATGTTAGGACAGTGCTGGTTATTGGTTCTTCAAAGAAACAGAAAGTAGATATACTTTGGAAAATAAAGCCAAATCATGACATTGTAAAAAGTATCACAATAATAGACACTGACAAAAGATCAACTATTCCCACAGGAAACACTGAGATAACATTCATGACTAAACCGAAAGAAATGTTGATAAGAACTGAGAACGGCAATATATTAATTGAGTATGATCACATAGCTTCGAAATTTCATAGGAGGGCTATATCCAATAAAGAAACAGCACTCATATTTGGGCCATTTGAACTCAATTCTGACACAGTGTTAAATGTTGGAGAATTCGCTTTGTCTAGTGCAACGGTGAATTCATATTACTACGTCCCCTCACCTTCACAGTATCCAATAGAGGACTACTTTGATATCTACGACTATGATGGGGATGTTGTTGGGAGAGCTGTAGTTGCAATATACGGCACTAGAAAAAGTGGCAGTTATTATGCCCACTTATATGATGGGCAAGAAGGATATACATCATTGGGTTATGCCGTTTCTCCAGCAGACACCAATAAGTATTCTAAACTTGTTTTCCATTCCCTAAGTACAACATTCAAATTTTATGGAGGATATTTCAGTTCAGATTATCTCCCATTAGAAATAGAACTTAGTTATGATGCATTTAATGGAGATTACACAAGCTCACAATTCAGAGAAGTCTTTACAACTTTAGTAAACCTTGCATCAATATACCTTGAAGGTGGAGGGTTTCTACCAATTTTACTTGATGGTCTAACTGCAGAAAGTCGCAATAATGTTGGTACAGATGAGCTCACCAAGTACTATCGGGGCCCTGAGCATATCACATATCAAGGTGTTATAATGGAGTACATTGGAACAGATGAAATTGGTCAGTATTACACATATACTGTGCATTTACCCTTTGACTTAGAAGAGGATATTATCAAGTTCTATCTTACAGTAAGGCCCGGAATTGCTGCGAACCATCCAGATGGTTATCCGACTGATGTATTATTCGCTAGGGAGTATTCAATTCCAATATTTATTACTTTGGAACAATACCCATAATTAGGTGAAATTCATGAGAAAGCGGAGCATTTTGGCATTTTATTTCTTTTATGTAATCTTGTTCAATTTAGTGATTCCAACAAATTCTCTAGTCTCAGAGAACGGCTTTGAATGGCATCCTTACTACACGTACACAGACTACTCCAAACTTACTTACACCTCTTCTCTTTATTGTTGGAAGGGTACAAGGTATAATGCCTTAAATGAACAATATTTCGGATGTTATCTCGTGTTTAAAGACAAATTGCCCATTATTAAGGGATTTTTAATCAAAGTTGACACTAAGAACGATATTTTGATTAAAGTGGAAAATCCAAGCAGGAGTAGTTACGTAGGATTTACTTTAAACCCCGCTTCAATGGGAAATCACACAATCACTGGAGAGATACAGGTTTATGAATTCTGGTGGCTCGGTATTGTTGTCCCAAGCAAATTGAAATTTGAAATTGAACTAAACTGCAGAGAAAAAGAATGCAAAGTAACTCTAAAGAAGTGATTATCCAGAAAGCCGGATTCACCGAAGTAACTATTTTGGACAATTTCAAAACGTTGCCTAAAGAAAAAGGGGTTATCATCATAAGCCGGGGCTTGAATGAACATGAGCTCAGCTCACTGGAGAAAGGTTAGCTTACCGCTGGATGGGTGATGGATGAGGGGGATGGTACACCACTCAAGAGAGAAGCCTCGTAATAGTGTTCACACTTCAGTATTGACTCCAGCGTTAGATTGATGAGAACCATCACAACTTGCTGTCATATCCAACAAGACTGGCTAAAAAGTCTCTAACTTTTTCCTCCACTTCTTT
Source organism: Thermococcus sibiricus MM 739 (assembly GCF_000022545.1). Classification (NCBI taxonomy): domain Archaea; kingdom Methanobacteriati; phylum Methanobacteriota; class Thermococci; order Thermococcales; family Thermococcaceae; genus Thermococcus; species Thermococcus sibiricus. The sequence continues at coordinate 1,631,505 of NC_012883.1, forward strand.
AGGATGGACAACCTCAACTTCCACTCCAAGTTCCTCTATAAAGCTTCCAACCCAGCTATTTCTCAGGGGTTTATTGTTGAAGGGATACACGATCCAAAGTCTACTGAATCCATCCCTATGGACCTTTATTGCATTGTAAAGAACCCTCTGCTTTATCCATTTATAGGAGTTTTCAAATTCAATTGCCAAGATTTTTTCGTTTTCTCTCAGAATAGCTAAATCTATCCTAGCTCCATCTATGGTTGAAAGCTCTTTAACAGCATTGAATCCCATCTCTTCACACATCATAATTATCTCGTTAGTGAGAGCTTTTATTTTGATCTTAAACCCTCCAAAAAATTGAAAAATTAAAGGGCCTTCTTAAGCTCTTCAAGAGCTTCCTTGGCCTTTAGGATGTTCTTTATCTTTCCTTGGGCAAGATCCTTCTTACCTCCACCGCCTCCACCTGCGACCCTCGTGATTATCCTTATCAAATCGCCGGCCTTGTAGTTTAAGTCCTCACCAACCGTTACAACAACTGCGTTGCTCTCCTCACTTATCAAGGCAACAATACGGTTTGACTTCTTGAGCTTGAGGGCGGCCTCTCTTAAGTGGTCTATCTCCCCTTCCACTACGGCTCCAATGAACTCTATCTCTCCTATCTTCTCTACTCTGTTCTCAAGCTCATAAACCAAAAGCTTTGCAAGCTCCTTGTTGAGCTTCTCTACTTCCTTCCTTGCTTGCTTCCACTCTTCAAAGAATCTCCCCGCAGTTTCGGGCAGTTTTTCTAAAGGTACTCTAAAGACTTCACTCGTTTTACTTATAATCTCCCTCTCTTTTTGCCATTCTTTGATAGCGGCTTCACCACATGCGAAAATTATTCTCTCTACACCATCTTGGATTCTCTCAGTTCTTAGTATTTTTATAGGGCCTATTAAACCAGTTCTTGGTAAATGCGTACCTCCACAGGCCTGGACATCCCAGTCTTTAATGTTAAGCACTCTAATTACTCTTCCTGGTACAACTCCACCCTGATAGAGTCTAAAGCCATACCTCTGCTCTGCCTCCGTTCTTGGTAGCCATTCCCACTTTACTTCTCTGTCCTCCATCACAATTCTATTTGCCAAGAGCTCTATCTCCTTAAGTTCCTCTTCACTTACCCGTTTATAGTGGGCTATGTCTAGTCTGGCCCAATCAGTGCTTAATTGGGAACCTGCCTGCCAGACATGTTTTCCGAGGACTCTAACAAGAGCTCCCATAAGGACGTGAGTACCAGTGTGGTGCCTCATATGTTGTATTCTTCTCTCCCAGTTAATCTTTCCATGGACAATTCCCCTTTCTTTGAACTTTTCAGGTTCTTTCACCTTGTGGAGGATTATCTTTCCAACTTTTTGGACATCTAAGACTTCAACACCGTTCAGCTCTCCCAAGTCACAGGGTTGCCCTCCCCCTTCTGGGTAAAAGGCCGTTGCATCTAAAACCACCCAATCTTCTATTATTCCAACCACTTTAGCGTCAAATTCTTTCATGAGCGGCTCTTCATAATACAAAGTTCTAGTATCTGGCAAATCTTGAACAAGCTCAAAATCTACTATTTTCTTTTCTTCTTCCTCCTTAATACCTTTTTCGGCTTCTTTAGCAACGAGACTGTAGAAATTATCCGGAATGCGGACTGTCATGCCCTCTTTTTCAGCTATTTCTTTCACAATCTCAGGGGTTAAACCATGACTCTCGTAGAAAAGCATCAATCTCTCCAGTGGGAGCTCTCCAACTCCCTGCTTCTTAAGTCTTTCAATTTCCCTCCTGACAAGATCATTACCCCTGTCCAATGTGTCAGCATATTTCCTTTCCTCAACATTTACCATATCAATGACAACATCTTCCATCTCTTTGAACTCTGGAAATGTCTTGTGAAGTTCCTTTATGTGCATTGCCACTATCTCACTAAGTGGAATCTGTAGACCTAATTCTCTAAGGTGTCTTATACTCTTTCTTATGAGTAATCTAGCCAAATAACCAGCTTTAGCATTCGATGGAACAACCCCATCAGCCAACATAAACGTTAGGGCCTTTGTATGATCTGCTATTGCGTAGATTAACTCATACGGCCTGACAAGCCTTGTTAGCTCATCCGGAGCCATATCTACATTTTTAGCAACTGTTTCCCTTAGCACTCTTAAATCTCCCATATCTTCTATATCGAACATTCCAGCCAATCTAGAGTTTTCCATGAGAATTCTATCGTCTATTTTATCGATTCCAGCCATTCTCTTCAGAGGTTTAACAACATAACCAAGAACAGCATCATAAGCTGTTGGTGTCCCTTGGCTCATCCAAACTAATCTTTCAAGGCCATATCCAGTATCGACAACTCTTGTATCCATTGGAACATATTTGTCTCCTTTAATCTCGACTATTTGAGAAGGATCTGCATCGGGTGGGGCCAATTTATATTGCATAAAAACCAATGTAGCTACCTCTAATCCTCTGTAAAGAACTTCAAAAGCTGGCCCTGCATTTCCTCCTCCTGCCCATGGATTTTCCTTGAAGGTTATATCCTCTCCTTTCATGCCGAGGTCTTTAGTGAAAAACTCGTAGGCGTATTCCACAGTTTCATCCATCCAATAAATTGGCTTTCCGGGATAATTAAAAGCATGATGGGCCATCATCTCGAATATCGTGAAGTGTCTGCCAGTAATTCCAACATTATCAATGTCAGTAAACCTTATTGAGGGTTGAGAGATTGTGAGAGGATTTGCAGGGGGATCAGCTTCTCCACTTATGACCCAAGGCTGAAAATCCATGATACTAGCACCCACTAAAAGAACATCGTCTCTCCATCTTGGGAGTACTGGGTATCTCTTAACCCTTCCATGATTTTTTCTTTCAAAATAACTTAGAAAAGCTTCTCTCATCTCTTCCAATGTGTATTTCCTTGGAATACCTGGTTTGCCTATAAATTCATACTCGTCACATGGAGGATCTCCACATGTCTCTCTATCCGGATCTATCGTCCAGAAAGGTTTTCCACATACTTTACAAGTCTTTCTTAACCAGCCCTCCTCTTTGAACATCCTTGTGCTCATGTCCATGATTATCACCATCCTTTACTCTACCTAAAAGTTGCTTTTCGTATTAAAAAGTCTTTGTCTGAAGGGGAGTTCACAAATTATGCAGAATCACTTGTCAATCTCCACGTCTTCAAACTCATCCTCATCAACAACGACAAAAGGCATTATATAATTTTGTTCATCCCCGCTGTAGTTAAGAATCTTGTCTACACTGGTAATTTCTGTTGGAGGGCATCTAAACAATCCCAATATTGTCAGCATTTTAATTACTCTCTAAAGTTTTTAATTCTTAATTTTTGTGTATTTTGAGATCGGGCTTTTTAGCACTTACTTTTTCTTTGAAGTAGATTTTACTATCATAATAAAAAAAGTTTAGGTATCTTGATAATATAATAGTTTATGAGAACTTCCCTAAGTGATGCTCGATGCAATGGAAGAAATTAAGTGTCTTATTAATCGGTTTGCTGGTTTTGAGTTCTTTTGGAAGTGCTGCAGTGTCGGGTAATAAAATCCCTCTACCGCTTGCTGAAAAAGCCGCCAGAAGCTACGTGAATTGGATTGCTGCCAATATCCCTGACTTCAAAGAATGGGAGAATGCAACTCTCGGAGAGCCTGTCGTGTACTATTTCCCCAATGGCGAGAAAAGCGTTTATGAGTTTGCAGTCTTCAAAAACGGTAAAAATGTCGGATTTATCCTTGTTTCGGCAAGAAAAGACATGCCTCCAGTTTTGGAGTTCAGTAAGGCAGAACCACCAAGCTGGAATTTAGAGAAGGCTAAAGAACTTGCAGAAAAGAAAGGCTATAAGGCTGGAAAACTACTCTATTACGGAGCACTAACTTATGGTATTAATATTGGAAACGGAAAAACAATAGGCTTAAGAGACATGAAAGTGAGAAAATACCCAATGAAAGTAGAACTAAAATTCAACAAAGAGAGAGCAAGAAAAGAATGGGAAAAAATTGCAAATAGTGCTATCACCAGTACAAAGGGGGCAGTACCAATGTCATCTACTCCAATTTTTATTTGGAACAAGGTTTATGGAGTTCCAGCGTGGACATCCACAGACTCAGGAGATGCTGATATTCAGTATCCAAACAATGTGGGTCCGGACCCCGATCCATGGGAAGAGTGGGATGGATGTGCTCCAATATCAGGCTCAATGATAATCGCATATTATGAACTGCAATTACAGGACGATTGGAACAGGGAGGCAATAATCGATATTTTACACCACACAATGGGCACACTAAATGGGGGAGGCACCCTCGCTCCACAACAAGTTACAGCTGGTATAGCACTTTTTGACGAGGAGTATAATCAACTTTTACAAGAAGGCATAGTCTCAGAAAGTATATCTCATGAATTTTCTGCTTATACTGATTTCTATGTATCCGAAAGCGATGTAATTCGAGAAATTGACGACAATCAGCCATTTGTACTAAGCATGAATTATCACTGGTTTAATGGTCATGCGGTTGCAGTAATTGGCTATACCGGATGGAAGTACAACGATGGTGGTTTAGAATATGTTGAGTTAAGTTACATAATTGTTCACGATCCTAACAAGCCGGGAGAAGATGATTACATAGCTTGGAATGACTGGACAAGTGCAGCGGCAAGTTTCATCACTGCAACAGAGGTGTAAACCCATGAAGAAAAATTTTGTTCTTTTGCTTGTTTCATTCTTTTTCCTTGTTGGAGTTTTGTTTAAATTGTCTGACAGGACAATACTGTTTGTTCCCTTCTTTATATTTGCCCTCGTCTTCTCGTTTACTAGCGAAAAGCCTCTAATTGGATTTGCTGCATTTGGAGGGAGCTTGTTGTTTTCCAAAGTAGTTGAGGAATGTTGGGCACTTTTTTCTGACCTTTATAAAATTCAGGGATGGGTAGCTTGGATTATTGGAATATTTGTGCCGAGTATTATATTCTCCCATTTTGTATCCAAAATTACACAAAAAAGCAAGCGTACTGTTTTCATTGTTTTCGTTCTTTTCCTAATCTTAACAAGCATGAATATAGACTCACCCCCGCAAGGAGTTGCATTTCGAACAGCTTATGCCCTTGGAGCATCTTCTAAGGACTATGATGATAACTGGCTTGAGGGTTATCCCTTCCTACCCAAGCGCTATGGTGGATTATGGGCAGGAAAGATCTCCCAGTATTATGTTGCAGTATACGTTTGGCGGTGCCATACTTTCTGCCCATTAGGAGGATCCCTATGCCGGAAGGCGTATGATAAATCTTTGAAGAACTTAAAACTGAGGGGATTTAAGGAGCAGAACATTATAACAAAACGGAGAGCGGAGAGCAAGAGTTTGCTCTCAAATGGGACAACCATGATATATCTCGAATGCTCGGGAGAAGTTGGGTACCAAAGGCTAATCTTCCTTGTTGGGAACGCCAACGAAACTGAAAATTTTCTCCGGTTTATTGGGGAACTTAGATAAGTTAAAGATTGTTGCAATTGCAAATCAAAGGCATGGTTCGAACTTGAAAACTCTGATAAGCTTTCACGAACCCCTGTCCATTAAGCCGGAACATTATTGCGGTCAGCCCCGCGAAACCTCCTCACCACTCAGGGGGCTCCAGACTCATCATTCCATTTTTTTATGTAAACCTTCTTCTTTTAATCTTTTGTTTTAAGGTGAGATTGCTTAAGAAGTGAGAAAAAATTAACAAAATGGCCCCCATTGGTTAGATAACATAATGTTCAGGTCTCCTATCTTTAAACAGGTCATTGAACTCGTTAAGCTTTTTATTCCTTGCTTTCTCTACGTTTATTTCCACTAATCCAACTTCCTCCTTGTTCTCGCTTGCCCTGAGCAGGATCTCTGCTTTTGGTGAGTTTATCTGGCTCATCCCTATGAATCTCAACCCCCTCTCCTCTCCGATTCTATTTGCGGTTATGCTAAACACCCTGTTTTCAAGGCTCCTTATTGGCATGGCCTTTGGTGCGTAGGGCAGAACGAGGTTTGCAGGATGTGCAACTATGTCAGCTCCTTTAAGAGCAAGAGTTCTCATGGCTTCTGGAAAAATCCAGTCAAAACATATCATAATTCCAACTTTCGCTATGCCTATGTTGAACACATGAAACCCGAGATTTCCGGGCTCAAAGAAGAGCTTCTCCCTGTAAAATAGATGAATCTTGCGATACTTCCCTATATAGCCCCCTCCTATTGGGCCTACTATTACGGCAGAATTATAGAGTTTCCCTTTTTCATCTTTTTCCGCAGTCCCGGCCACTATAAACATATCATGCTCCTTTGCCTGCTCCATTAGAAATTGGGTTGTTTCACCATCCGGGATTTGCTGAGCTATTTCTTCCACTTCTTCCTTGGTTTCAAAATTATACCCTACATCAAAAAGCTCCGGTAATACAATTAACTTAGCATTTTGTTTTGCGGCATCTTTTATCAGCGTTTCAGCTTTGCTTAAATTAGCATTTAGATCCAAAAGCTTCGGTTCCATTTGGATAAACCCGATCTTCATTATGTACCCCTCATTAGATATATGGGTTGGATGATTAATAACTTATCGAAAGCCATCTCTACTATTGGAACGCAACATTTCAAAATATAATTCACTGAATCCAAATACACATCTTTTGAGGCTTTTAATATAATTCAAAGATTAAACTATTCTTTGTTTGCATAAAAGTTTGCTAATAACATCACAAGGACAATAAATCATAAGCTAAAAGCTTTTTATAAGGTATAACGGGCTTAAATTCCTGGTAGATATTTGAAATAAAGAAAAAGCTCTGATTAGTCAAAATCTCTTTCAAACCCTCTTGTTTTGTTCTTTTTGTTTTTGCTATAATCTAATTTCTTTTGGGGGAAAAGCTTAAAAACCAAGCGAAGTGAGCTTAGTCTGGAACGATTATTGGGGTGATGATCATGAAGAGAAGACCAAGGAAATGGAAAAAGAAAGGAAGAATGAGATGGAAATGGATAAAAAAGAGAATTAGGAGATTAAAGAGGCAGAGAAAGAAGGAAAGAGGGATTATTTGATATCCTTCCCTTATCTTTACACTTCCCCTTTTTGAGTGGTAACAATGGAGGTTTTTCCACTTTATGAAAAACTTTCCCTTGACTTCGAGACTTCTCTTGGAAAAACTCTTGTATTAGCAGATCCTCACATAGGATTCGAACTTTCAAGAGGTTTAAGAATCAGAACAAGGTTTGAAAAGTTCCTTGCAGATTTTATAAAGTCAAAGAATCCCGATTTACTTATTATTCTAGGAGATGTTAAAGAACCCATTGGATTGGGAGCGTTCACTAAGAAGCTCCTAATTGAATTCTTTTCTGAAATTAGTGAGTTTAAAACCGTTATTACAAAGGGGAATCACGATGGAAAGATAGAAGAAATAACAGAGGCCTTTGATAACATAAAAATTACAGATTACTTTCTTCTTGATGGCACACTTTTTCTCCATGGGCATCAGCTGCTTCCGGGTGTTAAATTTGAGAAGGCTATCTTGGGCCATATACACCCCGCAATTAGTGTAAGAATCGGAAGCGCAGTTAAGAAAACTAAATGTTTTTTTAAAATTAACAAATTTTTGATCCTCCCCACTGTAAATCCTTACATAGAAGGTTTTGATGTTAGAGAGGGAATAAAAATGGTGCCCTTCTTAAAGCAATCTCCAATGGGAGAAGCATATTTACCTGATGGTACATACCTTGGAGTTATTGAACTCAACCCAAAAACTTAAAATATATGAAGATAAATCTTCATAGGTGTGAATTGGGTATGGGGGACATCTATGAGAAACTAGAGGGCTTGTTAAAAAACCTCGGTTTTAAGAAAAATGAACTCAGGATATACCAGCTCCTTCTTGAAAAGAACAGTGCTATGCATATTACAGAAATAAAAGAGGAGCTTGGAATAAGTGAAAGAAGCGTCAGGGAGCATGTACTCAACCTTTATAGACGAGGAGTTCTTAAAAGAGAGCTCATACAGAAGGGATGGCTTGGCTATGTTTATTCAGCAGTCTCACCAGCAGAACTTTTGACAAAAATCAGGGAAAATATGGTAAAAAAGATAAATGAGCTGGAAAAAGAACTAAAAAGAGATAATATTCAATGATTTTAATATCTCAAGGGCCTTTTCAAGTTTTTCACGATCTATATCCCCAAATTCTTCTTTTAATGCTGTGTAAGCTTCCTCTTTTGGTAACATTTCTCCGAGCATTAACAACTCATGAAGAAGAATCGCTGTTTTTCTATCCTCCAAAATTTTGGTCAATTTTTCTCCTTTATCTTTGTCTATTTGCATTATAGACCTCGGGGAGATTAGCCCTTTCTTTTTCCAATCCAACCAAGGTTCATATTTAAATTCATGACCAATGTGTAGACCCAAAAATCTTGAATCCCTGTATAATCCGTCCATGACAAGCTTCTCGGCCACTTCAAGGTCTCTTTCCATGTTTAATTCTCCTAAATACTTCATTATATAAGCCCTTGCAAATCTCTTAAGCTCCTTCTCATCCCCTTTTGAGAGAGCTAATGCTGTGGATAAGACCGCTTTTCCAATAATTTCAAGACTATCTTTACTAATTTTCTCAATTGTGTCCTCGCTTGAATGGTAAAACTTATCGGGCCATGTTATAGGCATTACACTTGGAATCCCAAAAAAGTTGAAAACATCATGATCGCTTCCCATCTCGTAGGAATAGCTTTTCATTTTCATCTTTGGTAATGGACTTCCACCAAAACTTTCTCCTCCGGAGTTTGCTAAGTTAATGAAGTACTCCAGTAGTCCGGATATTATAGAGAATCGTGAAAGAGGTGTTTTTATTACCATTATAGTTGATCCAGATCTGTCTTCACTACCACCAACCATGTCTAGATTTATCACTGCATAGTACTCTTCAAGACGGGCCCAATTTTCTATAAAAGCCTGGGTACCATAGTGCTCTGGAATCCAGAGAAATGCAAATCCAAATCTGAAGGAGTCATAGTAAAACTCTTTGAGAATTCTGGCCAGCTCTATCAACATGGCCGCACCACTTGCATTATCATTTGCTCCAGGTTTAGGATGGCACATATGCGCCGTAAAGAGAATGTATGGAGGACTTCCTATTTTAGCATATACAAGAGGTAAGGTTTGTTTCTCTGAGATGACACTCTCAACTTTTAATTTTACCTCTACTTTCTTCCCTTTCTTGAGCTTCTGGATAATCTTATTTGCGAGATCTTCACTAAGAGCAACTGCTGGGATCTTCGCCCATTCTAAGTCCCTTTTTGTTAAGAATAACCCTATATAAGGAAAAGCTTTACCAGAACCTTTTCTATACGCTATAAATCCTAAAGCTCCATTTTCATTGGCCTTTTTATAATTTTCATGCCATTTTTCGCCGATTAGAACTACTTTTTCTTTTGCCTTTTCCCAGTCTTCATCTTTTTCAATTGTTATAACTTCCCCCTCAGTTTCTCCTGGTGGGGAGTGGGCCATTACTACTAAGGGAGTTCTTGATGTCGTTATCTTCTCTCTCCCTATCACTATCTCTCCATAAATTAAATCCCATGCAATGGGGGAGACCAGTGTTAAATGCCATTTTTTCCCATCATATACTTCCTCTAGAAGTTCTGCTTTTATTCCATTTATTCTCAACTCTTCCATAATGTACCTTGCAGCTTGTACCATCTCTTTTGAACCCTGAATTCTGTGGAACTTGGTGAGCTCTCCAATATGGCCTATAACATTTTCAGGATCAAAAACTTCACTTTCTTTCAAAAACTTTCTCATTCACAACACCAGATAAAATAAGTTAGAAATATCAATAAAGTTTACCCTTCTCTTCCAAAAGCTTCTTTCATTAAAGTAGAGGACTCAATCTTCTTCACCAAGTATCTTGGGTAAGGAAAGCATTTTTGGAGCTTCTATGGATTTTATGAGTTTTATTATCTCGGGAGGTTCCATTATCTTTGGCGTTTTTGCAAATGCCTGGTAATCTTCTTCAATTTCTTCTTTTTCTTTGGTTTTGGTGGCTTCTTTTGTACCCTCTGGGATGATCTCAGATTCTAATTTACTGAGTCCGAGTTCTATTTCTTTTAATCTTCTGATCTTTCCGTCTTCTATGCCTTTTTCATATGCTGCCCTTACTTCATTATATATACTAAAGAACTCTGCCTTTTCGTAGATCTCTCTCTTTTTCTTGAAGATCCAGGAGACCCATTCTGTATGCCCCTTATATCCAACAAAGTATCCAAGCCTGTAAGCCTCTTTTATAAGTTTTTGCCTTTTGGTTGCCTTTTCATTCATATTACTCACCAAGGTGCTTCATTGTACACCTCTATACCATTTTCTGTGATCTTTATTTTCTTCAAATTACTATCATGGGAAGTCCCTCTCATTTTTAGTATTTGAAGTGCTCTTATCATGTTGTACTGTCTCATAAAATGATGCATTATTACCACCCCACTGGCCACATAGTAGTCATCTGTGTATTTTTCGGATTCTATCATCTCCGTTATTACGATTGCTGTTATTTCCATGGTAGAAAGCAGTTTTATTAGGCCCACAACTTCTTTTCGTTTATTTTCAGGGTCTTGTACCATGAATTCTAATGGAGTAAAGGAATCTATAACAACTCTTTTTGCATTTTCATGTAATATAATCCTTTTTATTTCCTTTAAAATCTCCTTCCATGTTGGTTTTTTGCCTCCTTGACTTAAAACGGCTCCTAAGTCATATATCACAATCTTTTTGCTTCGAATATGGGACAGAAGATTGAACCTATAATAGAGCATATCTTGGATTATAGTCTTGGAGTCATCAACCAGAGAAATATAAATTCCCTTTTCCCCGTTCTTAGCTCCTTCAACTAGAAACTGGATTCCCAAGGTGGTTTTGCCACTACCCGGGGGCCCGGTAACAACGTAGACTCTGCCGGGGATGAGCCCTCCACCGATGAGGTTGTCAAGCCCTTTTACTCCAGTAGAGACGCGGCTATATATTGGGAGTGATTTATTTTCCATTATGTTCTCCTCCATTTGTATTTTGGCACAGAAATATTTATTTCTTTTTCTTTAAGGATAGGCGAATCATCCCCATGTAATATTTCGATTAAAGAGAAAACGCACTATAAATGAAAATCCAATTCCAATTAAATTCGCAACTAAATAATGGAGGCCCACATGAAGGAGAACTAGGTAAATGGCCCATTGAACCAATGCCCCCGTAAGAGCCGCAAAGTGGAAGTTCAAAAGTCGTAAATAAAGGGCTTTTCTTTTAAGGTCTTTAAATGTCCAAATATCATTCCATACAAAATTATTCAATACTGAAAGCTCTGTAGCAGGAAGTACAGCTAACCTTTTGTCCCAACCTAAAAACTCAACAAATCCCCATAATGTCCCTTCATTGACCAAAACCCCACTTAAACCTACAACAGAGAACTTTACCAACCTATCTATTTCTCCTTCCCATCTCATTAAGCGGTAAAGATGCTTTAAATAATTAAAAATCTGTTTCTGACTCAATTTACTTTCTCCGCCCTTTCTTAACCCAAATGTAAATGGAATCTCAATAACTTTTTCATACTTTCCTTTTATGAGGATCTCCAAAAGTATTTTAAAGCCCACAGGGTTTAAATTGACATTTTCGATGACCTCCCGTTTGAAAGCAAAGAATCCACTTACTGGATCTTTTATATTCCGTATTTTAGGTAATGCGACCCTTCCAACCATGATAGCACCTTTGGAAATAACCTTCCTCCACCAGTACCAATTTTCAGCCTTTCCTCCCTTAACATACCTGCTAGCTATCGATATATCTGCTCCATGTTCAATAGCTTCTATTAGTTTGGGGATAACCTCTGGAGGGTGCTGAAGATCAGCATCCATTACCACAATGATGTCTCCATTAGCTTCTTCAAACCCTCTTATAACTGCTGAAGAAAGGCCTTTTTCGTTTGTTCTTCGTATAACCCTCACAGGATATATTTTTCCGAGGATTTCTGCTTTTTCCCAAGTTTTATCGGGGGAATCATCGTCCACTATTATTATTTCAAAATCTCTATCTTCTAATGCTCTTGAAATTCGTTCAAAAAGTTCCTCTAAATTTTCACGTTCATTGTACGTTGGTATTATTATGGATATCATGAGGACCCCCCAACACTATGCAACCCAGACCTTATATTTATTTTTGTTAGGTTAGAAAGATTTATAACTTGATTCTTAAAAGTTAGCCCTGGGGGGCCGTGGGGTAGCTTGGTCCATCCTTCCGGCTTCGGGAGCCGGAAACCCGGGTTCAAATCCCGGCGGCCCCACCAAAAAAGACTTCTAGGTGAGTATAATGCCATATCTACTGATCGAGCATCTTGAAGAAATAAGTGAGTGGCTTTGGCTTGAATATTCTCACGCGGCACAGTGGTGGAAAGATAAACTTATCTTTACAAATGTTAGAGCGGATGAGAGAGAAAAGTTCGCAAAACTGGGGAGTGTCTTAAGTGAGACTGTCACAAAGTTTCCATTTGAGTGTTCAAAACTTATTGTTCTTGATCTTCAAGCCGAAGAAGAACTTAAACCAGAGGATATTGAAGATGACACCATAATAGTCATTGGGGGCATTTTAGGAGATGCAATCCCCAAAGGGAGAACCAAGGAGTTTATAACCTCAAAAATGAAAGGAGTAAAAGTTAGACACATAGGAAAACCCCAATATTCGATTGACGGGGCTTCAATAGTGGCAAAGCTTATTGCAGATGGAAAAAGACTTGAAGAAATTGAATATGTAGAAAACCCAACGATAAGACTTGACAACTTAAGTGAAATCACCCTCCACTATGCTGTTCCAAAGCTCAACGGAGAACCTTTGATCACTCCAGGTTTAATAGAACTTCAGAAAAAAGAGCTTGGATTTGGAGACGACGATGTAAGCGATGAAGAGCTAATTAAGTTCTTTGAAGGAAAAAGAGAACTCTAGAGTTTTTTCTCCAATTTTTCACAAAGTCTATATCAGTTTTTCTTGGCCAGACTTTATCTGATACTCGTATCTTTATGAGTGTGAACCCTCCCTGTCGAATGGGATGCCAACATAGTCCGTAATAATAGAGACAACATCCATAAGCTCTCTGCTTTCCTTTGAAAAGAACATTTCAAGGTGCTCAAATGAGAATGGCTTAACATTGTAGAAATTTTCAAAAACCTTGATCCTCAAGGTGGGAGAACCCATAAAGAGAGAATATATGTCCACCATGCCCTTCCAGTGTTTTTCCCGTTTCTCGTCAGAATACGTAGGGTTGGAATATATGTCGAGTTTCAGTACGATAAGAGCCTCGGGAAGAACAACCCTAACTTTTCCGGAGAGCCCTTCAAACTCAAACTTTTCAATAGAATAATATTTTTCTTTGAACACTTTTTTTCACATAAGGACTCTCGAAGCTAAGCCTGCTTGGTTTTCTATCAAAGAGCAAATCAACATTTATCCTTTCCTCGAGGAATGGAAGCTCTCCATCTTTAACCACTTTAAAGTACTTGAAACCTGAACTTTGATAGCCCAGTTCCCTCAGTCTTGAATATACTTCCTTAAAAGAGTCCCATCTAACGAGGAAGTCTACGTCGACTGAGGGGACGCCATTTAGGTTCCACTTCTTCAGCAAATGTTTTCCACAACTGGAAGTTTTTACTTTGGCTCAAGGATTCACCATACTCTCCAGTGACGAGTGCAGTAGTTTATACTGAGTACCTTTATCATCAGTCCAAAAAACTTGGGAGCGTTGAAGAGGGAAAGAGCGCTGTTGAGACATTATTCCGTAGTATCGGGATTGAAGTTTTGGGATTCGATAAGGAATGCGCAGTAGAAACAGTGAAGGCAGTTGGGGGTAGGTGGGACTTTAAAAAAATGCAAGGGATTACATGATTGGGGTATTAGCAGTAAAGCTCAACGCCCCGTTAGTGACATACAATAAAAAGCACTTTGAATGATACGACGAAGTATATAATCCAGAAGAGTTTATAAAGCTCGCAAAGTAGCCGACTGACTTTTCTTTTCGAGAGATATACTCAACCAAAACGACAATGTAATGAGGAGCAAGACCTTGAGTGGGAACTAGCATCCCGCATGGGGGGCACACTATGTTATCAAGTGAACTGTCGGTGTAATTAATATTTGGGAATTTCTTCATCTGAAATGAAACGATTTTTAGGACTTCTTTGCACAATACAAAGGGCAGTCCTCATAGATGAAACAAATCAGAGTAAAATAGAAGCAAGTGCACAATTCTAATCATGGGCAGGCCGTACGGGGTTATGTCCATGCAACTTGGTTTCCACTTCTTAACACATACCCTCGATGTTTTAGTATCCAGACTAAAGACTTACCTGACCTCCTCCCCGCCTTAAAAGGCGAGGCTTTCAAAAGAAAAATGTAATGAGTTAGCCAAAAGTTAACTCGAAAACTTCAAGGTGTGAGATCGAGGAGGAAAAAGGGCACATCTTCCTTTTCGAGCACGGTGACAGTCTTTGGATGCCTCCTGTGGGCTTTCCCTGCCTTCACCTCGACCTTCAGGTTCCCCGCTATCGCATCAACTTCGTATGAGTTCCTGTAATAATAAACTTTCCCAAACTTCCTGTAGAGGTGTTCCTGGACAAGCCACTCGTAGAGGGCGTCTTCCCTCAACTGGGTGCCACTCCAAGCCGAGAAGAGTTGCGCCAACAACGGGTCCCTAAAGAAGAATTTCTTCTCTCGCCTATAGAGTACCCGCCCCCCCTGCTTGAGATATGCTATTCCGAGCAGGTACAACTCTCTAAAGAACTCGATGTAATCCTGCACAACTTTGTAGGAGTAACCGGAGGTCATTTCAGCTAGTGCCCTAAAGCTTGTCGCCGAAGGAGCGCTTTGAACCACTGTGGTAATTGTCTCCTTAGCTATTTCAAGGTTTTTCCCAAAACGGACGAATTCTCCTATATAAGCCCCTAAAAGGTCGTCCATGGGCATGCCGTTGATCGTTCCTGGGAAGCCACCAGTTTTCAGGTACTCTCCAAAGAGTTTCAGCGTTTTTTCTCTCTGGAGCTCTGGCCGTTTCAAACCCATAATCTCAACATATTCTCCGAAAGATAGTGGCATAACTTCGAGTGTTGTTCCTTTTCCCCTCCTCCCCGGGAATAGTTCTATGTCCCGCTTTACCCGCAGGGAACTTGATCCCGTGACCGTGACGACATTGTTCTCCAAGAGGCCTGCATCAATGAGTGGTTTGACTCCCTTCCACCACCCATCGAGCGAAGTGGCCTCGTCGAGAAATATATAACCCGTTTTGATGTCTTCCTTCTCCCTAATGGCTTGGAACTCTCTTATCAAGGCCGAGAGCCCTTTGTAGTCTGGAAGGATCTCAACATTGATGTATAGGATAGACTCGGGAGGGTTTTCCTTCAAGAGCTTTTGAATTAGGAGTTTTATTCCTGTTGTTTTTCCAACCTGTCTCGGACCTAGAACGAAGTTTAGCGAGAAAGGTTCGAGTGAGAGCTTTTTAATCCACTTGGGCCACCAGTGGATTTTCTGCTCCCTCCACCGCCTTGCATGGTAGTCCTCTTCTCCCTCCCACCAAGGATTCATGTAGGTTAAATCTCCAAACCTCATACCACCACCTGAGAATTTATAGTTCTCAAATCTTTATAAACTTTGAGAAGTTTGAGTTCTCAGAAATTTATAAATACCGATGCGAAGGTGTTAATTGTCAAGCAATGGATAAGGAATGGTCAAAGTTAAGTGATACTACAATTAAGAAAATGTTTGACTCCTTTGAATTGATTCCTTCTCTCAGAGCCTGCTCCTGTAGGAGTTTCGCTTTGTTTCTTATATCCATCATAAATATTTCTGTGTGGATGAATTAACTCTTTCTCCAATCTTCATTGATCCTGTGCATTTCTTTTCTGATTCTTTCTCTGTCTGCTTTATCAACAACTAAGAATATTTCCTGAATACTTCCATCACTCTTTGCCAGAAGCTTTAGGCCGGTAAGCGTTTCTCTAACCACCTTAATTTCAAAACCTCTTGAATCACTCGAATAAATTCTCCCTGGAATAACTTTTTTAACTCCCTTTAACGCTGAGATTTCCTCAAGGGCCTTTTCAATACCCTTGAGTAAATGATGCTCTCGTTTGACACCTCTTTTGAAGTGCTTTGGCATGTTCCCACCAGGAGCTATGCTTTCTTTCTGACCTTAACAGCAATCCCTCTTCTCGCTTTTATCATCTCTTCTCCACTTAGAATGGCTTTTCCAACACCAACCACTTTTTCGTCTCTCACAACACCAACAATATCGTCTGGCCTTATTTTGGCATCAGCCTCATTCACACCGATAGCAAAAACGTCTCCTCTAAGATCAAAGTCTATCTTCACATAGTAGCTTTTTGTCGCTTCATAAATGCGTTGCATTCCAAAGGGAGTCACGCTTATGATCCCATCTTGATACGTGCCTGTTTGTTGATTATCTACCTGAATACGAAGCATTTTAGAGCCCTTTATCTTCGCACTCTCTGGAAGAACAGCATCCCCTGCTCCTATGCCAAAATAGAAATCAAAAACTTTTCTTATGTTTTCATAGAAACGGTAAATTCTATCTTCCTTTCCAACCATTAATTCCAAATCAAGCTCTTTTATAGTCTCTTTTAGAGAGTCCAAGCTCTTTTTACTCGTTGTTCCATTTTTAACTTTGGTAAAAACTATTTCTCTTCCACTTATTTCGCTCGCTCTCTCTGCTACTTCTACATAGGCCTCATCCAGATGTGCTATGATGGGAATGTGGTTTGGATATTTTTCGAGGGTTTTAGCTAATAACTCTGCTGCGCTGCTTATCTCCTCCTCACTCCAATGTCCAGTAACAACAATATCATATTTAGCCAGCCATTCCCATTCTCTCGGAACAACACCAAAAGGTGACGTTAAGATAAGCTCATGTACCCGGTAAATTCCATTTCCCAAGCTCTCTTTAAGGGCTTTCCTATAAAGAATGTGACTTCTTGAGTGTGAATAAGGTTTCTTTGCAGAGCATGGGAAGAGGAAAAGAGCCTCCACATTTTCTGGGGGTTTGAACCTCTCAATCACTCTCTGCCTCCATCTAATAACTTCAGGCCTGTTTTGAGATGCATCACTTATGAAATAAACGGTATCCTTCTGGATCGGTGTGTATTTTTCCAGATAATCTGAATGCTCCTTATCAGCTATTCTCAGTACCCCTGTGTGAACTTGAGTATAGAAAAAGTTCTCAACTAAGTAACGGAGTTTACCCTCTTCCAATGCTTTTCTAACAAGCCCTATAACATCCTTTGCAAACTCCAAGGGATTTTCTTCCTCTTTCCATAATATCGGTGAAAATTGAGTAAAACCTTTTTTATGAAAGTCATAAAGTTTCAGAGAACGGGTATCGAATGCATCAATCCCAAGATAAACGGCCAATGGGTAGAAGAATGGTTCTAAATCGATGATTAACATTAAGTTCGGATCTTTTTCACGAATTAAACGGATTACTTCAACAAACTTCCTGTATTCCTTCACAAATATTTTGGAATTTCCAATATAAACCGCATCAAAAGACTCACGAGAGAGAACTTCTTCGAGAAATTCATTTATGTATTTTAAATCCCTAACTACAGGGAGGTAGAGAGCATTAAATCTTGAATAATCAACTTCATAAAGCCTTTTTAAGGCCTTCTCTATTATATCTCTTGGAGTGTAAAAACTGAGGGGAATTGAAGGCGCTAGATTAAAATCGTACTCTCCAAAGTCTTTGGGGTAGAAGTATGAATTGAATGGAGAAAGGGTAAAATCAATGTTCACAAGTGCAGGAGTTTTGAAAACTTTATCATTAACTCTACTCAAGCCAAGTCTTCCAGGGCCTTCGTGTTTTAGAGTTTCCATTCCTCACACCAGGTTATACCTCTGCAGGAGGAGTAGCTCATCAAGAGTAAGTTTTTCTCCACGTTTGAATTTTTCAAGGGCCTCTACTGCGCGCTCAAATGTAGCATCTTTCTTTGATCTCATTTTTGCTACCATTTTGTAGGCTATAAGCTCTTTGTGTTTCTGATCAAATTCAAAAATTTTCTTTTCTACTTCTCTTAGTTCCTCTCTGATTTCCCTCATTTTATCCCGCAACTCTATAACCTTCTGATGATATTCATCCGCTTCTTTCTTGATTTCATCTGCTTGTTGATAAGATTTAAGCATCTGCTCATGGAACTGTTGACTTTGATTTGCTAATTTTTGTATTTCCAGACCCATGGCCCTTCTAGCTCTTTTCAAACTTTCTATCTTTTTTCTAGTCTCTTGTAATCTCTTGTGGAATCTATCGGCCTGCTGAAGAATCTCAAGCTCTGTTGCCAGAACCTGAATTTGATCAACTATTTGTTTTTCCCTTTCAGAAGTTATGGTCGGGTTAGTCTGTAATTCCCATTCAAGCTTCTCTATTCTTTCCTCTATTTTTTCTTTTGGCATTTTAAGTCTTCTAAGTTGTCGGTATTCATCCCTTTTAGCTCTATACTCCATAGCCTCTTGATACAGGAGATTAAGTTTGGCATTTATCTCCTCTCTGTTCTTCTTAAGTTCCTGAATCTGTTGATTAACTTCATCCCTCTTAGTTTTGTATTCCCTAGCCTTTTCTCTTAGGTGTTTTACTTCTTTATTTTTCTCATCTCTTTTTTGTACCCAAATATTCAGCTCTTTTTGGAGCTGTTCTAATCTCTCTTTAATTTCCTTTTTCTCTCTTTCTAAAACCTCTATTTCGGCTTTTATCCTTTTAATTTCTTCTGGGTCTACTTTCACTTGCATGGTCTCTTCCCCTTCCTCTATTTTAGAATAGTTAATCATGATCTCACCCTGATTTAAGCCTCACTAAGTTGAAGTAAAAACCCAATAAAAACTTTTTGGCTATTATGAGAAATCATCCAATAAAATTAAGAGCATTTGTTTAGATTTACTAAAATTATTAAAAAATAAAAAACAAAATCGTATCTAATCCCGTCCCTCTTGTTTCACTGGATAAGGCATGAACTCTACAGTCCCCCTTTGTTTAATAGGCTGTCTGTACAGCTCCATTAATGTATATACTTCCATTGGAACGTTTGTATTTACATTCAATCCAAGTTCCCTTGCGTGTTCTACTGTTATTGGATAATCATGTGTCCATCTACCTTCCGTTAAAACTTGAGCCAGTTGTTTGGCTTTTTCTTCTCCATATTTGTCTTTCAAGAGATGGTACACAAAATCCCGTACCTGATTTATAGCTTTCTTTGCTACATCCGCCAGTATTAGAGTTTGATCTTCCACTTTATCTATACTCTTTTGCTCAACAGCTTTTATTATACTTGGCGCCGGGTATTGGCCAAGTTGTGGATCAACAGGACCCAAGACGGCATGTGGATCCATTATTATCTCATCCGCAGCAAGTGCTATTAAAGTTCCACCACTCATTGCATAGTGGGGAATTATTACCCTTGTTTTAGCAGGATGATCCTTCAAGGCCTTGGCTATCTGAGTAGCTGCTAGAACCAAGCCTCCGGGCGTGTGAATGATCAAATCTATGGGTTTATCTTTCGGTGCCATCCTGATAGCTCTGAGTATCTCCTCGCTGTCTTCTATGCTTATAAACTTGTACACCGGAATTCCAAAGAACCCTATGCTTTCTTGTCTGTGTATCATTGTGATTACAGTAGAATTTCTTTTTCTTGCTAGTTTTTCCAATAGTTTTGTTCTTGCCACTTGTAATTACCTGTAATGAATTTGTGGACCCATAAGTAAGTAGAAGAGGAATATCCACCATATCAAAGATCCTACTATCCCACTAAACGGATCCATAAAACCACCTCCGTGATATCCTAAAAATTACAACATCAATGTCTTTAAGCCTTTTGGTAAATAAGATTATAAAGAATAGAAAATTAGATAAAGGTCATCTTGTTATTTGGGTGCCTGTTTTTCCTTCCAATGCCTCAACAGCCTTATCCAGTGCCGCTATTATTGCCCTCTCCCCACCCCACTCAATAAACCTTATTGCTGCAAGTACTTTTGGCCCCATGCTACCCTTTTTGAAGTGGCCTTCCTCATAATACCTCTTTATTTCTCCCAAAGTAACCTTTTCAAGCCACTTTTCGTTAGGTCTACCATAGTTAATTGCAGCTCCATTAACATCCGTAAGAATCATGAAAATATCAGCGTTAACTTCCTCAGCAAGCCTTTCTCCAGCCAGATCTTTGTCAATAACTGCTTCAACGCCCTTAAGCTCACCATTCTCCTCTACAACAGGAATTCCTCCACCACCTGAAGATATCACTATAAATTCTTTTTCAACAAGATCTTGGATTATGGGAGCCTCTACATGTCCCTTTGGGTCTGGACTTGGCACTACCCTCCTCCAACCCCTTCCAGCGTCCTCTATAACCACCCAACCTTTCTCCTTAGCGAGTTTTTTAGCAGTCTCTTCACTATAGAAGGGCCCAACTGGTTTTGATGGGTGCTGAAAAGCGGGATCATTCTTGTCCACAATAGTTTGGGTGACTATAGTCGCCACTGGCCGTTCAACACCCCTCCTCCTCAATTCATTCATTATTGCCTGCTGAATCATGTAACCTATTTGACCCTGACTCATTGCACCACAAACATCCATAGGTTGAGCAGGAATTCCATGCACGTGCTCTCCAGCATCCTGTTGGAGAAGAAGAGCTCCAACTTGAGGACCATTACCATGAGTGATAACCACTTCATACTCATTATCAAGAATAATATCAACAATCTGCCTTGCAGTCTTTCTCACATTCTCCATTTGCTCTTCATAAGTACCTTTCTGACCCCTTTGAAGAATAGCATTCCCACCTAAAGCTATGACAACTCTCTTTCTCATTCATAATCCCTCCATCACTAGTGCATAAGATTAGACACTGAAGGATTAAAAGAGTTTCTTAGTGCTAAAATAAATTTTATAGAAAAAATTTCGAATTCTTCTTGAATCACTTTACAAATATAAAAATAGTAAACCAAATCGGTTTCTAAAGAACTTCAGAGGTACCATTCAGCGAAATTCCCTATTTCCAGACTTTGTAGGGTTTTCATTACTCCCAGGGCAATTCCTTCAACCTCAATACCACCTTCACCCTTATTAGCGTCTCCTACAATGTAAACATTCTCCATTGGAAATTCAACATGCTGCCCTGAGGCAACCCTATTAACTGGATTCCCATCACGATATGTCTGAACCATCAAGACTTCTCCATTCTTTTCAAGATCTGGAAAGAGGTAGTAAAGGTCTTCAATTCCAAGTCTCTGTTCTTTCTTTATATCTCTGCTTTTTAAGGCCTGGTGGGTCATTACAAGAGTGTATCCCTTCCTTGCGAGTTGGAGAGAAAGAGATGAGGGTTCATTATAACCATTTATTCTCTTGGTATCTAGGGCAAACACAACAGTATTCCCTATTCTTGGTTCCCCTTTTAGGGCTACATTAATTTTAATGCCCTCAGCAGGCTTTAGAGAATCAACTCTCTTTAAATAATTCCTATCAAATTCATCCCGTCCAAAAAGCTCCACCGTCTCCCTTATACCAATATTCGAAATGAGAATATCATAAAGGTATTCTTCTCCATCTGCAGTTATGACTCTCCCATCATCCACTTCCACCGCTTTCTTCCTTGTAATCATTTTTCCCCCGTTTTCTCTCACAATCCTTGCAAGTTCTTCACTAACTGCCTTGCATCCGCCTTTTATAAGGCCTGGTCCACCCCACTTTAAAGTTGCCTTGATTTCCTTAGCCAATTCTATTGCAGAAACTTCTTCGGGAGCTAGACTAACTGCCCATCCAAGAAAGCTTTTTATGAAGAGATATGCAAATTCATTCTCTCCTATCTTTTCACTTAACCATTCCCATGAGTTGAGATGAGCTTCCTCCCCCTTTGGGAGTTTATTGGCCTTTATCTCTGCTAAGAGCTTCATGGCTTTAGCCTTCTCTTTTAGGCTTAGATACTTCCAGCCTTCCCTGTAGTGATATATTTTTCCATCTATGAAGAATTTTCCTTTGGGAGTTGAGTTTACTATTTCCACATTTGCATTGAGAAGCTTTAATAGATGGGCAAGTGGACCGTTCTCACCGTGGGGAACCATATGAAGAGCACCTGTTGAAAGTTGAAACCCCTTGTACGCAATGTTGGTAAATCTCCCCCCCACAAAGGGAGATTTTTCTAAAACTGTGACATCATATCCATTCTTAACCAAAAAAGCACTGGTTAAAAGACCTCCAAGTCCAGCGCCAATTGTTACAACTTTCTTCACTATTTCACCTCCTTGGATTGCCAAAAGGGTCTATTAACCCTGCCCTTATCAAGGAAGAGCTTATTTTACTTCCAATTTTGCTTTTAACTATGTCTATTGTAACTATATCAAGAGGTTTTAATCCTTTCTCCTTTCTTGCTTTATTAACTAAGAGAGCCCCTTTGTAGGTTTCTTCACTTACCACTATAGCATCCAAACTTCTTATTTTATCTGCAAATCCTATAGCACTATTAATTTTTATTATCCGATAATTACTATACCCATTAACCTCAAAAAACTTCAATAGATCCCTTAAACGGATATCATAAGGAAGGATTTTTTCTGCATACGGCTTGTCCTTTATCATCTCGTCAGAGGTTATACCAACATAAACGTACCTACCTACCTCAAAGGCCTTTCTAAGAAGAGCTTTATGCCCCAAATGCAACCTATCAAAGGTTCCACCCACAACGACCTTTTTATACCTTCTCATCTGTATCACATCATATTCTTCTGTGCACACCAATAAATTTTTGTATTGCTATTTGAAAAACTTTTGGAGGTGAAGGGATGGAGTTCTTTTTTTATCCCTCATCAGTGGCAGTATTCGGATCTTTCAAAAAAGGTGCAATTGCATATGAGATTTTGGGGAATATTATTGAGGGAGGCTTTGAAGGGGATGTAACACCTGTAAACCCAAAAGGAGGAGAAGTAGAGGTTGCAAATGTAAGGCTCAAAATCGAGAAAAAACTAGAGAAAAATGTTGATGTTGCTATAATAGCTATTCCCGCGAAGTTTGTACCTCCCTTAATTGATGAAATCGGTGACAAAGTGAAAGGAGCTGTCGTAATAAGTGCCGGATTCAGCGAAGTAGGTAATGTGGACCTCGAAAAGGAGCTCATTGAAAAAGCAAGAAATAAAGGAGTTAAAGTTATCGGGCCCAATTGTGCGGGAATTTTTGGAGTTCACGCCAATTTCTTCGGTTCTTTTGAAGTACGGGTTAATAAGGGAGGACTTGCCTTAATATCTCAAAGTGGAGCTTTTGGTGGGGCCGCTTTGGCTATGGGAAATGAAGAAGGAATTGGATTTTCTGCCTTTGTCTCATATGGCAATGCAGCAGATTTAACAGAAAGCGATTTTCTAAAGTATTTTGCAGATGACAAAAACACAAAAGTTATCGCACTGTACATTGAGGGAGTAAAAGATGGAAGGAAGTTTATAGAGGCCCTAAAATATGCAACAAGCAAAAAACCAGTGATAGTATTAAAGGCTGGAAAGAGCAAGAGCGGAAGCAAGGCCGCCCAGAGCCATACCGGAAGTATGGCGGGTAGCTATGAAATCTATAGAGCAACTTTTTGCCAATTCAATGCAATAGAGGTTGAAGAAATGGAAGAACTGTTTGATGCAGCAAAAACCTTTGAGATGTATGAAAGTGGAGGAAAAAGAATTGCTATAATAACAAACTCTGGAGGGCCAGGGGTTCTCGCTACAGATAAAGCAGAAAAATTAGGTTTGGAAATCGCAAAATTGAGTGAGAAAACGATAAATGAACTTATGGAGTTTCTGCCTCCCCAGTGCTCTGTTAAGAACCCTGTTGATTTAATAGCTGATGCTGATTACGAACGATACAAGAAGACCATAGAGATCCTTTGTAGAGATGAAAACGTGGATAGTCTCCTCATTATCTGTGTTCCCCCAATATTTATCCCAAGCGAAGAAATAGCAAGGGCAATAATAGATGCAAAGTGTAGCAAACCCATTGTAGTGAACTTCATGGCTGGAGATCTCGTGAAAAATGGAATCAGACTTTTAGATGTCCATGGGTTTAAAAACTTCTTAACACCTGAAAGAGCTGTCAGGGCACTAAAATGGCTAAGTTTGAGGAAAGTTTTTAGTAACCAAGATCAATTCCAATAGAGAGGTGAGAGGTATGTACCACCTTATTTACCCTATGAGGACATATCTAGTAGTTTCGGGCCAAGGTGATGAGGCCAATGTAATGGCTGCTGACTGGGTGACAGTACTTTCCCACCGGCCGAGTTTAATTGGTGTTGCAATTTCCCCAAAAAGATACACCCACAGGTTAATCTCTAAATATCAAGAATTCGTGATTAGTGTCCCAAGCTTAGAGATGCTTGAAGATGTTTGGATTGCAGGTACAAAAAGCGGCCCATCAAAACTTAGGGAGATGAACATGACCCTAGTCCCATCCAAAAAGATAAACACACCAAGCATTAAGGAGGCCCTAGCAAACATAGAGTGTAGAGTTGTAGACGCAAGAGATTATGGAGATCACACCTGGTTTGTTGGAGAGATCGTGGGCTACACATACAATGAAGACGCTTTTCCAAAAGGAAGGCCTAATGTAAGAAAAGCAAATTTCCTCGCTCATGCTGCATGGACAGACTTTGTAACATTCGAGAAGCGAGTTTACAAGACCGACTGATCTCCATATCCTATACAGTTATAGAAAGCTACAATGGAACCATCTCTTAACAAAAACAAATGCTTTTTAAACTCCATTCTATACCTTTTTTGATGATCGCTTTAGGAATTGAAGGTACTGCACATACGCTGGGCATAGGGATCGTAACAGAAGATAAAGTACTTGCCAACGTATTTAACACTCTAACCACCGAAAAAGGAGGTATACATCCAAAAGAGGCAGCAGAACATCATGCAAAGCTCCTACGCCCCCTCTTAAAAAAGGCCCTTCAAGAGGCCAAAGTTAATATCAAGGATGTGGATGTTATAGCCTTTTCTCAAGGCCCAGGTTTAGGGCCAGCTTTGAGAGTTGTGGCAACAGCGGCTAGAGCTTTGGCCCTACGATACAACAAACCAATAGTAGGGGTAAACCATTGTATTGCTCATGTAGAAGTTACCAAGATGTTTGGGATTAAAGATCCAGTGGGCCTTTATGTGAGTGGTGGGAATACCCAAATTTTAGCCCTAGAAGGAGGAAGGTACAGAGTTTTTGGGGAGACCCTTGATATAGGCATTGGCAATGCAATAGATACATTTGCGAGAGAAATTGGTCTTGGATTCCCAGGTGGCCCCAAAATTGAAAAACTTGCTCAGAGAGGAGAGAAATACATTGAATTGCCTTACACAGTTAAAGGAATGGACTTAAGCTTTTCTGGAATTCTAACTGAGGCCGTAAGAAAGTATAAAACCGGAAAGTATAAACTTGAAGACATAGCATATTCTTTCCAAGAAACAGCCTTTGCGGCCCTTATTGAAGTTACTGAAAGGGCTGTAGCACATACTGGAAAAGAAGAAGTGGTTTTAGTGGGAGGAGTTGCTGCCAATAACCGCTTAAGGGAAATGCTCAAGACAATGAGTGAAGAAAGGAGTATAAAGTTCTTCGTTCCTCCCTATGATTTATGTAGAGATAATGGGGCCATGATAGCATATAATGGCCTGAGAATGTTTAAAGCTGGCATAAGATTCAACATTGAAGAAACTATTGTCAAACAAAAATTCAGAACCGATGAAATGGAAGTGACTTGGTGATTTAAAATTTTTTCTTTATTTTCAAAGTATATTTTGGATAAATTCTCTCTGAGAACCTTACAAACTTCGTTTTTCTTGGTGATTTTTCAACCCTTATTTTTAAGTTAGAAGGCAATTGAGTATAGAACTGCCCATCAACTGTAAGAACAATCTCCCTTTCAGTCAATACTTCTATTTCTATACTGGAGCAATCAGGAACCACAAGAGGTCTAGCCGTTAACGCCACAGGAGCTAGAGGAACTAACAAAATTGCATGCAAACGGGGATCAACTAAAGGACCCCCTGCAGATAGGGCATAGGCGGTTGAACCTGTAGGCGTTGAGATTATCAACCCATCCGCTCTTATATCTTCAGCAAGTTCGCCATCAACGTAGTACTTGAGGTGCGTAACTTTCCCCGGAATGCTCGTAAGAATCACTACATCATTAAGCGCATCTGGTATGCTAACATCCTCAACAAACACTCTTATTTTCATTCTCTCATCAATAAAGTAGTCTCCCTCAAGTATTCTCGAAATTGCAAAAAATGTCTCTGCTGGTTCTATCTCGGCCAAAAACCCCAAAGTTCCCATGTTTACAGCTAAAATTGGAATATCTTTTGAGGTGTTATGTTCAACTCTAAGTACAGTTCCATCGCCCCCGATTGCAATTATCATATCTACATCCATCTTTTTTAACGATAGAACATCTTCTGAAGAAAAATGGGGAAAGTGTATATAAGCCTCCTCATCAACATAAACCTCATAATTATTAACCTTAAGAAAATCATATACCCTATAAGCCAGCTTCAATGCTTCCTCACGATCTCTCCGAGCTACTATTCCAAACTTCATTTTCTCACACTCTTTTGAGTAAATTTTGTTCCTAGATACATACTTAGCCCTCCTCCAATAATTGTTGGAAGCCAAAAAGATATAAACCTATCTAAGACTGTTGCACTGACAGCTAAGCTTTTACTAATTCTTAAACTTAAATAAAGAGCCGAATTTACAGCTTCCGTTATTCCAACCCCTCCAGGAAGAATACTTATCATTCCCAGCGCTATTCCTGCCATTTGAACCATCAAAATTTTGTATATCTCAAGATGATACCCAACACTCTCAAAAACAAAGTAAGTACGGAGAAGCATAAAACCCCATAGAGCTAAAGAATAGAATAAGGTCTTTCCCATAACAACTGGGTCTTTTGAAAGTTCCAAAAAAGTTTCCCTAAACTCAAAGATTGATTTCTTAAGCCTCTCCTCAATTTTTGATTCTATTCCTGCAAATCTTTCAGGGAATATACGTTTTCCAAGGTTTGTTATTTTTGATAATAGCTTGAATGCCAAGTTTTCATTTAATGAGACCAAGAGACTTACAAAAACTATCATGAGAAGCGCTACAGTTGAAAGTGAAAGAACCGACAGTAAAAGTTTGATTTTTAAGGAAAGTGCATATTTAAACGCTACAAGAGTAAATAACAATACAGGGATAACGTCCAAAATTCTATCAGCCATAATAGTGGCAAAAACTTGCCCATAAGTACTATCAGATCTTTTAGTTATCACATACATTCTAGCAGGTTCTCCACCAGCTCTAGCCCCGGGAGTTAGATTGTTTGCAAATATCCCCACTAAGGTAGCTATTAAAATGTCCTTTGTCCTCACAACTACTTCTGCTCGTTTTAGGAAGATGCTCCATCTAAAGACCCAAGCAAGTGTTGCAAAAACTTGCATAAGCAACGCTAAAAGGAGAAATCTCAGATCAGCCCTTATTATAAGCTCAATAGTTTCCTCTATCCCGGCCCACCACATTAAGATCAAAATCACAACAATGCCAATTCCTATTAACGCTCCATCTCTTTTCTTCATCAGCTCACCTTCCTTAGTCTCGCTATAAAAAACCCTTGGGTTTTGTGCTTGTGGGGATAAAAGCGCTGGACTTTATTAATTCCGATGCCGGGGGAACCAATGAAGAGTTTTTGTTCCTCTAGCTTTAAACCCTTTTTCAGCATGTACTTGACATTCCCCTCATTCTCTTCATAACTTAAAGTGCAGGTTGAATAAACTAAAACCCCTCCCTTTCTAAGGCTTTTTATTGCTGCATTTATAAAGTGTTTTTGATATCTAGCAGTTGCATCTATATCTTTTGGAGTCCTTGTCTCCCATAGTTTGGGCCTAACTCCCAATGCCGTGCATGGAGCATCCAACAAAATTTTATCCGCTTGAATCCCAAGCTCAGGAAGATTTCTTGAGTCCATTTGGATTAGTTTAACATTTTTTACACCCAACCTCTCAAGTTCATTTTTCATTTTTGAGAGTCTATTCTTGGATTTGTCTAAAGCCAATATCTCTCCTCTATTTTCAAGTAATTGTGCTATATGTGAGGTCTTTCCTCCCGGTGCGGCAGTCATGTCTATTATAAGATCTCCTTCTTTGGGATCTAAAACGTGAGAAGCAACCATTGAAGGCAGAGTCTGCACATAGAAGTAACCTTTTTCATAACTCTCTAATTCATTTAGACTTGGAAGTTTAAACTTTGGCATAGTCACCTCAACCGCCACACCCCTTGTGGCTATTATCATTTCTTTGGCATTCATCCTAGCAATGCCTATTCCCACCAAAAGTCCCTTTGGATCTCTTATTTGAACTTGGTCTCCCTCCCTAATCCCTTTATCTGCTTTTAAAACTCCAGGAGCATATAGTTGTGCTCCCTGATAAACACTTTCAGAGGCAAACTTATTTGCAACAACTTTGGGCAAATCGGGATTGTAATCATCTAAGAAATTTGGGCCTTCTCTCTCGAAATATATTCCCTCTTCTAAATAAGGACTCCTCTTCGGCTCTAATCCTTCCTTTCTGAGATCCTCGATAAGTCTGTCTCTACTAATCTTAAGGGTATTCACTCTTATGTAATACTTCTCTACAGGTTCTCTTAGTGTCCTCATAAGCTCCTCCGCTTCATCTCCAAAGAAACCGTAATAATACCGCCGAAGTTCCACTGGAAATGCTTCTTTATACATGGAATCACCTTAAAGTTCTAGAACACCATGTTTTTTTGCCAACTTTATGAAACCAAAAAGTTTCTCCTCTATTTCTGAGGCCTCTTCCTCCTCAACTTCAAACTGTAATACTTCTTCTTGACTTTCTGTAATAAGCCTATAAACTTCATCAGGCAACTTGGGTTTTTTGTGATTATAAATATCCTCCAAAAAATTTTCACTTCCATAGATATAGCTTTTGGGGAATTTTTTTAAGAATTCAAGAACAAAACCCTGGCTTATTTTATCTTTAAGAATCCCAAAAACTATATAAAAGCTTTGAATAGTAGCTCCAAGCTCTCCTTGTGGTTTTATCTCAAAAGCAGGGTGTGGATAGATCATCTCTCTCCATTCACCTTCTAGATAAATATAGGCATTAAAAACTTCTTCAACAGGTTCAACTTTAAAGCCCATAGGGGAGAGTTTCTCTTTAAGCTCCTCATTCATTCTAAAAATCTCACCCCAAATTTTATTCAAATGATTATGAATTTCAAGCAAATTCATAATACCTCACCCCTAAACCAAATATAAAAGAGAAATTTAAATGTTTACCCCCATATGCCGAAGACCCTGTTCATTAGGATGGGGGGCAAATCACCTTGAGAGGGCCCAGTTTAGCTCCTCTAAAATGTTTGTTTCCAAGGTTTTTTTAACTGCTGGTAATTCGAAAGTGATTTCTTTACTAAACACCTTTACACCCAATGAAAACTTTAGAGTTAATTCACTTGTCTCTCCTCTATTTATGTGTTCTGCAATCACACTAGGCAGAACTGTTGTATCAACCAATGTCTTTATCTTAGCAGTGGCCCTCCCATTGGCTGGGATTGTAACCCCTTCCAAAAGTTCTCCCTGGGCTATTTGATGGTTATTGGCATCTATTGTATACTTAATCCCAAATAGTGGGAGAGGGAATGAATTAGGGTTATAAAGCTTTACCTCACTCAAGATCACAATAATGTCCTCCTTTACCTCTCCCCATTGAGAAGGCATGCCTTCTATGGCAGGTGTTTCTATCAAATCCCCACTGCTTTCAATACTTACATCACTAATATACGACAACAAGTCAGTTTCCAGAGGCTGAGAAAAACTTCCCCTCAATAAAGGCAACCCAAATATCGAGCCTCGTATCTTTATCTCCACTTCACTTCGTTCTCCACTTCTTATATGCTCTTTCAAAGCATTTATCACTTCATTGCTATTAAGAACCAATACCCCTCGAGCATTCTCTTTAAGGAAACTTATCTTTAGATCTTTAAGAGTTCCTATCTTTATACCGGCCCAATATATCTCCGCCTCTTCAATGCCTCCGGAAATCGGCAATGGTTTTCCAAAATAAAGATTTATATCAAGTTCCACACTATTTTCGTCTACATGCCCCCATGCCCCACTTATTTGGGGGCTCATTGTAAGAATAGCATAACCTAAATAAACACCCCATAAGACAAGAATCAAACTGATTACTGCTAAAACTTTTCCCAGAACTCCCATTCTTATCACCTGTTGAAAAGAAGGGAGTAAAAATTTAAAAAGTTTTGGACTCTAGCTCTTTTTTCTTCTCCAGTACGTCCATAGGACCACTATCGTAGCTAAAATTCCCAATACTGCTCCCGCTATTTTTAAATTACTCTTAGTTCTAATATTTTCCTCGACTGGAACTGTAATCGATTCCTCAAAAACATATACATTATCATCTCCGCTTTCCTTGTCTCCAACTGCTCTAATCCGTACTTGAATTGTGTAATCTTTGGGAATGGCATTGTTTGCAATGTTTAACTCCAAAACACCCTCTCCTTCCTTGCCCGGATCAAGGGTTCCAATGTAGTCCGATCTTTTTGAAAGTGTGAAGGGCTGGTCGGCTTTTACGACACCTTCTATTATTACATTTTCAGCTTGCTCTCCACCGGTGTTTTTGACCCTTATGTACATGAGCACTTCTTGGCCCTGCATGGGCTTTTTGTCAAAACTTACCTTTTCAACGGTTATTTTTGGTTTTTCATTTACAATAATTGGTATTTTGATAATATCTTCCTTGTATTCCCCGGAAGCATCTTTATACTCTATCTTTACTGGAATCTCATAAGTTCCACCTTTTGCATCTTCTTTAACATTTATCTTGAATATTGCCTTTGCTGAATCTCCTTGTCTTAAAGTGCCTATATTTATTATTTGTTCACTTGTCTCACTTAACTCAAAAGGTTCTTGAGGAATTGGTTTTAAAATCACGTAACGAGCGCTTCCACTACCAATATTCTCTAATTCAAAATTCATCTCCACACTATTTGCTCCAGCTAAAACCCTGCTCGGGGATGTTGAGATCTTTGAGATTATTATACGCTCTCTACCGAGAATCGGTACACCAATAAGTCGCTCATCTGTCAATTTTTCGTCATTCGGTGCACTCAGGTATTCCAGAGAAACCTTTAATGGATAAATCCCATTTTCAAGTCTCTCATTAGTCTTTAAGTGAAACTCAAGAATTCTCTCCTCTCCTGGATTTAGTGCAGATAGGTATTTTATGTTATCTTCTCCAAGAGGTAAGAAAGCATTAATGTTCTCCCTAGCTAGCTGCTCCATAATTTGATTCAAAGCAACTTGAAGGTTTTCACTTATACTCTGACTTCCCTGTATCGGAAGACTCTGAAGAGATGAAAGATCAACTTTTGTAACTTCTCCTGGTACACTTGCTTCACTTGGTTCTATTCTAAGGGAAATGCCTTCAATTTTTCCTCCCCAATATTTTTCACCTTCACTTTAAGTACAAACTCATCTCCAGGCTCTATTGCCTCGGGTTCCATATCAACACTCTCAATCTCAACAAAGGCCTGATTTCTCCTCACAACTTGGATTGAAAATTCAAAACTTTGTTCTTTTTGTTCTTTTGAATCTCCACTAAAGTAAGATAATTTTAAAGTCATTGGATAGCTCCCAGTAACTGCATCCTCACCTACATGCAATCTAAATGTATACTTCATAGTTTTCTCACTGTTTATCACGTAAGTGAAATGCTGATTTGTAGTGTTATCAATTAGTATTGAACCTTCTCTAAGCTCAGTTTTCGGTTTAAGCTCAACTAAAACGTTTTTTGCTTCTTCAAACCCCAAATTTCTCAGATTTACAGCAATCTCAAAGCTCTCTCCAGGGTGCACAAAATCGGGCTTTTCAACACTTTCAAGTTCGAAAGTTGCTTCTCCCTCTTGAATTACTGTTATGGCAAAGTAATTAAATCCTTGAACCATTTGCATACTATCCCCACTAGAGACATAGTATGCTGTTGAGATGTAAAGAGGATAAATACCCGGATCTATATTCTCATTTACTTTGAATTTAAATCCAAGAACTTTTTCTTCTTTCCCATCTAAATACTCTATATATTTTATCGCACTATCTACAGGCAAGAGGGCACTTTGAGAAGCCACCTGAGCCAGAACTTCGGTAGCTCCGCCTCCCGGGGAGGGTGTTAAGGATATAGGTGTTGGCGAAAGAACCACTGTGACATATTTTGCCTTTAAGGCCCCTTCATTCTTAATGTGAACCTGTATTGTTACTTCATCTCCCGGTCTAATTCTTTTGGGTGTTTCGGCCCAAGTAGTGAGGTATGCTGGGATCATAGAAGCCTTCCACTCAGAAGGCCCGCTTATGCTTATTCTGGCTCCATTTGGATAAATCTGAAGGGCTGTAATAGCAACTTTTTCTCCATCCACTTCTACTTCTACGGTCTCGTTCTCCCCTATGAGTTCAATATTTGGGTAAGTGATCGTCATCAACAGGTCTTCTTTGGATATTCCCAGCTCTGGATGTTCCTCAACAGTTTGGAAAATCGCATCCACAATTTCTTCTTGATTTGCGTTGTTCAGCCAGAGATAGAATTGAGTAAGCTCTATGGGATTTATTGGGTTGTATCCAAGCGTTTCTGCCATTGCATAGAGAAAAGTAGTATTTGTGAGAAGCTCTTGTATTTTGTCGGGATTTGGAACTTGAATTGACTCATAACCCATGTTCAGCACTTTGTTGTCTTTTATAACTAGTATCATGGCTTTGTATTCTTTCTCTACATAGTCCTTCCGGACATCCTGAAGGACAACCACAAGCGGACCCACAAGTATTGAGTCTCCTTTGTTAAGATAACCCTCAAAGAGAAGTTCTTCTTCTGCTGCAGCAAGATTAATGCTACTCATGATGATTAACAGTCCTAATATAAGCCCAAAATGTTTCCTCATTTTTCTTCACCTCTTATCTTTTCTCCATAAAATACCTGAAGTAGAGCAGGTGTCACAGTGAAAGCGGCAAACATTGAAGCAAATATTCCGATTGCTAAAGTCTTTCCAAAATCATGTATTGCGGTAAGCTCCCCGCTAAGAAGGGCTAAAAATCCTCCACCTGTTGTTAACGCTCCGATCAAGATTCCTGGCCCAACTCCTTCAAGGGCAGATATAATGGGATGGGGATTACCCTCTCTAAGCTCCTCTAAAAATCTATGAGTGAGATGCATTCCGTAATCCACTCCAAGGCCAACAATCATTGAGATAACCCCAGCCAAGGTTTGACTGAAAGGTATTCCAGCAAGCCCCATGTAACCAACCGTCCAAAGAGCTCCAAGGAACATTGGAAGTATCATCGCAATGGAAACCAGGGGCCTTCTAAAGAGGAGAACCACAATTATCACCACAAAGATACTCCCGTAGGTGGATATCCTACCAAGTTCTTGGTTTGTGAGCCCATCTAAAACATAGGTCAGATATAAATCACCGGCCGGCCTTATCTCAACTCCCGGTGGAAAATCTGCATTTTTTGCTTGCTCTTCAAAGTATTGCATAATCTCTCTGAAATTTTCAGGATTGGTTCCGCCAAAGTTTCCCTTTACCTGGATTAAAGTCATCGAATAGTCACCACTTATGGGAGCTGAACTTTCTTTAATAATATCCTTTATTCTTTCCTTATCCTCAGGAATGTAGCCATATTTTTGAACAACAATATCTGCTATACTGTTAGTCTCAAAGACATTGTTGTAATGAGAATCTGCAAGTATCTCTTGTTCAAAGCGGTAAATATCCCTAACTATTGCTGGATCTCTAACATCATCCGCACTTACAATAATATCAACTTCATCCTGACCGCCAAATTCATATCTAACGTCTTTCATTGCCTCAATCTCGGGTATCCCTTCAGGAATCATCTTCTCAAGCCTAACTTCCGTTGTTACCTGAGTTAAACCGTACAAGAACACAAGGGTAAGGATAAATACAACGGTCAAGATTGTTTTTGGGTGATTTTTAATTAAATTCCCCATTTTATGGAAAAAATTGGCAATAAAACCGGAATGCGCCCTTATTTCGGGAACTTCATATTCTCCCTTAATCTTCTTCACTATATCTTCGTGGAGTATTACGAGTGAGGGAGTTATTACAACCGCATTTATCACTGCTAAACTGAGGCCCATTATTAAAACTCCACTTAACCTTTGAAGAGAAGGCAGAATAGAAAGGCTTAATGCAGAAAACCCGGCTATGGTTGTTAATGCTGCTCCCAAGAGGGCTTTCCCTGTTTCCGCTATCGCTTCTTCCGCAGCTTCCTCTATGGCCATTCCCTTTTTCCTTTCCTCATAATAACGATTAGTCACGTGGACGCCATAGTCAATTCCCATTCCAACTATCATGGCCCCAACTACAGTAGTCACCATGTCTATTGGAATCCCAAGAAGTCCCATAAAACCAAGGGTCATGACTACACCGAATACCAGGGGTATCAATGGAAGCATCGCCCTAACAACAGATTTATAGAAATACACCAAAAGTGCCGCAACAAACAGAAAAGCAATCGCCATAGTCCTGTTTAAGTCGCTTTGAAGCATTTTCAGGATTCTATAAGCAATTCCAATTGTTCCGGTTTGAATGACCTCAACGTTCTTGGGAAAGTTTACTTCATTTATATCTCTCTCAATATCCTGGTAGATCCTCTCAACAGCCTGAGCTCCGGAACCAGCTGTTAACGTGGCTACGACAAGCGTTGTTCTATAATCAGAGCTTATAAACCCTTGAACTGCTTCTGGAGGCAGAGTGTTTAAAACAAACTTAACCTCTTCCTCGTTTTCAGGTAATCTACCTAGAACCTGGATAAAAATATCAGCAATACTGATTGTATCCGTCACATATTCATGAACCCTTAAGCGCTCTTCAAGCTCGTGAATAGATCGTATCACTTCTGGGTCCCTTATATCATAAACTCCTTCTTCTTCAATTGAGTTTACTTTGACGATTATTAAAGCAGAATCTCCGCTTTGAAATTCATTTTTAAGTGTCAAATAGTCCTTAACAGCGGGTAAATCTTGAGGAAGCTGTTTGGTCAAATCGCTTTCAAACTCCAGCTGCTGGATACCATAAATTGATACAATAAGTAAGAACATTGCAACTAATGAAAATGCTATCCGATATTCTACTATTATCTTCGCGAGCCTTTTGAGCATTTACTCACCTCTGAACTTTTGGAATTTTCCGAAAGATTTAGATGATTGACATTTAAAAACTTTGCTGGGTTTGAAAGTCGTTTTCTCTGTATCCTTATTATGTCTTTAAACATCCCTATAAGGAAATATTTAAAGAATGGGGACTAAACGTGGATTTAAACCAAGTAAAGGACCTGAACCTTTGGATGTTAATCGAATGGATGAGTGTGAATCGTACCCAGCGCTATCACTAATTGAAACATATTAGAGAGGTGTATCGTTATACCAAAGGTGGAGATTAAAAATGAAAGTCATGATAAATTTGTTCCACTGAAGAAGGAGTGATTTCTCCTTTATTTTTATCTTTTTGTTGTTTGTAAGATCCTTTCCAAAAGGGGAGATTTTTGGGGAAGGTTTTAAATACTCCAAAATATAACATGATAATAATTTAGGAACAGCTGAATGACTGGACAACCCGTAAGGGTTGGTGTAAAAGTAGCCCCCGATTCCGGGAGGATAGGGGGTATTGGCCGTGTGAACCGGCCTGTGGAGGGTAACCCCCCCACGAAACTCCTTGCGTAAGCATGGAGTAGTTCACTTATACTTTCAATCCATTTTCAAGTGAGGTGGTGGAGATGCCGACCATAATTATTGAAGGCCCATCAATTAGTGTTGAGAAGAAAAGGGAGCTTGTGAAAAGGTTTACCGAGGTAGCGTCGGAGGTTTACGGGATAGAACACATAACCGTTCTTATAAAGGAGAACCCACCCGAGAATGTGGGTATTAATGGGGAACTACTGTTAGACAGGAAAAGAAAACAATGAGGCAGTAAAAATGAAAATTGTCCTTGTGAGGACAAATCCAGGAGAAAGCGGATATGCCTCGGCCTATGGTTACATTGCTCCTTCTTTAGGCCTTGTATCCTTAGCTGGGGCTGTTAAAGATATTGCAGAGGTAAAGATAATAGATGCAGAAGCGAAAAACCTCACTGAGGAGGAGACTATAGAGGAAATAGCTACCTTTAACCCCGACGTTGTAGGCTTCACCACCATAGCATCTACCTACGTAAACCCCTCTATAATGATTGTCAGAAAAATGAAGGAGAGAGGAATTAATCCCATCATCGTTTTTGGTGGGCACCATGCAACATTCACTTACCCCCTTATATTAAGAGAAGGAATTGACTTTGTGGTCATAGGAGAGGGAGAGCAGACATTTAGGGAGATCATTGAGAGGCTAAAAGAAGGAAAAGATATTAGAAGTGTTAGAGGCATAGCATACAGAGATGGGCAAAAAGTTAACGTTTCTTATCGAGAACCCATTGTTAACCTTGACAATTTGCCGATACCTGCCTACGATTTACTTGATCCAGATGTATATAAAGCGAGCATTGTTGGAAAAAACGTGAGAATTGCCTCCATAGAAACTTCCAGGGGATGTCCCTACAACTGTGAGTTTTGCAGTGCTTCAGCCATGTGGGGACATGCTTGGAGGTTTAAGAGCAACGAGCGTGTTGTTGATGAGTTGAAATTCGTGAAGAACCTCGGATACAACTGGGTATTCTTTGTTGATGACAATTTTGTTGTTCCTTACAAATATGAAGAGAGAATTGAGCTTCTCAATTCTATAATAGAAGAAGGACTTAACGAAATGAACTACATGATCCAAATAAGGGCCGATATAATAGCAAAACACCCAGAACTTGCAGAGAAGCTTGCCGAAGCTGGTGTTAAAATAGCTTTCATGGGCATTGAATCTGGCAGCGAAGGAGTTCTGAAGGCCATGAGAAAGGGGTTGAAGAAAAACGATACTCTCAAGGCCATTCAGCTACTCAGCGAGCAGGAGATAATTACGTATGGGGGAGTTATAATTGGGGCGCCCTATGAGTCCAGGAAAGATAGAAAAGCAACGTATAAATTTGTTCAAATGCTTGGTGACCACGGCCTTGATGTAGTTCAAATCTCAATATATACTCCTTTGCCAGGTAGTGATTCCTTTTACAGGGCACTTAAGAACAGAGCCCTCCTAACCATAGACTGGGATCTCTATGATGTTTTACACCCAATAATGAGAGTAAAAGAAAAGCTCTGGAGACTCTACTTTGAGAGCAGGGAAAAAACATACATGTTCTATTTTAAGAAATGGCTCCATAATATTGAGGGAAAGGCCGAAAAGTACTCAAAACCAATCCTCAGCACTGGCAAGAGGTATGTCCTTCACAGAATTCCTCATTACCTGAAGAATTTTCTAAAGCTTCCAGTAGAGAGCTTTTTAGTTCAGAGAAGGATTCTAAATTCAGCAAAGAAACTTGATGATTATACCATCAAAATCCTCGAAGAAGTATACACCAGACACCTAACATCGTACCTGAAAATGTTTCACGAAGTTATAAATCAGGGAAAACATACAAAAAGTTGAGAATAACTCACCTCTAGATTAATCCAAGCCCTTAGGTGCCTTTCTTCAACAATAACAAACGTTCCCCCAGAAATCTCTCATAACTTTCTGAAATTTCCAAAAGTTTTATATTCTCAAAACCATAAAAAATCTCAGCAACAATATGAAAACATCCACAGTATTGGTCACAAGGCAATGTACGATGATAACATGTTTTGTTGAGACCTCGATATACCCGTTGAAGTGGGAGTGCAAGATATTAAAGAGCTTTCAGAGTTCAAAAATAAACTCCTAGATAAAGACATGGTCTGTATGTTGAAACACTAGTCATTAAGGGGGGAATGAGAGTGGGTGTAGATGAAGCTAAGCGAATAATGATGGAGCATTTTGCAGATACCGCAAGAAGATTTGGGTTGAGTGAGCTTTATGGATATATCTATGGCGTGCTCTTTTTTGAGGATGAACCTCTAAGCTTG
The DNA here is from genome assembly GCF_000022545.1 of Thermococcus sibiricus MM 739. NCBI lineage: Archaea > Methanobacteriati > Methanobacteriota > Thermococci > Thermococcales > Thermococcaceae > Thermococcus > Thermococcus sibiricus. Next base: position 1,669,628 of record NC_012883.1, read on the forward strand.
GGTAAAATTGCCGAAAGGACAGGATACTCTCTTTCACATGTAAGCACGGCACTCAAGCTTCTGGAAAATATCGGTCTAGTAAAAAGGATCAAAAAGCCAGGAGATAAGAGAGCATACTACACAGCAATAAAAAACATTCGAGAATGGAGAAAAGAAGCGTACTACAAGAAAATAGAAGAAGACGTAAGACAAACACGAAAGAATCTTTTGAAAGCACTTGAGGCCATAGGAGATGATGAAAGTGAAGAAGCAATGAAAATAAAAGAAAGAATAGAGTTTTCTCTTCAAAGAAATGCCATTACTGAAAGAATTATAAACATCTTTCTAAAAAACGAAGAGGAAAAGTTTTGAGGGTTCTCCTCGAGTGTCTTGAAGAAAAATTGAATAACATATAGTACAAAGACTTAAAAATAAACTAAAGTTAATTACGGCGGTGGTTAAATGAACGAAATAGCTGAAGCTCTCTGGTACATTCTACCGGCATATTTTGCCAATGCATCCCCTGTAGTTTTCAAGGGGAGGACCCCCATAGATTTTGGTAAAAAATTTGTTGATGGTAGGAGAGTATTTGGCAACGGAAAAACTTGGAGAGGTTTTTTTGGGGGTCTATTTACCGGGATCTTAATATCAATTATCCAATATAACCTCACACCACACTTTTATGGTTCACTCTCTTCTGCTCTAAAGTTAGGATTCACTCTTTCTTTTGGTGCTCTTTTAGGGGATCTTATAGGAAGCTTTGTTAAAAGACGGGTGGGAATGGAGAGCGGGTACCCTGCAGTAGGCCTTGACCAATGGGGTTTTCTCATTGCTGCCCTTATCCTAGCATTTCCTATAAAAACTCTTTCAACTAAACAAGTCTTATTTTTACTTGTAGTTACCCCCTTCATTCACTGGTGGGCAAATATTTTTGCATACAAAATGAAATGGAAGAACGTTCCATGGTAGACACTTAGTTTAAGAACAAGTTTTTTATAACTCAAGAGTTCCTAAATTAGTTGGTGGAGATTATGAAGGTAAAAGTGAGATACTTTGCCCGTTTTAGGGAACTTTCTGGAACAGGGGAGGAAATTATAGAACTTCCCAAAGGAAGCAAGATACGTGATCTAATCGAGCATATAAAAAGTATTCATCCGGATTTCAAGAGAGAAGCGTTTAGTGAGGGTTACAATGATGAAGTGGATATAAATGTGTCAAAAAATGGACGATATGCCTCTTTTGATGAAGAACTAAAAGAGGGCGATATAGTGGCATTATTCCCTCCAACAAGTGGTGGATGAAATGATAGGTAAAAAAGAAGTTGAAAGATACGATAGACAAATCCGGATATTTGGCGTTGAGGGCCAAGAAAAGCTGAAAAAGAGTAAAGTTGCAGTGGTAGGTGTTGGCGGTTTGGGGAGTCCAGTGGCATATTATCTAGCCGCTGCTGGCGTTGGAGAGCTTCTCCTTATAGACTGTCAAACTCCAGAACTTAGCAATTTGAATAGACAAATCCTTCACTGGGAGGAAGATTTGGAAAAGAATCCTAAACCAATTTCTGCAAAGTGGAAACTTGAACGATTCAATTCCGATATAAAAATAAGCACCTTTACAGGGATTTTAAATGTGAAAAACATCGAAGAAGTTCTTAAGGATATTGACGTGATAGTGGATTGCTTAGACAACTTCGAGACAAGGTATCTTTTAGATGAATTCGCCCACAAAAAAGGGATACCTTTAGTTCATGGTGCTGTAGAAGGCCTCTACGGCCAAGTTACCACTGTAATTCCTGGTGAAACAAAAGGCCTTCGAGATTTATTCCCAACACCCCCAAGAAAAAAAGAAAACTTTCCAATCCTTGGTGCGACTGCTGGGGTAATTGGGGCAATCCAGGTAGCAGAAGTAATTAAACTTATCACGGGCTACGGTGCTCCACTAGCAAATAAACTTCTGATAGTTGATTTAATGCACAATTCTTTTGAGGTGGTGGATCTTGAAGGTTAAACTTTTTAAAAAGCCAGAGGACTTTGATATAACCAATGCAATCAAACTAGCCTCCTCATCTAAAAGTGGAGGTTTAGTTATTTTTCTGGGAGAGGTAAGGGACGAAAATCATGGAAGAGAAGTGAAGAAGTTAATATACGAAGCCTATGAAGAAATGGCTATCGAAGAAATGAAAAAAATTCGGGAAGAAGCCTTAGAACGTTTTCCAATATTGGATATGATTATCTGGCATAGATACGGTGAACTAGAAGTTGGCGAAAACACTATCCTAATAATCGCAAGTGGAAAACACAGAAAAGAGGCATTTGAGGCTTGTATGTGGACAGTGGATGAGGTAAAGAAACGCGTGCCCATATGGAAAAAAGAAATAACGAATGAAGGAGAATTCTGGATTGAAGGTAATAAACTCATTATGCACAAGAAAGGACATTAAGATCATTTTTTATAATTTTGTGTTTTAATTAATACAATTACAGATCGTAGTAAAGTTAATAAGTGCAAGTTAACTCCTTTTTTCGGTGGTAAAATGGAAGCAGTGTATACGCCCCCATCTTGGAAACGAACTAGGAATATTACCGCATTTGCAAAGCCACCTTGGAGTGAAAGCAAGCATACAGGAAAACTGGAAAGAGTTATAATACAGTTAGGGGTTGGTCAAGGGAAGTTTTCAGAGATAACCGGAATCCCCCGCTCTATAGGCTGCATTGGAAATAACAGATTCATTTTAAGGGAAGAACCTGTTGAATTAGAGAGACTAAAAGAGATATTGCAGGAATTTTCCACAATCTCCGGCGGAGACTTATATCTCACAAACTATGACGACACAAGCGTATTAGAAGAGATAGCTGAATATGCTGCTTCCTTGAGTCTAAAAAACGTCTATCCCGTTATAAGGATCGAAGATTTTAATGATATTTCGCTACCAGTTGGTGTTAAGACTATTGTAGAAGCAGAATACTCTGAAGAAAACCTAGAAAAGATTGAGGATTTGGAAGATGTGCATGGACTGCTCCTGATGGTTAAAAGCGAATACTTAGACAGAATCCAACAAATAGAATTTTATGGAGAAATATATGTGGATTTGCTCTTCCCGGGTTCCCTGAAAAAGGTAGATTTCGATCTTATGGAGGCAAAAAGGTTGCAAACCCCAATAACCCAACACCATTCATGTCTAAGTGGTACACTGGCCATCACCGGAGAAGGGTTCGTCTTGCCCTGTCCACTCTTAAGAAATTTCTTAAAAGGCAACATCAAAACGATGACCCTAAAACAAATCCTCAGAAAGCGCAAACTCAAAGAATTCTGGAAAATAACAAAAAAGCAGTTTGAATCATGTAATAAATGCCCGATTGCACATGTTTGCCATGATTGTAGGGCCCTAGAATACAATGCTTCAGGCGATATTTATGGTATTGAATATTGTCCTATAAATGAACTAATTACCCCCAGAGAAACCAGTCTTAAATGTGGCCTACCTCATCTTGAATGGTAAGATTTCAGAGAAATGACGTGCAAAAAAGTTTTATGCTTAGAATGACATGTAATATAGGGGTGGATATAATGGTCAAGATTGAAGTTGTTAATGTGGAAAAACCAGAGGGTGTTGAATGTATAATCGGCCAAGGGAACTTTTCAATATTCACCGTTGATGATCTGGCCCGTGCACTCCTGACAGCAGTACCCGGAATAAAGTTTGGAATTGCCATGAATGAAGCAAAACCCCAGCTAACAAGATATACAGGAAATGACAAAGAACTTGAAGAATTAGCTGCAAAAAACGCCGTAAATATTGGAGCAGGACATGTATTTGTAATAGTTATGAAAAATGCATTCCCAATAAATGTGTTAAACACTGTTAAAAACCACCCCGCAGTTGTAATGGTCTATGGGGCCAGTGAAAATCCATTGCAGGTTATAATTGCCGAAACTGAACTTGGTAGGGCTGTCTTGGGAATAGTTGATGGAAAAGCTGCTAACAAGATTGAAAACAACGAACAGAAAAAAGAAAGAAGAGAACTAGTGGAAAAGATTGGGTATACAATTGACTGAGACCAGATGATCCCAACCTTTTTAACCTCTCTAATTATTTATCTAGGTGGGAAGAGTCCTTCCGTAAGGGCGAAGTAGTTCACTGATATCCAGGTGAAAATATGAGAGTACTCTTTATCACATCCAATAAAGGTAAAGTGAAGGAAGCTAAGACTTATCTCTCCCCATTAGGAGTTAAGGTTCTTCAGAGACAAATAGATTATCCAGAAATACAAGCGAATACTCTTGAGGAAGTCGTGGGATTTGGAGTTATGTGGTTAAAGGATTATTTAGATGAACCTTTCTTTATAGATGATTCTGGCCTTTTTATTGAGGCTCTAAATGGCTTTCCTGGAGTGTATTCTGCATACATATACAAAACTCTCGGAAATGAGGGAATATTAAAATTAATGAACGAGGTTAAAAATAGGAGAGCCTATTTTAAAAGTGTCATAGGCTATTACGATGGGAGAATTCACATTTTTACTGGAATCACAAGAGGCCATATTATTAATGAGAAGAGAGGGAAGTACGGATTCGGATTTGACCCAATTTTTCTACCAGAAAATAGCAAAAAAACCTTCGCTGAGATGCAAACTGAGGAAAAGAACAGGATTTCACACAGAGGTAGAGCATTAGCAGAGTTCGCAAGATGGTTAAAAGAAAATTTTAAAAAGGAGTAAGTGACAATAATCCTCGGCAAGTTATTGAAAAAATGACAATTGTAAGGGGGATTCAGATGAGTGACACGATAGACGCTGTTGATATGAAACTCCTTAAAGAGCTTAAAGAGAACTCAAGGGAAAACATAGCTACTCTAAGCAAAAAGCTTGGAATCCCAAGGACAACTGTCCACTATAGGATTAAAAAACTTATTAATGAAGGAGTAATCGAAAAATTCACAATCAAGCCCAACTATAAAAAACTCAACTTAGGGACTACTGCCTTCATTTTAGTAAGATACAACCCTGATTCAGGCCTTACACAAAGAGAGATTGCCAAAAAGATCGCCCAGATCGATGGTGTTCACGAAGTTCATATAATAGCTGGGGAATGGGATCTTTTAATAAAAATTCGAGCTCCTTCAGCCGAAGATATAGGGAAAGTAGTCGTAGATAAGCTTAGAGAAATCAAAGGAATCGGACAAACAGTAACGATGGTTTCCTTTGTATCTGTTAAAGAAGAGCTTTAGTTGTACTGGGCGATGATTACCGTTCTCCTTTCTGATTTTATGATGATGCGAGGATTTTTATGAGCCCACTAAGAGATTTTTTGTCTTTTAAATTTCTTCTAAAAGAGCGTGGGGTGGTGGGGGCGCGGGGATTTGAACCCCGGTCCGCGGGTTTCTCCGGGTCAGAGCTCCAAAGGCTCATCCCCCAAATCAGCAAACCCGCTCGTCTTCACACCTCTGGAGCCCGCGATGATAGACCAGGCTACACCACGCCCCCGTCCCATAACACTAAAACCAACACCAATTTATAAACTTTACTATGATTGCATCTATCACAGAACAAATAGCACAAAAGAAAACTCTTGGGGATTATTCAACCATTTTAGGGATTATTTGGATAGAAATTTGTTTCTAAAAGGTATGATGAACTCGAGCCTTTAGTGATGCTCCATTCCCTATGGACACTAACCTTTGGTTGGTAACACTAATATTTAGAAAGCGTTTAAAAGGTGCTACTATATTGCAAATTGGTGATACAATGCTCATCCTTAACAAACTAGTGGAGGAAAATAAAGCTGAGGAAATACTTGAGTACGCACGAGAATTTCACGGACATGTATGTCCATATGTCGCTCTTGGGATAAGAACCTCATTGATCGCAATGAACGAACTTAGTGTTGGGAGACTTGACTATTCAGCCAGCGTAAATGAGAGCATTCTAGCAATAGTTGAAATTAATAGCTGCTTTACTGACGGCGTTCAAGTTACCACAGGATGCACTCTCGGAAATAATTCCCTAATCTATATGGATCTCGGTAAAACTGCACTAACTCTTGTTAAACGCTCAACTTGGGAAGGGGTTAGAGTGTATATCGACGCTGAGAAACTCGAAAAATATTATCCACCAGAGGCGAGAGAACTATTTAACAAAGTCATAAAGGAGAGAAAAGGAAGTCCAGAAGAAAGAGAATACCTAAAAGAACTTTGGGAAGATATCGCAAGGACTATGCTCTACCTTCCTAGGGAAGAATTTAAAATAGAGCAAGTTAAGATCCCCCCAATTGAACAGGCCCCTATTTTTGAGAGCATCCGGTGCTCAGAGTGCGGAGAGCTGGCGATGTCAAGGAGAATCGTCTACATCAACGAAGAGCCCCTCTGCTACAAGTGTGCCGGGAAAGAGTACCACGCGGTGATTGGGCGGGGAATCGTTAAAATCGGAGGGTCTGGCAATGGAACTTAACCTCAGGCCGATTGGAGTGATACGATCTCCCTACAAGAGTCCTTTGGAGTGCCCCAGTCAGGGGAGGCTCTCGGAGGAAATATTCATAGTGGAAGTCTTTCCCGAGTTTGAGGGGGGACTGAAGGACGTAGAAACCTGCACACACTTAATACTCCTCTACTGGCTTGACAAAGCTAGAAGAGATGTGCTAACAGCCATGCCCCCTCATGATAAAAAGGAACACGGAGTTTTTGCAACCCGCTCTCCCCACAGGCCGAACCCGATAGGATTCGCCGTAGTAGAGCTTATAGAGAGGAGAGGAAGGAAACTAATTGTAAAGGGATTAGATGCACTAGATGGAACTCCCGTTATCGACATTAAACCATATTCTTCAGCTATAGACTGTGTGGAAAATGCAAAGATTGGATGGTTTGAGGAGGTGAATAAAAAATGAAAAGAGCCCTTTCGATCATAGTTTTACTCGTACTCATCTCCGGATGCTTACAAAGTCAATCAGCCGAGGAAGCTACGATAATCGTAAAAGACCTCGCCGGGAGAGAAGTCAAAGTTCCAAAAGGCGTTGAGCGGATAGTGGCTGTTGGCCCCGGTGCCCTGAGGATCATGGTATATCTAAACGCGACCGACATGGTAGTGGGAGTTGAGGATTGTGAAAGGCAATGGGGTTCAGGAGGAAGGCCTTACATCATGGCCCACCCCGAACTTAAAGAACTCCCAAGCATAGGCCCCGGGGGCCCTGGAAAGCTTCCCAATCTTGAGGCCCTGATAAACGTGAAACCCGACGTTATTTTCATAACATACGTCGATGCCAAAACCGCCCAAGATATGCAGGAAAAAACCGGAATCCCAGTTGTAGTACTTAGCTATGGGGAGCTAACGACCTTTGAGGATGATGAACTCTTTAAATCCATTGAATTGGCTGGAAAAATCCTAAAAAAAGAAGATAGAGCGAAAGAAGTTATCAATTTCATTAAATCAATTCAAGAAGACCTCCTTAAGCGAACAGAAAATGTTGAAAGTCCAAGTGTTTATGTTGGAGGAATAGGGTATAAAGGCGCCCATGGAATAGAAAGTACGGAAGCAAAATACCCGCCTTTTGTTGTATTACACGCGAAAAACGTTGTTGATGAGCTTGGGGAGGGTCATAAATTTATAGACAAAGAAAAACTCTTGGATTGGGATCCAGAATACATCTTCATAGACGAAGGAGGATTAAGCTTAGTACTTGACGACTACAGAAAGAGTCCCGAGTTCTATGAGTCACTGAAGGCCGTGAAAAATGGCAACGTGTATGGAATTCTCCCGTATAATTACTACTCCACAAACATCGGTACGGCCATGGCAGATGCGTACTTCATTGGAAAAGTGTTATATCCCGAGCGTTTTGAGGATGTAGACCCTATTCAAAAGGCAAATGAGATATATAAATTCCTTGTCGGCAAGCCAGTTTACGAAGAGATGGCCAACCAGTTCGGTGGGTTTGGAAAGATAGACCTCTCTAATAGGAGCGTAAACTACTCACTACCAACTTCACCGTGATGCAACATGGAGTATGAGAAATACATTGCAAATAGAATTTTAGCGGGCCTTTTTCTCTTTATTCTCATATTTATGGTTAGCGTTTTCTCCATCTCCCAAGGGGGCTACAATCTTTCAATAGATGAGGTTATCAGAGTATTGATTGGAAGAGGAGATTATAAATCCAACATGGTAATATGGAACATTCGTTTTCCCAGAGTGCTTGCTGGAATTCTCGTGGGAGCTTCATTGGCAATCTCAGGTGCGGTTATGCAGGGTTTCCTGAGAAATCCTCTGGCAAGTCCTTTCACTATGGGGGTTTCGCATGGGGCAATGTTTGGGGCCTCTATTGCCATTCTGCTGGGAGCAGGCTATTCTGAAAGTTCAGGTAAGATAATTGTGAATAATCCCTATGCGGTAGTATTATTTGCATTTCTCGGTGCAATGAGTGCAGCTGCCATTATTTTACTCCTCGCAAAATTGAAAGGATTAAGCCCGGAAGCCATAATACTTTCAGGAATCGCAATGAGTTCCCTTTTTGTAGCCTTAACCACACTTATACAGTATTTTGCAGATGAACTTCAACTTGCTGCGATGGTTTATTGGAGCTTTGGGGATCTTGGAAGGACAACTTGGAGGGAAGATATCATGCTTGGAATAAGTTTTACGGCTGTTTTTACTTATTTTATCATGAAAAGATGGGACTTGAATGCTTCTGCACTCGGGGATGAGATTGCAAAATCCGTAGGGGTTGAGGTGGAAAAGACAAGAGTAATTTCAACATTTTTAGCAACTTTTCTGACAGCTATTAGTGTCTCTTTTGTTGGAGTTATAGGGTTTGTTGGACTAATAGCACCTCACGCCGTTAGACTTCTCTTCGGTGGGGACTACAGATTTTTAATACCTCTTTCCGCCCTAATGGGCGCCTTTCTGCTTCTCACTGCAGATACGATTGCAAGACTTCTTTTTTCACCAATTACCTTGCCGGTTGGTGTTGTGACGTCATTTTTAGGTGCTCCAATGTTTATCTACCTGTTAGTGCGTATGGAGGGAGGCAGATGAAGGTTTTGAGAGTAAAAAATCTCAATTTTAGCTACAATGGTTCAAAAATCCTGCATGATATCTCTTTGGAAGTTGAACAAGGAGAATTAGTTGCCATATTGGGCCCAAATGGTGCTGGAAAGAGCACTCTTATGAAGTGTATTGCGGGAATTTTCAGGTGTAAAGAAGTTGAAATTTTTGGAGAACCTTTACACCGGTGCTCCCGAGAAGAACTTGCAAAAATAATAGGGTACGTGCCTCAGAGTATTATTCCCGGTTTTATGAGGGTTTTTGATACGGTTCTTTTGGGCAGGAGACCATATATAGGACTCACACCATCAAGGGAAGATATTGAAATTGTCAAACAGACTCTAAAAAGGCTTAAAATTGACCACTTGGCACTAAAACCCTTAAACAAACTCAGCGGAGGAGAAATACAAAAAGTAAATATAGCCAGGGCCCTTGCTCAAGAACCGGAGATACTTTTAATGGACGAACCCACAAACAACCTTGACCTAAAAAGCCAGATGGAGGTGATGAAAATAGCAAGAAAATTTGCAGAGTCCGGTAAAACATCCATAATTATCATGCACGACGTTAACCTGGCATTACGCTTTGCAGACAGGTTTGTTTTCATGAAAAGTGGAAAAATAATAAAAGATGGGGGCAAAGATGTTCTCACACCGAAACTTTTTGAAGAGGTTTATGGGGTCAGGGGCGTTATTGCGGAAGTTGAAGGTACTCCCATAGTAATTCCAGCTTTAGAGAGCTGATATGTGAAAGAGGCCTTCCATTAATTTTCCAAAGAGATAACTTAAGAACGCTGCACCTAGTCCAGTAACAACCATCTCAAAGATCTTTTTCCTTACTGAAATCCCTGAAAGTATTGAGATAACACTTGCAACCACTGCCAGAGCAGTTCCAGCCAGAAAGATTGAGAAAGGCAATGCAAGCAAAGATGATGAGGCAATAAAATATGGCAACACTGGAAAGATTATTCCCGTTAAATAGGCCAAGCCCGTATAGAAAGCAGAACGTATCTCATTCTCATTTCCACCCTGCACAAGAAGATTTATCATTGCACTTTCATTAGAAGAAAGTTTTTCTGCAACTTCTCTTGCAACATCCTCTGGCATGCCGCTTTCTAAAAGCCTTTCCATAAGCTCTCCCTTTGCTCTCTCTGGAGAGACTCTAAAAAGCACCTCCATTCTCTCTTTTACACTCTCATTTACCTGTCTTTGAGATCTAACCGAGATAAAAGCACCTATTCCCATAGAAAGTGCTCCTGCTACTCCAACTATCAGACCACTAATCCCCACTATCTTTGGATTATGAACGTAGACTGCTGAAAGTCCAGTAACCGCTCCCAAAAGCTCTACAAGACCATCATTCATTCCGAGAACAAAATCCCTTATGTTCTCCACGTGAAAGCGTTTCTTGCTTTCATAGAAAAAGTGTTCATGTTCAAGCTCATCTATAATTATCTTCGAAATCACTTCTCTTTCTTCATCACTAAGCTTGTATTTTGTTAGAAAGTTAAAATACTTCTGAATGGCCGAGTTTTCTCCCATTTCAAGCAAAGAAACAACAGTTCCTGGCCCTAAAAGCTTCCTAAGCATTTTCACAAAAAAGAAACTGAGCCTGCCTATCTTTATTTTTTTCGGTTTTTTGCCTCTCTTGTCCAAAAAGCCGTGCCAGAACTTTGCGTGATTGGATTCAATGTGAGATAGCCTTAAAAATTCGTCTCTCAACTTGAGATCCTTCTCATCTCTACTCAAGGATGCATAAAGAACAGAGTCCTTGTATTCGTCCTCGTAAAATTGACTCGCTAATTTCAGCATTTCCTCCATCTTCGCCCACCAAAAATGTAAAAATTTGAGGGTTAATAAAGTAAACGGAAATCACTCTGCAGGGGCGTAGTAGCACCTCTTTGGCGAAATGATTTTTCCTCCCTTTTTGAGATTTTTAATTGCTTTGTCAACTTCCTTCTTGTCAATTCCAGCTATTTCTGCTATTTCAGCACTCTTTAGAGGCTTTCCAGATTCCTTTAAAACTTTGAAAACTATCTCCTCACTCATAGTCCCCACCTTGAAAATTTTGCATTATGAAGTTAGATTTCAAAACTTATAAAGTTTTCAGTTCAAAACAAAAAAGAAAATCAAAGGTACTCCCAGACACCATAGCCCTTGAAGTTATGCACTATGGTTTTTGTCGTCGTGAACTGTTCTACGGAATAACCTATGCCCTCTCTTCCAACGCCGCTGTCCTTCATGCCTCCGAAGGGATAGTAACCTATCCCGTGCCTCGGGTACTCGTTTATGAAGACGCTGCCAACCTCAAGCTTTCTAGCGACCTTTCTCGCCCTCCTTTCGCATTCGCTGAAAACCGAGGCATCAAGCCCGAAGCGGGAGGATTTGGCTATCTCTATAGCTTCATCCTCGTCCTTCACCTTGATGAGAAGGGCCATCGATCCAAAAACGTCCTCATTAAAGGCTCTGAGATCTTTAATCTTTTCTTTGCTAACCTCAAGCAGGATAGGCCACACGTAGTTGCCCTTCCGCCTGAACTCCGTTAGAGGCCTCGCCCCCTTCTCCACGGCGTCTTTATAAACCTCTTCAATGTACTCTGCGGAGCTTTCGTCAATCAGCGGACCCATCACGGCGTTTTCGTCCTCCAGTGGGTTCCTGGGCTCCATGCCTTTCAGCTTCTCAAGTATTCTCGCCTTTAAATCCTCGTAGATTTTCTCCTGTGCCAGGATGAGTCTTATCGCATCACACCTCTGCCCGGAAAAGCTCACCATACCCTTCACGATCTTCTCACTCGCCAGCTCCAGATTGGCATCATCGAGGACTATGGCGGGATCCTTTCCTCCGAGTTCAAGGTGGTAGGCCTTTATTCCGCCCGTTCTTATGATGTGCTCCCCCACCTCGGTGCTCCCAGTAAATGTTATCGCCCTTATGCGCCTGTCCTTCACAACATCGTCCATAAAGCTTCCCGGGATTGTCAGGAGTGCAAAGCTCTCCTTCGGAAAGCCCGCGAGCTCTAAGACCCTAACGAACATGATAGCGGCTAAGGGATCGGCGGACGCAGGCTTCAACAATACGGTGTTTCCGCTCAGCAGGGCAGGCACTACTTTGGCTGCCGAGATGAACAACGGGTAGTTAAAGGGGCTTATGGCGAGTATCAATCCGTAGGGTTCCCTCTTCACTATTCCCTCACTTTCAAGAGTCTCCTCGCTCCAGTCGCCTGGCACGTAATCACCGAGCATCCTCCTCGATTCAAAGGTCGTTTTTTCGAGCCTCTCGATAGTGGCCTTTGTTTCACCAACGGCGTTGCTCTTGGGCTTGCCTGCATCGAGTATCAGAACGTTCACGAAGTCCTCAAAGGCTTCCCTCATGAGTCCCGCCGCTTTTAGGAAGCTCTGCACTCTCTTCTCCCCGGGATAGTTCCTTATCTCTTCTCTACCCTTTTCGTAAACCCTTGCTAAGGCCTCTTCGACCTGGTCCCTGCTGAGCCTTGAGACCCTCGCTATAATCCGGCCGTCTATGGGGCTCTTCACTTCGGAAAAACTTTCTCCAAAGACCCATTGCCCTGCAACGTATGCCTTGAACTCCGGGATGCCGTCTTCTCCCGGGCGGTATATCCCGTCGAAAATCTTGTTGTGGACAAGTTTGTCCATTTCTAATCACCGATATGTAATGATACCCAAGAATATTTAAGCTTTGCTCACCAATGGTGATACCGTGATAGTTATGGGACTAAAAGAGGCCATATTTGCGGGCGGTTGCTTCTGGTGTATGGAGGCAACCTTTGAGAGACAGCCGGGAGTCTTTGAAGCGATAGCGGGTTATACCGGTGAGAAATTGAAAACCCCACCTATTAAATTGCTTCCACGGATGAAAAAGGGCACATAGAGGCCTTAAAAGCCCTGTACGACCCAAACCTGGTATCCTAAAACACAGACCATTCCGATGGGCCTAACTTGTCGTCGTTGCGTCTGACCAGAACGGAAAGTGATAAGACTCGTGAGTTCAAGAAAGGCAGGACTAGGTTTTTCAATGGTTGACTAATTCTTGTAAAAAATGCCGATAAGTTTTTAAAATTTTTACATTGATATGTTTATGATGATCGGAATAATTGGTGGTGGACAGTTGGCAAAAATGATGGCTCAAGAAGCCAGGAAGCTGGGCTTTGGTATAGCAGTGTTAGATCCTCAAGAAAAATGCCCAGTCTGTGGTTTAGCAGACGTCAAAATAACAGGGAGCTTCATGGACGGAGAGAAGATAAGGAATCTCGCTGAAATCTCAGATGTCCTAACGTATGACATAGAGCACATAAATGTTGAAGTCCTAAAAGAGCTAGAAGAAGAGGGATATCCAGTCTACCCTTCTCCAAAAATACTTGAGATAATTCAAGACAAACTCGTTCAGATGGAGACCATGAAAAAAGCAGGTGTCCCGATTCCAAAATTCATAAGGGCCGATAGAGATGAACTCACGGAAAAGGCCATTGAATTCGGCGTTCCCTTGGTTCAAAAAACGAGAAGGGGAGGGTATGATGGGAAGGGTGTGGCGGTCATAAGAACCGAGAAGGAACTTGACAAGCTCCTCCCAACAGATTCAATGCTTCAAGAGTTCGTAGAAATAGAGAAAGAGATAGCAGTAATGGTTGCTAGGGATCAAGACGGGAACATTGAAGTCTATCCAGTAGTAGAGATGGTCTTTAACGAGGCAAACATCCTTGATTTCCTAGTGGCTCCAGCTCGAATAGATGAAGATATCGCTAGAGAGGCCCAGGACATTGCAGTTAAAGTCGTTGAGGCTCTAGACGGGGTAGGAATATTTGGGATTGAGATGTTCCTGTCAAAAGACGGCACGGTTCTCTTAAACGAAGTGGCCCCCAGGCCTCACAACTCAGGTCATTATACAATAGAAGCCTGCATGACAAGCCAGTTTGAGCAACACATAAGAGCCATTACCGGTCTGCCACTGGGAAACTCTGAGCTTCTGGTCCCTGCCGTAATGTTCAACGTTCTGGGCGAAGGCTATGGAAGACCAAAAGTTCTCGGAATGAAGGAAGCCCTGAGATATCCTGGGGTGTATGTGCATATTTACGGCAAACCTGTTGTTAGGCCTTTAAGAAAAATGGGGCACGTTACCGTTGTTAATAAGGACTTAGGTAAAGCCCTAGAAGTTGCCCAAAAAGTCAAGAGAATTATTAAGGTGGTGGGAGATGACCCCTAAAGTAGGAATTATAATGGGTAGCGATTCCGATTTGCCGGTCATGAAGGAAGCTGCTAAAGTTCTCGAGGAATTTGGTGTAGAGTATGAAATAACAATAGTTTCAGCCCACAGAACTCCAGAAAGGATGTATGAATACGCCAAGACGGCAAGAGAGAGGGGTGTTGAAGTTATAATTGCAGGCGCAGGCGGGGCTGCTCATCTGCCAGGAATGACAGCTTCGATAACGACTCTTCCAGTAATCGGGGTTCCTGTCAAGAGCAAGGCTTTGAATGGCTTGGATTCCCTTCTCTCGATAGTCCAAATGCCTAGCGGAGTGCCAGTAGCGACAGTGGCAATAAACAATGCCAAAAATGCTGCCCTGCTCGCCTTGAGAATACTTTCGATAAAGTATCCCGAGATTGCAGAAAAGCTGGAGAAATACAGGGAAGAAATGAGAAAAACCGTTGAAGAGAAAGCCAAGAAGCTTGAAAAGATAGGATGGGCAAAATACCTCGGAGAAGGACTCAACGGGTGAAGCATTGGGGCTGACCTCCTCCCCGCCCTGAAGTGCGAGGCTTTCAAAGAAAAATCAAGAATAAAGAGCCCAGAAACAATTTTAGTTCTCCCAAGGAACTACCAGCGAGGGAACTTTTATTGCTCTGTTTTGATTTTTTATTCAAGAAAACTCAAAAGTGTCCTCCGAAAACGTTAATAGGAACAATAACAAACATAAAAATGGTGATGAACATGGAGATAACCGACAAGGAAGTTTTTGAAATTGCATTAAATGCCGAAATAAAGGCAAAAGAAGCCTATGAAAAGATGGCGTCCCTTGTGAAAAGTGACATTATTAGAGATGAGCTTTTGTTTCTGGCCAAGGAGGAGGACAAGCATAGACAGATAATAGAGAAGATGGCCGAAAAGTTTAAAGAGAGTGAAGGAGAGCCCAAAAAGATTGAGATAGAGGTCATGGGCGAGTTCAAGGTTATTGCTGAAAAGATGGCCGAGGCTATAAAGAAGCCGGATTTTAACCTTGACGAAGTTTACGAGATAGCCATGGAGGCCGAGCTTGTGAGTGAAAAACTCTACAAAGAGCTCGCAAGCTATGGGGCAAACGAGAAAACCAAGTTTGTACTAAAAATGCTCGCAGATATGGAGAGGCAACACTTTAACATTCTCAAGAAGCAGTATGAGTATATCATGCAGTATCCGGATGTGTATAAGGAAGAGCTCTACGACCAGCTCATAAAGGATATAAACTTCAACTTCTGAGATTTGATTTAATCTTCCGAGGATATAAAGACAAAGCTGGCAAAAATAAGAACCGAACCCCTCCTTTAGTTCTTTTTCTTCAACACGACGAACTCCTTGTAGTCCATCACCTTGATGAAGCCCTTTCTAAGATAGTACGAATATGCTTCAAGATCCGGGAATGTTATAACGTAGGGGTCTTTTCCAAGTTCTCCCAGCCTTTTAAACGCAAATTCAAGGAGCCTTGAGCCGTGGCCTTTGCCCCTATAAGATGGATCAACCATGACGAACTCGATGAGGCCTGTTTTTTCGTTTTTAATCTCCTCTGGCACCCACCAGACATCCTTACCCTCAAGGTTGTAAACCAGCGCCATGGTGCCGATTATTTTTTCATCCTTGCCCTTAAGAATGTAGAGCTCGTCGAACTCTTTTCCAAGGCGAAACTCAAGGAAGGGCTCGTAGACCCTTTTAAACCTCTCAAAATCATCAGGAGATGGCTTGTTTTCTACCCATTCCAGCGCTGGATAGGCACCGTTCGTGCCCTTATAAACTCTGAAGACAAATCTCAAGAGTTCTTCTTTTAGAGAAAGTGAGTTTTTTACTTTTATGATTTCCATGTTGCCTCCCATAAGATTTAGCCTAGTTTTCTAAAAAGGGTTGCGGTAAAAAGATTTATTAATTAGGTCATCCTAATAAACTTGGTGGTCGTATGGAATACCTTAACATTAAAGTTCTGGATGAAGATGGAAATGAAAAGCCACTTAGCGACTTTGTCCTTGGCAAGTGGACAGTTCTTTACTTCTATCCCAAGGACAACACACCCGGCTGTACAACCGAGGCAAAGGAATTCACGGAACTTATTGAGGAGTTTGAGAAACTCGGCTTTCAGGTGATTGGTGTTTCCTGCGATTCTCCCAAAAGTCACAGAAAATTCAAGGAAAAACACGGATTAAAGATTAGACTCATCAGCGATCCAAACGCTGAGCTTCATAAAGGCCTCGGCGCGTGGGGAAAGAAGAAGCGCTACGGCAGGGAATACGAGGGCGCGATAAGGAGCACTTTCATCCTCAGCCCGAAGGGCGAGATACTTTGGAAGAAGATAAAAGTAAAAGCAAAAGGACACGCGAAAGAAGTACTCGAGGAGGCCAAAAGATTAATATCTCTAGAAAACCAGATTTAAACGGGTGATTACATGAAAGAGATTAACGCACTTGCACTGGCTTTGGAGGTTGAAAAGGCAGAGCTTAGGTTTTATATCGAAATGGCTAAAAAGGCAAAGGATGAGAGGGCAAAAAGGATGTTCCTCTTTTTAGCTGGGGAAGAAGCTGAACATTGGGACGTTTTTGAGAAGATGTTCGTGGAGAAGCTTCTCCAAAACCCGGAAGTTCCACAGGTCGACAAAGAGCTTTTACAAAAACTTACTCCAAAATACGAGGGAGAAATAAGTGAAGTTAAGGCTGTAGAATTAGGAATGGAACAGGAAAAACTCACATGGGAATTTTATGAGGAGGCTGCAGAAGAAGCGGAGGATGAAAATCTTAAGAAAATCTTCAGGGAGCTGGCAAAGGTAGAAAAGAGCCACTACGAGCTGCTCAAGGCCCAATATGACTCTGTGATGAAAACAGGGATATGGATGGATTACCAAGATTTTAGCCTTGAGGTGGATTGAAAATGGGCTGTTTCGTAGATAGTTAAAAGCTTACTTGGTTTTGTTTCCGCAATTTTTAAATGGTTTTGAGGTGAGTATAAGCCCAAGACTCTTTCCAGGTTTCTTTTCAATCTCAGGAATAAGGTATTAAAAACGAAAAGTACCTGATTTAACAGGCTGCTTGGAATTTCAGGTCTCGCCCCTTAGTGATCAAATCCGCTCTCCCTTTATCACATAAATTGCTGAGCCACCAATGTATGTTGTATGATCGCTCATCCTTTCGAGATGTCTGAGTATCAAAGCCTCAACGGCTTTACAGATGTTCGAATCCTTATTGAGTTCCTCTATACTTGCTAGATAAAGCTTATCCACCTTTTCGTCTGATTCTAAAAGCCTCCCGACAGATGTTTCATCCCCTTCCAAGAAAGCTCTGAGTGCAAGCTCAACCATTTTCTTGACAATTTTAAGTGCTTGTTTTGATCTTTCAAATTCACATCCTGGGTTTGTTATTTTCAGTGTCCTCTCTATTTCCATAGAATACCTTGAAATTCTATATAAGTCGTAGCTTACATCTATTGATGCTTGAATATACCTCAGGTCAGATGCCATTGGTTGATACCTTACTAGGAGTTCGGTTGCAATCTCTACAAGCTCATTCCTGAGGATGTGAAGCTTGCTTGAATTATCTTCTATGCTATCACCCTCCCCTCCTAAGACACTTTCAAGGGAGTTAACGCACTCCAAAACCGTGCCTCCCATCTCCTGGAGTATCTTCTCAATTTGCTTTAATCCTAAATCCAAGAGTTTTCTCATCCCAACACCCCCGTAACGTACTGTTCGGTAAGCTCATGTTCAGGATTTTCAAAAACCTTCCTTGTAGGCCCCACCTCTACGAGTTCACCAATATAGATGAAAGCAACATAATCGCTCACTCTGGCAGCTTGTGCTGGAGAATGGGTAACCAAGATTATTGTGTATTCGTTCTTGAGTTCAAAAAGTAACTCCTCTATTTTCTTTGTTCCAACGGGGTCTATATTTGCTGTAGGCTCATCCATCAGCAGAATCTTTGGCTTCATTGCGAGAGCCCTTGCAAGTACCAACCTCTGCCTCTGCCCACCACTTAGGTTTGAGGGATAGTCATTGAGCCTGTTCTTCACTTCATCCCATAATGCCGCCTTCTTCAGGGCCCATTCAACCCTTTCATCTATCTCCCCCTTTGACCTCACAAGTCCATTTAGCTTCAGCCCTATTGCAACATTATCATATATAGTCAAGTGGGGGAACGGGTTAGGGTACTGAAAAACCATGCCAACTTCTCTCCTGACTTCAATCGGATCAACTTCTGGATTGTAAACGTCTCTTCCAAAGATTTTAACTTTCCCCTCTACTCTAGCTTCTTCGTTGAGCTCAAGGAGCCTGTTGAATGCCCTGAGCATAGTCGATTTCCCACATCCGCTTGGCCCCATAACAGCAAAGACAGTATTTCTTGGAACCTTCAAGTCCACACCCTTAATCACCATATTGTCCCCGTAGTAAACTCTAAGATCTTCAGTTTCAAGCGCAAACTTCATAACATCCTCACCTCCCTGAGGCTGAGTCTTACCGGGATGAATATTCCAAAGAATATCAGAAGTAGAATCAACGATGCCCCCCATGCGATCTCGTGGTGTTCCCGTGCAGGACTCTGGATTAGGTTGTAGATTAATAGTGGAATTGCTCCAACGGGCTTTCCAATGCCAATTTGATATGTCTCATATGAACCGCCAACCGTGAAAAGAAGAGGCGCCGTTTCGCCGGCTACCTTAGCAATCCCTATGAGGAAACCCGTTAAAATTCCTCTCTTTGCCATTGGCACTAAGATTCTAAAAACAGCCTTTACTCTTGTTACTCCAAGGGAAAAGGCTGCTTCTCTATATGCGAACGGAATTTGTCTCATTGCTTCATGTGTGTAAACCGCAACATAGGGTATCATTATTATCGCCAGTGCTAACGCTCCAGCAAGGGTTGAGTACGTGCCCATTGGGACAACCAAAATCTGCATGACAAAGACTCCCACAAGTATCGTCGGAAATTCGAGCATTATCTGGAGCAGGAACTTGGTCGCCCTTCCAAGTATGCTTTTCGGGTATTCATAGGCATATACCCCTACAAAAAAACCAACCGAAAGACCCATTAGAGAGGCAAGAAGGGTCAGAAATAGAGTTCCGAGAATAGCGGGCCCTATACCGCCCTCTGAAAGTGTTCCGGTTATGAAGGTTATCCCCCTATTCAAAATTACGTGGATACCATTCTTAAATACGCTGTAAACTATGTGAAAGAGAGGGAGGAACATCAACACCACTAAAGTCCCAACAAGACCTAAAAACACCTTTTCCTTGAGCTTTCTTACCTTATAGCCTGACATTTGCTTCCCACCTCCTCAAGAGATAAAGTCCCGCCAAGTTAACGGTCAAGCCTATTGCAAATAGGGCCAAACCAGCAGAAAACAGAGCCGAGGTCATATACTCATATATGAAGGCATTTCCATACTGGTTTGCTATCAATGATGATATTGTGTATCCGGGAGCAGATAAAGCCAAGCTCAAGTTGAACGTGTTCCCTATCACCAAGCTGACTGCCGCAGTTTCTCCAATAGCCCTCCCAAACGCTAAGATTATACCTGAATAAACGGCCGGCTTTATATATCCCAGCAGGATTTTTGTCGCCTCAAGTTGGGTTGCACCAAGGCTGTAAATTGCTTCGCGGTAAGTGAATGGTATCATCTGATAGGCTTCTCGTATTATGGCTGCAGCGAATGGGGTCACCATTATCCCAAGTAAAACACCGGCGGAGAAATAACTAAACCCCGTTATTGGGGGATAGGAAAATATGGGCAAGAAGGATAGGTAATCATATAAGGGCTGCATAACGACCCTCTTTAAAAGGGGAACGAGGACAAAAACTCCCCATATTCCGTATATTATCGTGGGCAAACCAGCCATAATATCCGAAAGGATTATTAGCCACTCTTTAATCCTTTTTGGAGCATAATCAACGACAAAAACCGAGTAAGCTAAAGAAAGCGGCAAGGCCACGAGTATTGCTATTACAGAAGTATATAAACTACCCCATATTGCCGCGAGCACACCGTAATATTCCTCGCTGGGCTCTTCAGCAGCTTTCCACACGTTTTTAATGTATATATCAAGACCTTCTCTGTGAAATATTGGCATCGAGTTGTATACATAGACAAGTAGCATAAGGAGGAAAAGCCCAAAGACAAAGCCTACAAAGGGAAGCAAGATGTGGTTTAGATTAACTTTCCTCTTTCCCACCTTTAGTAGAGCAGACATCATAATCCCCTCTTGCTGACTCTTATTGGGAAAGCTGGCCTCACGTACTTAACTCTCTTAACCGAAAGGATACTTCTCAAAACATTTTCCCTGTCCCAATAATCCCTTATCTCCCAGATCACGTTCTTTGGCCTCAGAGAAAGTATTTTTGGGATTAAGTCGTCAAAATTAATGCGCCCTTCACCTAAGGCCCTGTGCTCGTCTTTTGCCCCGTTATTGTCGTGAAGATGCACATGCTCTATTCCAGGTAGTAGCATGTACTCTTCTACGCCGAGCCCGTATTTGAGTGAGTTTATAAAGGCATGCCCTATATCGAAACACACGGAAACGTTTTCTTCAAGAAATGGAATTAGCTCATGCGGAAATGCACCAATCCTGTTATCAATTAAGTTTTCAATGACTAGCTTGACCCCGTACTCCTCAGCCACTGCGGAAAGCTCCATCATTTGTTTCCTTGTGTTCACAAGGGCTTTATGGTAGCTGTCCTTAATATCACCTCCGTGAACAACAACGTATTTTGCATCGAGCGTCCGGGCTATTTCGAAAACATTCTCCATAATCTCTATATTCTTTCTTGAATTTACGCAGAGGTCAACTCTAATGTTTCTTCCATCCGAGGTAGGCGCGTGAAGTGTAAATTCAACGTCAAGTGTTAGCAAACCATGAAGGACATCCCAGTCTATACCCTTATCAGTTAGACCTCTAAGACCATCAAAGCCGAGCTCAATAACATCAATTGGTAGTTCATCAATAGAAAATCCATTTCCTGAGATTTCCCTGATTATATAGGAGTTTACTCCTACCTTCATTTTTATCACCGGAAGAAAATTGAAATATGAAAAATCAGCTCGTCTGGATCATATCAACGGCCTTAAGACCTATCTCGGCAACTTCCTCTGGTAATCCAACGTAACCAGGTGCAATATTTTCCGACTTTTGTCCTTCCGTAAGAACCCATCTGAGAAACTCTTTGATTGCACTAGCTTTCTCTGGACTGTAGTGCTTTCCACCCCTATTCTGCCAGACAAGGAAATGCGAGAATGCAACAATTGGATACGAGTTCTCCCCTGGTGCATCCAGCAACTGCTTAACATCTTCTTTGTAACCCTCTGTTGGATCCGGGATGAAAGCTTTAACTTTCGCAACTGCCTCTTTAATTGTCTCCTCTGTTGGTTTAACAAATTTCCCAGCTTTGTTTTCTATGGCTGCAACGGGAAGATTTTCAGTTATTGCATAAGACAGCTCTGTATATGCTATGCTGTATTTTGTTTGCTTTAGAACCGCAACAACACCTGAATTACCCTTCCCACCAATTCCCCTTCCCATCTTGTCCACAGGCCAGTCAACTACCTTTCCATCGCCAACCTTTTCTGCCCACTCACTGCTTATCAGAGAGAGGTACGCTGTGAATACAGCCGTTGTTCCGCTTGAATCGCTCCTGTGGACAACGATTATCTTTTCGTGGGGAAGGTTTGCGTTTGGATTGAGCTCCTTTATCGCTTCGTCATCCCAATACTCGATCTCACCGAGGAATATCTTTGCAAGGACATCCCTGCTGAGCCTGAGCTCATCAACACCCGGCACATTGAAAACTATGGCGATTGCTCCAACAACCACTGGAAACTGAAGCGGCTGGTCGCCTGTTTCAAGGAACTTGTTCCAAGTTGGTTCTTTAACCGGTGGATCAGTCCTTCCAATGTCAGTGATCCCTTTTAGAAAAGCATCTTGACCGTGTCCGCTTCCACCACCTTCGTACTCAATTTTAACGTTTGGATTGAGTTTTTGGTAGGTTTCAATCCATTTCTGAACTTGATACTTCGGAAAGGTTGCACCGGCAGTACGCATAATCACCTGGCCCTGTGAATCTTCTCCGGTTGCAGTCGTTGTTTTTTCTCCCTGACCTATGCATCCGCTCGCTATAAGCCCAAGAGCCAACACAAACACTAACACGAGGCTTACAAGCTTTCTTTTCCTCATAGGAATTCACCGATCATATATGATCTTCACCTAAATATAAAGATTGTCGCAATAAAATATATATGTATATATTTTCTACAGGCTTACATATAGTTATGAGGCACTATATTAATAAAAACAACACACTTCTTGAAGAGAATACTAACACCCGAAGAACACAAAACTGCTAAAACTGGTCCAGCGAAAGAAGACTGATCTTTGATACTAACATAAATTGACACTACTGAATGGCTTCAGAAAGCTATTTCAAAAGTCCTGACCTCCTCCCCGCCAATGGCGAGGGGTTAAGCCGAACCCTCGCCCTTCAGGGCGGGGAGGTTTGAGGGGTCTCATTCAGACCCAAGATAAAGTGGGTCTTCAACCCCTCGGGGAGGGTCTTCCCCCCGTTACCCCTACCCGCCGTTAAACCCGACAGGCTCGGGGTTATCGTTTTCACGGCTTTTTTCAAAATGTTAAAGGCCCCAACTAAATCGGCATTCATTACAACGCCCTCTCTACGGCACTTGAATAAACCCCTAAAGATTCTCCCATTAGAATGACGTTGGCCGCAGAGGGGGCAAGTTTGGGAAGTGAAATCCTCATCAACAAGCAAGACTTGAATACCATACTCCTCCGCAACTTCCTTGAGGCGTTTAATCACGTAGTTAAACCTCCAAACGTGAGAGAGGAGGAAGTTCTGCTTCTTGCCCTTTTCAGGCTCTCTCGCGATTTTCTTTGGATAGCCAACCACAATCCTCGAAACTCCCAAATCGTAAAGTCTTCTAACCGTCTGCCTAACTGCAGTGTTAATGTAATGCCTTGCTTGGAGTTTTGCCTTCTCGTGCATTCTCTTTAGCTTTCTGCTCGCTTTAGCCCCACTCTTGTTAAGCTTCGACTGGTACTCACTAATCCTTTCCTGCCAGTAAAAAGCAATGCTTTTCAATGGCCTACCATTGACCAGAAAGCTCTCCCCATTCTCAACGTAAACGGCCATTAAATTGTTCACTCCGAGGTCAATTCCAGCTGTGAGGTTTCCTTTGGGCTCTCTGGGAAGTTTGACCCAGGAATTGCCTTCCAGCTTTTCCTCAACGGTGTAGCTGATGTGGGCGTACCACTTCCTCTTCACGTCGTCGTAAACAATCTCTAAACGCCCCTGCTTGCCTTTCAGGTGTATTCTCCCCTTGAACTGGATTTTTACTCTTCCAAACTTTCCGAGGCGCCTCAGCTCGATAACGTTGCCTTCAACCCTGTACTGGTCATTCCTCAATGGGATGACAAAGAGCTTTCTCCCACGCTTTTCCCTGACGAATTTCGGCGGTCTTGGCTTGAGCCAAGAGGGAAGTTCTCCTTTCTTTTTCTTCTTTATGAGGGTGAAGAAGCTCCGCCAAGCCTCGGCGTTTTTTCTTGCCAGTTGTTGGACTGTTGAGCCTCCAACCCAGTCTTTGAAAGTGTGGTAGGCTTCTTTCTCTGTTGTTGCGAAGTCTATTTTTCCGAATTCTTTGAACTGTTTTAATCTCTCGTAATTCAGTTTGTTCCATATTATTGCCGTGGCTTGGGCTAATTCGAAGAGGGTTTTCTCCTGTTCTTTTGATGGCTGGAGTTTTACTGTTACGCTCCTCTTCATTCTTCCTCTTCCTCGACTTTTTTGATCCAGAGTTTCATTGCTTCGGTTACGGCCACGCCTAAGGCTCCCCTAATTTTTCCATATTTCTTCTCCACGAGTTCCCTGAACTTTTTCTCGACCTCATCATCAACGGATATCGTTATGACGCCCATGTCCACACCTATTAAATATTAAAAAATACAAGTATTTAAACTTTTCCCCGCTTTCCCCAATACCTGCTGATCTTTTGAAGACTGTACCCCACCCTAAAGGACGATGCTTGAAAAAGAGAAAAGTCAGCAACTTAAGCTCAACGTCCCATGGCTTATCCTGACAGTATGCCTGACATTATCGAAAATACTTATTAACACCGGGACATATTATAAGGTGGTGATATAATGCTGGCGAAGTACCCTTTTGAACTTCCGAAGGATAGGCCCCTATCAAAGAGGGAAATAGCCCAAGCCCTCCGATGGGCGATTGAAGCCGAACTCGATGCTATAAGCTTCTATGAGCAACTGGCTGAACTTATAGAGGACGAGAGGATAAAGCACATCTTTTACGACGTTGCCAACGAGGAGAAGGAGCACTTTGGAGAGTTCCTCGCGGCGCTCTTTGAGGTTGATAAGGAGCTTGCGAAGTATATGAAAGATGGCTTCGAGGAAGTTGAGGAAGAGACCGGCATAAAGGTCGAACTTTGAGCTTTTCTTTTTCCATGTTTTTCTTTGATTTTCGTGCACTGTGCAGTATATTAACGTACTTTTGAATGCAATGAAAAAAGTTATTAAGGTTTGATGTTCATATAATTTTGGTGATGTACATGGTTGAACCACTTGTTAAGAAGGCGTATGAGACTGAGAAGAAGGCCGCCTCCAGTTATACAGATGGCCTCGCTCGCATAAGAGGACAAGGTCTTAGATACACGAAAGTTGAAGAAATCGTAGGGAGGATAGCAGTTGACACAATAATTCACAAGCATTTAATGGAGGCCATACTTAACGCCCAGAAGGAACTTGAGAAACTTGCAGGCGAGGGGCCCATAGAGGAGATCAAAGAAATAGAACTTGCACCGGAGCAGAAAGCCCTTGTCAAGCGCTTTGCCGAGATGCATCTTGAGATAGAGAGGGACATGATAGAGACATATCAAAAGATGGTCGATAAGATGACGCACCCGCTCTTTAAGGGCCTAGCAGAGGCGCTAGTTAAGAACGAGCAGGAACACCACAAGCTTCTCGCGGAACTCATTGAAAAATACAAAGAGTGAGATTTTCTTTTTTCTTTTAATGCATTTCATCAAAGAGATTACCCACAAATTCCTCCGCTATTTCCTCTTCTTTTCTCCCCTCGAAGTCCAGCTTCCGGTTGAGTTCTCTCATCATCTCAACGGTAATCTTTCCTTCAAGGAGTCTCAAAGCCTCTTCAACCTTCTCGGGAAGTTCTCTGCCAATCAAAATTGCCTCATAAGGGGGAAGTGCTTTCCTGTCGTCGTTAAGGGTTTTTAGATTAAACACTTCTACCCTTGCATCTGTCGTAAAGGCTGTTATCACGTCAACTTCTCCCTTCGAGATGGCCTCATACATCTGGGGTGGCATTAGGGGCTTAATCTCCCTAAACTCCAGGTCATAAACTTCTTTCAGCCTCGGAAGACCGTCCGGCCTTTCAATATAAGGGCCCGGGCAGGCAAAGACAAGATTCTTTGATATCTTCGCCAGATCGCTTATGGTCTCAAGGGAATTTTTCTTGGCGAAATCCTTTCTTACAGCCAGGGCAAAGTCGTTCCTGAAGCCAAGCCTGGCGAAGATCTGTATCTCCCTCTCTCTAAAACCTTCCACAACTGCATTAAAGACCTTCTCAGGGTACCACTCTTTCATGGGCGGGAGTTTGAGAAGTGCGTTGTAGGCAGTTCCCGTGTATTCGACGTAGACATTTATTTCCCCCTTTTCGAGTGCCTCAAGGTTTGCCTCCAGTCTAGGCTCGCTTACTCTGACCTCGTAATCAAACCCTGCCCGTTCAAAGAGCTTTCCGAGTATATGGGCGAGGATTTTCTGCTCGTTGAAGGGCTTGGCCCCTATTACAATCTTCATATCAACCACCTCCAATTCCTTTAGGGATAAATCTCCTCTCCATGTAGGAGAAACTCAGGTCAATGAAGACCGCCATTAAAATAGCCGGAAGAGATCCGGCAATAATTTTGTCCGTGTTAAAACTTGCGAGGCCCTCAAAAACCAGACTTCCTAGACCACCTGAGCCTATTATCGCCGTAAGGATAGCTATCGAGTTAGCTAAAACCGCTGCAAACTTAATTCCCGCAAACATTGCCGGATAAGCATGGGGGAAACGAACGTACCTTATAATTTCCCACTCGGTAAGTCCAATACCTCTGGCAGCGTCTATCATAGCTTCATTGACTTCATTAAGCCCAACATAAGTGTTTTTGACTATTGGAAGGAGGGCACGGAGGAATATTGCAAAGACAGCTGGAGTAAAACCTATTCCTAGTAGGGGAACCACTATTGCAACAACGGCAAAACTCGGTATCGCTTGGACGAGGTTTGCAAATCCCATTATAATGGAAGCTACTCTTTTACTCTTGAGAGAGAGTACAGCAAGGGGGATTCCAACGACTATGCTAAGGAAAAGGGAAGCGTAGGTTAGCATCAGATGCTCAGTGAATGCACCAGCCACTCTTTCAACGCCTACCATAGCGCTCCCTCAAATAGTTTTCTATCAAAGCAGCAACCCCGTCGAGGATCAACGCTAAAATTCCGACCCACAGACCGGTCACTACTATTATGTCCCTGTCATAGAGGTGTATCCCCGTTTGAATTGGGGCGCCCAAGCCCCCGGCAGCCACAAGCCCACCCAAGGTAACTACTCCCATGGTAAATACAACGGCTATCCTTACGCCGGCCGCTATAAGCGGCAGGGCGAGCGGGAACCGGACCTTGAAGAGTATCTCCCGCTCACTTAACCCTATGGCCTCAGCCACCTCAAGGTAGCTCCTCTCAACGCTTGTAAGACCCGTGTACGTGTTCCTCGCTATGGGGAGTATCGAATAGAGGACGGAAGCAGCTATCGTGGGCTTCTCGCCGAGTCCAAGGATTGGGAGAAAGAGAACGAGCAGTGCCAGCGTGGGGACAGTCTCAATCACGTTGAGGATGTTGAATGTCAATGCAGCAATCTTCGGCCTCTTATAAAGAACAAAACCAAGAAAAACGCCTATTATGAGGGCCAAACCCAGAGCTACTCCAAACATCCAAAGGTGCTCAACAGTTCTTTTCGTAAGATTCTGGCTCTCCCATACCCATCGGATATCCATTGCAGACCCTCACAGGAGTCTTAAGAGAACTTCGTTGGCGAGCAGGACCCCAACCGGCTTTTCCTTCTCGACAACAATCCCAACAAAAGCGTTCTTACTTTTCATTTCCGCTAGGGCCGAAGCCAAAGAGTCTTCGGGAGAGAACACTATAGGTTCCCGAAGGGCTTCCTCAATGCTGTGTGAATTCAGGAGAGATTTTAAATCCGTGACTCCTTTAAGGGTGGTATTCTCGACTATAACTGCAAATTCAAGGTTTTTTTCTTTCATCCACTTGAGCAGTTTTTCCTTGCTCTTGATTTCAACCGTGTAATTCTCAACCCCTATCATGAGATCTTTGACCCTGAGCGTGTCAAGATGTTTGAATTTCTTGTCTGCGTTAACCAGCTGAGCAACAAACTCATCCGCAGGGTTAAGAACAAGCTCGTCGGGGTATCCGACTTGAACAAGCCTCCCCTCCTTCATTATCGAAATTCTATCGCCAAGCTTGAAGGCCTCTTCTATGTCATGGGTGACGAAAACAATGGTTTTTCCAAGGGCTTCTTTTATTCTAACGAACTCATTCTGAAGCTGTTTTCTCAAAATCGGGTCCAGAGCACCAAAAGGTTCGTCCATCAAAAGTAAGGGCGGATCCAAAGCCAGAGCCCTTGCGAGGCCAACCCTCTGTTGCTGGCCACCACTCAGCTGATGCGGATAACGGACAGCAAACTCTTCAGGGAGGGCAACAAGGCGGAGAAGCTCCTTAACCCTCTCCTCAATCTCTTCCTCAACCCACCCTTCTAGTTTCAAAAGAAGCCCTATGTTATCCCTTACCGTCATGTGAGGGAAGAGACCTATCTGCTGGATGACATAGCCAATGCTCCTCCTGAGCTCCACGACGTCAAAATCCCTAATGTTCTGGCCGTTGATAAAAACTTCTCCTTCATCGGGCTCTATAAGACGGTTTATCGTCCTTAAAAGGGTTGTTTTTCCGGAGCCACTCGGCCCTATGAGTATTAAGAGCTCGCCGCCAATTACCTCAAGGTTAACGTGGTCAACAGCTATAAAATCCCCGTAGCGTTTTGTAACATCCCTGAGCTCAACGTTCTCTATTCTATTAAAGAGCATCTCCCCTCACCATAAAGAGAAAATAACATCAAGCCTTGATTATGCCCTTCTCAATTAAAAACTCTCTTGCTATCTCTCTGGCATCCTTCTTTTCTACATCATACTTGTAGTTGAGAGCCCTCATGGTGTCCGTGTCAATGAGCCCCTCGAGCTTCTTGAGAGCCTCCACCACTCCGGGATACTTGTCGGCAAACTCTTTTTTGACCAAAATCACGGCATCATAAGGCGGTAAAGCTCCTTTGTCATCTTCAAGGATCTTTAGGCCGAATAAATCAACCCTTGCATCCGTGGTATAGGCTGAGATTGCATCCACCTGACCGTTCTTTATGGCCTCATACATCAGCGTTGGCTCCATCTGCTTAACGTCGCCAAAGGTAAATCCGTAAACCTCTTTAATTCTCGGCAGGCCGTCCGGTCTTGTGGCAAACTCGGGATCGGTTCCAAGCGTCATTTCTGCCGCATAAGGTGCAAGATCACTAAGCTTCTCCAAGTTATTCTTCTCCGCGAATTCTTTCTTGACCGCTATGGAGTAATCGTCTCTAAAACCGAGCTTTACAATGGTTAAAACACCATCACGCTTTAGCATCTCCTCTTTGCTTTTCTCGTAGACGTATTCAGGGCTCCATTTTTCCGGAGGCTCGAGTTTGAGAATGTTATTATAAGCTGTTCCCGTATATTCAACATAAACGTGGATCTGTCCTTTTTTCAGGGCCTCATAATTGACCAGAGTACCTCCTAGACCTTCCTTAACCTCAGCTTTGTACCCATTCTCTTCTAAAAGGAGAGCAATCATGTGTGCTAATATATATTGCTCATTAAAGGGCTTAGAACCTATTACTATTGTAGGAACTTCTTCTTTTTCACTTATACATCCACTTATAAAAGAAAGCAAAACCAAGCTTCCTATAATCAAAGCAGTCAATTTTTGCATTCTTAAACACCGTTACTATATTTCTTTGGCCATTTTAATAAACTTTTCGAAAAATTAAACGTAAAATTATAGAGTTCGAACTAACCCAGTATAGAATCCAAGAAGAGCATTACATAGAAGCCAATAAAGAACCCAAGGGTTACATAAAGCTCATTTTCCTCCCTTTTGTATATTTCTGGGATCATTTCTTTTACAGTTACGTAGAGCATGGCGCCTCCAGCCAATCCAAGGCCATAAGGCAATAAACCATGGAATACGGAGAAGAAAAATGCTCCAAAGAGAACCATAACCCATTCAGCAACTCCACTTAAAGCGCCCATGAGTATAGGCTGAAGCCTCTTCTTTTGAAGCGTAGCAAGCGGCAATGAAACGACGGTTCCTTCGGGGAAGTCCTGTATTCCTATGGCTATCGCCGTCACAAGACCGGTTTTGAGGTCAAACACTATGGAAGTTCCAACAGCCAAGCCTTCGGGAAGGTTGTGTATTATGACCGCCAGAACTATCAGCCATACAACCCTAAGTTTATTCTTAAACTCTTCCGGGCCTTCATAACCCTTAACCAGATGCTCGTGGGGCACAAAGCGGTCTATGAGATATATAAGGACTATCCCAAGCATAATCCCTACTCCCGGAGGCAAAAAACGTCCCGAGTACTCAATCCCCGGGAGTATGAGACTCGTAAAGCTTGCAACGATCATAACTCCCGCGGCGAAGGATAAGCTAAAGTCCACGCCCCACTGGGGCATTTTATGGGAAAACATGGCAAGCAGAGAACCGAAGGTAGTCATCAGAGCCACAAAAAGGCCTGCATAAAAAGCAACCACCATGATGCTCCCACCAGAGATGACAAGAAGGTACTCACTAAGAGATGTTATGAAGTTCTCCAGCATAGTTAGGACACCCTAATAAAATACCAAGCGGAGATATATAAAAATTGTGGAGGGAAATCAAACCAGGATAACGTGCTCCCACTTCTCCAGGGCTCTCACAAGCTCTTTGTGGATCTTCACATACTCGTCAAGCCGAATTTCCTGCATTATTGCATCTATTGCTTGCCTTATGGCTTTTGCACCTGCAGCTGACCCATCTGGATGGCCGAGAGTCCCACCGCCGAGCTGGAGGACTATATCGGTCCCGAGGGGCTCTATAACCGTGGGCAGGTTGCTCAAATACAATCCACCCGAACTGGTTGGAAAGCCCCCTAGTGTCCAATACCCGGCAAAATTTTTTAAGTATTCTCTTGATGGCCTCTTATAACAAGCCAGTAGTTCTTTCTCTCTGGGAGAAGCTTTAAACGATTATGGTATTTTCAAACATCCCTTGTAAAACTCTTTTTCTGAAGCCCGTGATAAATTTACAACTTTGATGTTCGTGATAATATTGGCAGGATAAAATTTTCTAGCAGAAAAATCAAAGGAAGATTTGAATAAAAAGGTCTCACGGACCAACATGCATCATTTGGCTGTACATTTCCCAATCCAAGAGAAGTTCGTATTCAGTTTTCAAGATAAAGTAATGAGTGTTCTCCATTGAAGCCAAATATCTCAAGAGACCTTTCTTGGCATTGTCATCTGTCATCTCTTCAAGTTTGGAGTAGAATTGTTTGGCAATCCTTTCCGCTTCCATTGCCCATCTCACAAGTTCCAAAATATCCTGAACGTTTTTAATTTTCTCTGCGACGGGCTTTAGTTCTGGCCCAACATGTTCTTTTGGAAACACTATCTCTTCCCCGGGAAATGATTGAGCATAAAAATTCCTCAAAAACTCCTCATGTTTTTCTTCTTCTCCAGCAAGAAACTCCAGTTTATTTCTTAGGGTCTCTATATCAACGTTTGAGGCCATGCTTTTGTAGAACTCTCTTGCACCAATCTCGGCCTTTATTGCCATTCCCAAGAGCTCTTTCAAAGAAAACTCATTCACCTTTTCAAGGGGAATCCCCATATCTATCTCTACCATCTCTTTCACCTCACTCCAAAAACAATACACTTATTGATAGGGCTCCCTCATACTAAAATCTTTCCATTAAATAAAGGTTTCAATTACAAACTACTAATGTGAATATAAAAACTCTTTGTTAAAATTACCAAGTCTCTCCACTGCCAGGTAATGGAGTCTCACGAGAGTGTAAATCCACAGGGTCATAGAAAAGAGATACATTACCGGAGCGATTTCTCCAACAAAAAGATTAAGCCAGATAAATCCCACAAAAGTCCAAGATGATATCTCTGCAAGTCTCTTATACCTTTCAGGGGTTCTAACGTAGCCCGATATAGCATTAATAAGAAGCACAATAGCCACTGAAGAAGCCAACTCAACGGTGTAGAAGCTATTCCTTACAAAAATTGCACTTCCAGCTACAACCCCAACCTGTAAAAGCATTGTCCATGTTGCCTTAACAAGTCCGCTTTCCGAAAGGGAGTAAGCTATTAAAACAGGCCCCAAGAGGATTGCAAAACTTATAATCGCCTGATGAACTTCAAACATTGTTGCGATAAAACCGAGTGAAGTCAATATACCCCCAAAAAGGATACACCAAGAGAGCTTTCTATACCCTAAAAAGAAGCTCTCAATCTTTCTTGAGATGTTCCAAGTAAGGAAAATCCCCATAAAGGTTAACAATCCACATATGCTCATAAGAATTTGATAAACACTTACCATGCTTCCATCATCCAAGTTTTTACCTTAATAATTAGGAAGCAAAGTAAATAAACCTTCCGGCAAATTTTTACAGATTTTGAGGTATACTGAAAATCATTTCCAAGAAAAACTTCTTTTCTTTATGCTCTTCAAAATCTCCACCCCATTAAACTTCCAGTAGAAAAAATTACTGGGTATAAGCACAGAAAAGAAAATTATGAAAGAATCACTCGAGCTGAACCTCATTCTCCCAGAGGCCGTGAATGTTGCAGTAGCTTAAGGCATAAAGCTTGCCCTTCTTGGCGGTCTTAAATACAAAGTAGGCCACGGGCTCTGTGTATATATCACTCATGTTAGGGCCCTTCGTGGACTCTCCATGGGCTGTGAAATCTGCCCGTCCGATCTGATAAACAAAGTTCTCCCCTTCCGGTAAGAAGTAAAGCTCTATGTATTTGATGTGATGCTCTGTGGTGTTTGGATGTGGGATTTCTTTGCCCACTTGAACCTTAACCTTAACTAGGTCTCCTTCTTTTTCGTACTCTATAACGGGGACGTGTTTTTCTCCTTTCCAGTCCCCACTCCTTATGGTTTCACCAATCATCTCGACCACCTCAATCTTCTATTTTCTCAAACATGTCCTTTGGCGCACCGCAGAGCGGGCATACCCAGTCATCCGGGATCTCCTCAAACCTCGTTCCTGGAGCAACTCCACTCTCGGGATCTCCAGCTTCCTCATCATAGATGTATCCACAAACCATACATTTCCACTTTGCCATGTTTCCACCACCCTAATATTATCAAACCAACCTTATAAAGTTTGTGCTCCAAACCAAATAGAGCAAAAAAACGAAAGAACTACTCAAACACTACGAACTTTTCTCTTGGAACACCGCAAACAGGGCATTTCTCTGGGGCTTCATCAACTGCCGTGTAACCACAAACAGGGCATATGTAGACCTTCTTAATCTCGATATCCTTTTTCTGTTCCGCAAGCTCTTTCGCCTTCTTGTAAAGTTCTGCATGAATCTTTTCAGCTTCTAAAGCGTAATGGGTACTCCTAACGGCTTCTTTCTCACCTTGGAGCTCAGCAACAGCTTTGTAAGCGGGATACATTTCTTCCACTTCAAAAGTTTCACCTTCTATTGCAGTCTGAAGGTTATTTACGGTGTCTTTGACGTTACCCAACGCCTGATAGTGATTTCTTGCGTGAACAAGCTCGGCAAAGGCTATAGCCCTAAAAAGCTTTGCAATATTTGGAAATCCTTCTTTTTCAGCAAAGTCTGCAAAAATCATGTATTTCATGTGTGCCTGGCTTTCTCCTGCGTATGCATCTTCAAGAAACTTCTTCGTCATTTTTCTTTCGACTACCATATCTACCACCCCAAAACGACATTATTAATTCGATATAGAAATATAAAAGGCTTTCTCTACGAAATTTATAAAGCAAAATAAGAACATTATAATTCATCTATGCTAACCCCAGCTTTTGCCTTTTTCTCCAGCATCATTGCCTTTCTTACGTCTTCTATAACAACAGCACCAATGACTTTCTCTCCTTCAAGGAAAATTTTTGTTTTCTCATCAAACCATTTTCCCTCTCCTTTTGTTTTCCCTATTAGTGCAACTGGAATGTCGCCAAATTTGAAAACCGTGGAGCGGAATTCGAAGTCGTAGCTATCCTCCTTACCCCTCAAAATGTTGGCAAGAACCCTTGCATGCTCCATGGCAGCTTTTGCAGTACCTCCAATTATCCCATTGTACTCGGCACAGTCTCCAATGGCATATACATCTTTAGCTGAAGTTCTAAAATGGTCATCGATTAGTATGCCTCTTCCAGCGTGAATGCCGCCTTTAACGGCTATTTCCTTGTTGGGGATAACTCCAAAGGCACATATCTTAACTTTGCCTTCTACGTACCCCTTATCTGTAAAGATGCCGTTCTCATCTGCTTTAAGAGTGTTTGCGTCGAGATAAAATTCAACACCATATCCTTCGAGCTTTTCCATTATGGCCTTTGTTAGCTCTTCGTCAAGCCCAAGAAGATTACTTCCCCTATGAACGAGCCTCACTCTATAGCCCGCTTTCGCAAGATTTGCCACAAGCTCAAGCCCTATAAATCCTCCTCCCAATATTAAGGCATCTTTGTATTTTTCTATTTGCTCCTTAATTCTTTCAGCGTCTTGGAGCGTCCTGAGAGTTTGCACAAACTCTTTGCCTTCAAAGGTAGGTCCCCTTGGCCTAGCTCCTGTAGCTATAACCAATACATCGTAAGGGATCTCGCCATCGCTTGTTATCAACCTTTTTCTGGCCCTATCTATTACTTCGGCTTTTACTCCCAGATTAAGGTCTATCCCCTTCTTTTCGTACCAAGAGAAAGAGTATGGGAAGAGCTTTTCCTTCTCAACAAACCCCGCTATATAATGGCTCAACATTGGTTTGCTGTAATGAAGAACGTTCTCACGTTCAACTATCGTTACCTTGTGTTCCCCAGAAAGCTGATTAGCTAATTCCACTCCTCCGGGTCCGTTCC
This sequence comes from Thermococcus sibiricus MM 739, assembly GCF_000022545.1. NCBI lineage: Archaea > Methanobacteriati > Methanobacteriota > Thermococci > Thermococcales > Thermococcaceae > Thermococcus > Thermococcus sibiricus. The sequence continues at coordinate 1,704,139 of NC_012883.1, forward strand.
CAACTATAACAATTCTCATAAGTTTCCCCTTTATAGAACCCTCGGCTTATAGTGGATCTCCAATTGGTTGAAGAGCACGTGCACCGGGACATCGACGTAGTCAGGCTTTTCCCTTATAATGCCCTCGAGATATTCCTCATGGGCTTTGATTGAGTTGTAGTGGGCTCTTTCTTGAGTGGCCAAAAACTCAAAAAGGGCCTTGTGTTCTGGGAATCTTTTAGCAAGAAGTTTGTAAACCCTTTCAGCAACCTTTTCGTTCATTAATGCGGTTTTCATAGCTTCAACCATTGATCCCAAGGTTACCACGTTAATGGTACTCTCAAGGAAAGGTATTCCTTTGGGAGTAATGTAGTTTTCATTGCCAAAGAGTTTTTTATGCAGATTAAGCAAAAGCGTCTTGTGAGCTTCTTCTGCCTTTGCGAGGTCTTTAAAGAAATTCTGTATAAGCTCTCCTTTTCCCTCCCCAAGTTTAAGATAGAAAGCCTTGGCATCCTCTTCAGATGCTATTGCATAGCCAAGGATTTCCTTTTCAGAAAGGGTTTCCAGCCGTATAACAATATCCTCCTCCATAAATAAACACCTCCTTAGAGATTTCACGTAGATGTATTTAATGTTTGCCATTTTAAGTTCTCTAACCCAAAATCATCCAAAGATAAAAATAGATATGGAAGATCACCTTCCGAGTCTTTTCACAAGTTCTCTAATCCCTTCCCTAATTTTTGCCTCATCTTCATCTGTAGGTCTGCCCCTTACCTCTACGGTATCAACGTGGTCGAACCTTGATCTCTTGATGAGGGTCTCTATTTCTCTTCCGGCCACTCCTGCCCATCCGAAAGTTCCCAAGATAAGCACTGGCTTCTCGTAGTTGGCTTTGTCGAGTAGCTCGTAAAGAGTGTACCTTATGCGAGGATGAACGTTTGCCTCATACGTTGAAGCCCCTATAATGAGCGCTTCGCTATCTGGAACCTCTCCGAGGATATCGCTCACCGCTGGAGCTTCTTTATCTGTGAACTTATAAACTACCGGCTCAAAGCCCAACTTTTGCAACTCGTCAATTGCTATTCTAACGCTTCTTTCAACAAAACCATACATGGAGTCATAAATTACTAGTATTTTGCCTTTCTTTGGAATTCCGGAGCCAACGTTTGCATAGTATTCAAAAATCTTCTGGGGATTTTTGCGCCATATCAAACCATGTCCGGGAAGAATCATCCTAACATCATCAACTATACCGAGATTCTTTATCTTTTCGATGTTCTGCACGATGTACTTATGATAGTGGCCGATAACAGTAACTATGTACTTAGTAACGTAGGGCAAATACCTTTCGACCACTTCTTCATTGGTGTCATCTATTGCCTCCGGAATTGAGTACCCTCCTCCAGCATCGCATGAAAGGATTACCTTATCCTCTACCAAGTAGGTTATCATAGTGTCCGGCCAGTGGAGCCACGGCACTGATATAAACCTTAAAGTTCTGCTTCCTATCTTAAGCTCCTCTCCATCTTCCACTGCATGAACGTTCTCCTTGATACCGTAAAAAGCCTCCAAAAGCCTCTTCGCAAATGCAGTGCCAATAATCTTGGCGTTATACCCATTCGCTTCAAGAACCTTTGGCAAAGCTCCACTGTGATCCGGCTCCGTGTGGTGGACAATTATATGGGTTATCTCTTTCGGATCAACTATACGGGATAGAGTTTCAAGGAACTGATAAGCGTAGTCTTTTTTCCATGCATCGAAAAGAACAACGGCACCCTCCGTTTTCATGAGATATGCGTTGTAGGTTATCCCTTCTGGTATGTCCCAAGTAGCCTCGAAGTACTTTATCTGATCATCGTCAATTCTCAAAAGATAAAGTTCAGGCTCATCAAGAAGTTTCTCTACCCAAACCTTTGGCATTTTTATATCACCCCAATCTAGTTCAAGAATAGAAATATAAAAAGGTTTTTCACCTCTGCAAAAACTCAAATATCTCATCAAGATCCGGGAGTTCCCTTATCGGATACATCTTGAAGAAGATCATTTTTCCCTCTTCATCCACTAATATGTTCGCCCTCTCCGAAAAGCCCTCTTTTTCTCTAAAAATCCCGTATAACTTTGCAACTTCTCCATGGGGCCAAAAATCGCTTAGGATTCTGAGTTTCTTAAGTCCTATGTCTTCTGCCCAAGCCTTTTTGGTAGGAATCGGATCAACGCTTATGCCGACCGGAACAACGTTCAAACTTTCGAATTTTTCATAATTCTCTTCAAGAGCCCTCATCTGTTTTTCGCAAACGCTTGTCCATGCCAGTGGATGAAAGGAAAGAAGTACCTTCTTCCCCCTAAACCCGGAAAGCCTAAACTCTTTCCCGTCCTGGTCTTTTAACACAAAGTCGGGAGCTTTTTCACCAACTTTCACTTTTCTCACCTCCGAAAAGTTATAAAATCAAAAAGCTCTTTTGGCCTCTAAAATTTTCTTAATCTCCTCAATTTTGGGTTTCCTTTGCCACAGTGGCGTTTTATCTTTCTTATACGCTGGAACTTGTTCCTCAAAGGTTGGTTTCTCATGGATGTAAAATATTCCCAGCGGAAGTGGGTCGCTTTCTATTGCCCTCTTAAAGGCTTCTTCTCTATCATAGGGGTCGTGACCCTTCATCCAGTAGGTATGCTCCCTATACCACTCGTAGGTGTTCACCTTATTGAAGCTTACACATGGGTGAAAGATATCAACTATGGCCAATCCCTTATGCTGAATGGCTTTCTTAAGTATCTCAACACTTTCCTTAAAGTACCCCATAAAAGTCCTTGCCACAAAAGATGCGTCCAGTGCTATTGCCAAAGCTATTGGGTTAAATGGTTCCTCAAAAACACCCCAAGGTTGGGTGGGAGTTTTCACTCCGGGCATGGTGGTAGGAGATGCTTGTCCTTTTGTCAGTCCGTAAATCTGGTTGTCGTGTACTAAGACCGTAATGTCAGGATTCCTCCTTATAGCGTGTATTAGGTGGTTGCCCCCTTCTGCATACATGTCGCCGTCTCCCCCCTCCGCTATTACCGTTAAGGAGGGATTTGCGGCTTTCACGGCTGTTGCTATTGGGATAGCCCTTCCATGGAGCGTGTGATAGCCGTTGACATTTATATAGTGGGGCATTTTAGCAGCCTGGCCGATACCGCTTATTATTACCACGTCTTGGGATCTCAAATTGAGTTCTGCAAAAGCTGACTTCAAAATGTTTCTAATACCAAAGTTCCCACATCCGGGACACCATGCTATATCCTTGCTTCCGGGTCTCTCGGGCTCAAAAACAAGCGGAGAAATCATTCTAACACCCCCTTAATGGCCTCAACAACCTCTTCAACAGAGAAAGGTCTGCCGTCGTACTTCAAAACCCTGTGGTGAATTTCTACTCCGAGTTCTTTCTTTAAAAGTTCTGCAAACTGTGCAGTAACGTTCTGCTCTATGTCTATGAGAAATTTACCTTCCAAAAGCTCTTTAACCTTCTCAGGTAATGGATAAACCCATTTAAAGTGCATAAACGCCACGTCTTCCCTGCCAAGGGTTTCAAGAGCTTCCCTTATTACATGATAGGTTGAACCCCATGCAACGATCATGTATTTTGCATCATCCTTTCCAACGAGTTCTGGCATCATGGCATTTTTTCTTATCGTTTCGAGTTTCTTTATTGCTCTTTTCTCTTGCATTAGTCTTGAAAGCTCTTCATCTTCCGTTATATCTCCCCATTCATCGTGTTCGTTTCCGTTAGCTATCAAAACCCCTTCTCCGTAACCTGGTATCCCCCTTGGCGAAATGCCATCCTCAGTAAGTTTGTACCTCTTGTAGTCTTTATCAGTTTCAACAATGTGCTTTTCCACTTTTATTTTGCCAAGATCAACGTCCGGAAGATTGTAGTAGGTGTCAACAAAATATTGATCTGTTAGAATTATAACGGGAACTTGGTCTCTATCGGCCAAGTTGAATGCTTCAGCTGTAAGGTAGAAAGCTTCCTCGATGCTTCCTGGGGCTAGTATTATGCGTGGGAATTCACCGTGTCCAGAGTAAAGGGCGAGGTTCAAATCGCCCTGCATTGTTCTTGTGGGCAATCCGGTCGCAGGCCCGGGTCTTTGGGCGAGATGTATTACAACGGGGTTTTCTGCCATTCCAGCCAGGCTTAAAGCTTCGCTCATTAAAGCAAATCCACCGCCTGAAGTGGTAACCATCCCCCTTGCACCGGCAAACCATGCCCCTATAGCCATGTTTATTGCAGATATCTCATCTTCTACTTGCTCCACTATTATTTCAAAGTCTTCAGCATGCTGGGCAGAGAAAACGGCAACACCGGTGGAGGGGCTCATGGGATAAAAGCTTAAGAAGTTCATTCCTCCAGCGACTGCACCCAAAGCGACGGCTTCAGTGCCGCTTAGAAGAACTTCTTTCCTGACCTTTTCATCTTTTTTAATATCAATTCCAATCGTTTTTTCTTCGCAGAGCTTTATTCCAAGATCATATCCTTTTTTAGCAGCCTCAATGTTCTTAGAAACAACTTCTTCCCCCTTGCTGCCGAATCTTTTTCTCAGGTACTCTTTAAGGACTTCAAAGTCTCCATGGAAAAGCCCAACCACAAGGCCAGCAGCTATTGTGTTCAAATACAAAGAGCTACCAACGTCTTTTGCCATGTCATTTAATGGGACCTCAACGAAATTGATCTTGCTTAGGTACTCTTCTTCGACGTTTTCCCTCTCACCGAGAACAACCGTATTCTCTGTAAGCCTCTTTTCTACCCATGGGAGAACTCCACGCTTGAACGGAATCAGAATGTCAATCCTCTTTACAAATGCTCTTACTTTTTTTGATGAGATTCTAATCTCTGTAGTGTTTATCCCGCCCCTAACTCTTGACATGTATTCCTTGTTTGCATAGACGTTGTAACCGGAAAGCTTCAAGACCCTTGTGAGTATTTCTTCAACAGTTTGAATTCCTTGACCGGCTGCACCACCTAAAACAATAGAAACATCTTCCTTGAACTCAACCATATCTCATCCCTTCCAATAAAGTTCGACTTTCGTCATAATAAGGTTTGTGGATTAGGTTTATATAATTTTCTTTGGGAAAGCTAAATTGCAGAAACTCCAATAATGCAAAAGAAAAGATAGAGAAAATCACTCGAGCTTCTTGTAGCATAACCACCAGTCATAGCACTCGATTTCGCCTTTAGCTTTGGCCTCTTCGCGTTTCTTAACTTGGTCAACTGTGCTTGCAGGTGGGACAATAACCTTGTCACCAATGAGCTCATTGTTAGGCCACTTGTGCGGCAAAGCTACGCCTTTCTCGGTGCTGATCTTGAGGGCTTTCACAAGGCGGAGTATTTCGTCCCAGTCCCTGCCGACCTCTGCTGGATAGTAAACTATCGCCCTTATGATGCCCCTGTCATCAACTACAAAAACGGCTCTGGCCGTTGTCGTTGCACCGCTTGGAATCATACCAAGCCTGTCGGCAAGTTCACCCCGGTCGTCCGCTATGACGGGGAAGGTTATCTCCTCACCAAGGTTCTCCTTGATCCATTCCATCCATTTTATGTGGCTGAACACTTGGTCAACACTGAGTCCTATGGGCTCAACGCCAAGCTCCCGGAACTTATCTACCCTCTTCTGAAGAGCATAGAACTCTGTTGTACAAACCGGGGTAAAATCTGCTGGATGGCTGAAAAGAAGGAACCACTTGCCCTTCTCTGCAAAGTACTCTGGAAGCTTTATTGCCCCGTGGGTAGTCTTAACCTCAACTTCCGGGAACTTTTCTCCAATAGCTACCATTTCTCATCACCTCATAGGTTGTTTCTGTTGTAAACTTTATAGGTTCTGATATATAAACTTTTTGGTTTGCCTAACAAAATTTGTAGATCCTAACTAGTTTTGATAACTTCCCATTATTAACTTCGAAAAAAGAACACCTCAAAGAGAGACGAGTTCCAAAACCAGCTCGTACTTTTCACAGTGTTCCTTCAATCTCTCCGCAACCCTCGTATCCCTCCCAAGAACGGGCCAGAGGATCGAATCTATATGCAGCGGAGGAATTCCAACTTCCTTTGAAACTTCCCTCCAGAAAGTCGTAGAGTTTCTGTCCGTGAACCTTCTCGTGTAGTTTTCAATTCTGAAGTCTTTTGGAATGTCAATCTCCATTGGATACGGAATAAAGTCTCCAAAAGCTATTCTGGATGCATAGCCAAACATTTTAACGGCAAAAACGATTGTCTTTGCATCCTCCTTTGCGTTCATGACCTTAGCTAAACGATCCCTAAACCTCAGCATGTTTTGATAGTACTTTCTTAGATCTTCAATCGCCAATGAATTCAAAAAAGGCTCCAGCTTTTTAAGACGATTCAATTTCAGCTGAATTAATCTTTTGTTACTTTTTGATCTTGGCAAGAACTCGGAGTAAGCCTTTACAATACTCTCTATCGGAGGTTTTTTTGAGAAATAGTTTGAAAACTCCCACCACCAGTTTTCTCCTTTACCTGAAAGCTGATAACTCACAATTGAGTTTGCTATCACTAGCTTGAGGAAAAGCTCATCATCGTTTAGGTTTTTGTGAAGGCTCTCCAAAGCTGAAAACTGCAGATCAACTTTCTCCTCGATAGTTCTAGCACATTCAATGCCAAGTTCTTTGAGAATACTTTTGAGGAATTCTACTTTCAATTTTCTCACCAAAAAGAAATAGGAGTAGAGATTTATAGAATTTGTGAAAAGATAAAAAGGCTATTCAGCCTTTTTTTCTTCTTCAGCATCTTTCTTTTCCTGTGACTTGGGCTTTGCTGGTGGTTTAAGACCATAACCGAGTATTTTAAATTCAAAAGTGCTCCCATCCCTAAGGGTATATCTAACTTTCCCATCTTCAAGATATTCGATCTTAGCTAATGGATGCCTGTAGTCTTCGAATTTTCTCACCATATCTTCTGGCAATGGAATCCAGTCAAAGAGCTCAAGTTCTTCTTCTTTCCACTCTGTAGTTAAGAGATAGTGCTCCACATGGCCCAGTGCTCCAGTAGGACATACATCAACACAAAACTGACAGAAAGTACATCTTCCATAGTCTATCTTTGGATGTGCTCTTTTTTCTCCCTCAATCCATGTCATCTCTATAGCCCTTGCGGGACATATCTGACCACACATATTACAACCAATGCATGTCTTCCAGTTGAGAGTATGGAATCCACGGTATTTTTCAGCAATTTGTGTGGGTTCATAGGGGATTTTTATAGTTACAGGCTTTTTGAAGAGGTATTTTATACTAAGCCAGGGTTTCAAGAAAGAGGGCCTCTTCTTAACCTTCTCTTCAGGTGCAATTTTAAATTTAGCTTCACTCATTTTTCATCACCTGTCTATGTCGGGTGGACAGTTTCCTAAGGTCATCAATATAACCGGCACGTCTGCTATTCTAGCCCCCACTAAAAGCTGCTCTATTACTCTAATTCCATGGGATATGCTTGGACCTCTTATCTGGACTCTGTATGGCTTGTTTCCTCCATCGCTTACAACATAGGCTCCAAAATCTCCACCAGTAGCTTCTACGTGAGCATAAGCATCTCCTGCAGGAACCTTAAATCTTGGGAGAGCCTTTAATTTTGGATCTTCAACTTTGTATGGGCCATCTGGCGGGCCCATCTCAAGCAGCTGTTCGAGGATGTAAAGATCCTGTTCAATTTCAAATCTCCTCACAAGTGCTCTAGCCAAAGAATCGCCTTCTTTGAGAACAGGTACTTCAAAATCAAGCTCTGGATAGAGTAAGTAGGGATCTAATCTCCTTACATCTGCTTTTACTCCTGTAGCTCTTAAGTTTGGGCCGGTAACGCCTTCTGCTAAAGCGAACTTTTTGTCCATTACTCCAATCCCTTCAAGCCTGTTGTAAGTAATGTAATTCTGAAATAAGATGTTGTCAAAGTCTTTAAGTTTGTCTTTTAGGTATTCCACGGTGTCTTTGAGCTGCCTTAACCATTTGTCTCCGGGTATATCTCTTCTAACTCCTCCGGGGATTGTGTAAATGTGGTAAACCCTCGCCCCAGTAAGCTGTTCAAAGAGTGCCATAAACCGCTCTCTATAAGCAGCGGCCCATTGCCCTGCTGTGTAAACACCAAGCTTAAAGGATAATCCCATTGTCCAGAATAGGTACGAAGTAACTCTAGCCATCTCAAGAACAACCGTCCTGATCCATTGAGCTCTTTCTGGAACCTCCCATCCCACAAGCTCATCAACGGCCATGGAATAAACAGCCTCTGGAACATCAGGCTCTGGGACACATACTCTCAAGAGGAGTGCTATGTTTGTATACCATGGCCTTAGCTCGGCAAGTTTCTCAAATCCCCTGTGAAGGAAGCCTGGATTGGCTATGGCCTTAACAACTCTATGGCCATCCAGTTTTAAGATTAAGCTGTAATTCTCAGTAGCCATGTGCTGGGGTCCAAAAAACAGCTCATAAGTGTCCTTTTCAAGAGGTAAAAGCTCCATGCCATTCTCTCTCGCTTCCCTAACCAATTCTTGTTGTGAAACCATTTTTCTCACCTCAGATTACATAGTTCTCCTTATCCTCTTCAAACCTATCAAGCAGTTTGTATTTCTTCTTTACATAACTAAGCATATCGAAGTCTTTTCTGTGAGAAACGCCTGCTTCCTTGTCTTCATCCTCAAGAATCCATGGCATTTTAAGCTTATCGTTGCCTTCAAACGTCACTTTATAGAATTCATGGGCATCCCTCTCGTAAGTTTCGGCAACTGGATAGATGTCCCTAACGCTCGGCACCCTAGCTTTATCAACGTCCCTTGGAATTCTCGTCTTTACAAATGCATGAACAGCGTGAGTATAACTCCACATTTGATAAACAAGCTCTATCTCTCCATCCTTAATCCAGTCTACTGCTGTTATTTGCATCATAGTTTCAAAATTGCTCTCCTTAAGCAGTGTGAGAAATTCTCTAATTCTCTCTGCGGGGATATGAAACTCTATTCTCCTAGCTCTTCTAACCTTTCCCTCTGCATATGATGCCTTTTCAAGAATTTGCCTCACTATATTCTCCTCTTTTTCCAGTATCATGTTTCACTCCTCCCTAACTTCCTTCTTTTTGTTCATTAACCATGGAATCCATCTTCTCGCAGTCTTTTCTCTCCATCCCTCACCAAAGAGTTCGTCCTGATTTTTCTTGTAGTATTCGTAGTTTTCCTTGTAGCGCTTCCATCCGTCGGCCTTACCACTATCAATGAGTTCCATTATCTTCTTGATGCCATCCATAACTGCCTCAGGCCTTGGCATACATCCCGCTATTGCAACATCAACTGGCAGGTACTTGTCAAGGTGCTTGATAGCATTGTAACCGTCCCAATAGATCCCCCCATTTAGTGGACATGAACCGTGAGCAAGGACGTACTTTGGATCAGGTTGCATTTCGTAAGTTATGATAATTCTTTTAAGCGTCTTTGGGGTAACATAACCGGTGATTAGGAAGAGATCAGCCATTCTTGGGGCTGGATTAGGCATCATACCAAAACGCTCTAGATCGTATCTTGAAGTCATTAGAGGAGGCATTTCTATACCGCCACATCCTGTACAAAACGCCACAATCCACATGCTCCTTTTTCTCGCAAAGTTGATGAGTGGTTCATATAATCTCCAATCGACCATTTTTCTTCACCTCACAGAGTCGCTAATATTGCCCCCAGAGCAGCTATTATTGTAGGCCATTTCCAGTAGAACCTAGCAGCTTGATCTATAGTGAACCTTGGGAATATTGCGCCCATGAAAGTTGCCACCAGAAGTACCGCAATCTGCTTAATGAGGAGTACAGCCAAAGTCGCTATTGTATTGAGTATCGAACTTCCAAATATTGTAATCACCGCTCCCCCAAGGAATATATTTGAGAAGAACAGTGTCTCCCCAAAGAGGGCTATCGCGTGTTGAATCTGAAGTATCCCCATGTGTTTACCGCCAAACTCAACCATTGGGCCAAGGGATATCTCACCTGGTGCAATCATGATATCAAAGGGCTCTTTACCAAACATTGCTTGAAGTACAAGATCGTAAGCAATTGCTGCAAACAAGAGTGGAAGCGCTGTTATACTCCACCCCATACTCTGCTGGGCCATCACTATTTCATAGGTGCTAAATGTACCATAGTACTCGGCGAGGGCAACTATGGCGAAACCTAGGGGCACCTGTATGGCAAGCATAGTAAGCAGTGCCCTCTGAGCACCAATGCCAGCATAGGGGTTTCCTGAGCTCATTGCTGCAAACATTATTCCAAGCATCGGTATCTCAAGTAGGAAGGTAATTAATACTAAATCACCATAAGCCCTGAGAACACCGATATTTCCAAGAGGTATGAACATTATAGCCAGTATTGTTGCTCCCAATGCGTAGATCACACCAAAGTCGTATATTAAACCATGAGTTATGTTGCTTTTCTTTGAAAGGAGCTTAATCGTATCTAAGATGGGCTGATAGATAGGAGGCCCAACTCTTCTATGTATTCTTGCGGTGACTATTCTTATTATTCCCATGAACATGAAACCTACGAAAGTTGCATAAATTAAGATAAAGAGAGCTTTTAAAGCAGTCTCAATCATTCTTCACACCCCCCAAAGTGCAAGGATTAATAATAGTATCGCGAGATACCATGCATAGCTCTGAGTATTTCCATTGTAGATATAAGTCCTCATAACTTCTGCTAGATCTTCAACCCATGTTCCTATGGTGCGATAAAGCCTGTCAAAGCTTACCCTAAGCCAAAATGCCAATGTCTCTTTGAGTGGAAGGAAGAAGTTTCTCCTTATTGTAAGATTATATTCCATCGTCACAGGGTTAGCAGACTGGTAAGTGTCCGTAACAGGGACTTTTTTAACTTTTGCACCGAGGAAATAGATTATCCCCGCTATTATTATGCCAACTACAAGATAAATCGTGACTGCTAGTGCATTGTACTTTCCAAACCCTAGATCTAGTATGAAGAGGTCCCCCCCGATGATTTCTTTTCCAAATATCCTATTGAGCTCTTTTGCAACAAGTCCTGGTGCAATTCCAAGTATTACATTGAATAGAGCTAAAATTGCCATTGCTATTGCCATTGGAAGTGGAGCGTCTTTTGTGTTGTCCAGGTCAGTGGGTCTCTGTCCAAACCATACTGCATATACAAATCTTATGAGGTAAACAAACCCAATTGCACTTCCAAAGAACACCATACCACCTAGTATCGGCAAGTTCTGGCTTATTACTGCTTCAAAGAGAACCCACTTGCTGGCAAACCCAACTAAAGGCGGAATTCCAGCAAGGCTAAGAATGGCTACAAAAGCCATTGCGAATGTAAATGGCATTTTCTCAGCAAGCCCTCCCATATCTGCGAAAGTTGTTTTACCAGTCCTGTATACTATTGTAGCCACTATGAGGAAGAAAAGGCCCTTAAACAATGCGTGACTAAGAACATGGAACATTGCTGCTTGAATGCTTAACGCTGTACCAACACCAATTCCTACCAGTATGTATCCAAGTTGGCTTATACTTGAATATGCAAAGAGTTTTCTTATATCTTCCTGAAGAGCAGCTAACAGGCCACCAACAATTATAGTTAGACCTCCAAGGAATGCTATGATATAACCAAATTTCGTTGCGCTTCTGAATGCCCCAAATTCAAGTGCTAAACGGGTTCCCATAAGTACGTAAAGTAAAATGAACCCATAAACCCCTGCTTTGCTCAGAACTCCACTAAACATCGCTGTATAACTTTGATTGGTCTCACTGTAAGCATCTGGGGCCCATACATGTAGTGGAAACATACCCGCTTTAACTCCAAATGCAATGAGGAACAGCAAATAAATTAATGCACTCTCGTTCTTGCTTATTAGTGTCTCACCGCCAAATGCGCTTGCATATGCATCTTGGTACATTGCTTGTTGAATTGCTCCAAAGTCAAAGGTTCCTAGTTTTGCATAAATGATTCCCAGTGCAAGCAGCATTGCATATGCTCCAAAAACGCTTAATAGGAAGTACTTCAACGATGCACTACGGTTGTAGTGAAGCACCATCATAAAGCTTGCAAATGTCATTATCTCCCAGAAGATAAAGAACGTCATTAAGTCGTTTGCGAGAAAAACCCCAATCACACCGCTGAGGCTCATTAACGCAAATAACCACTCATAGCTATCTCTACCTGTGGATACCAATGCCAAAATTGCTGCAAATCCCACTAAAGCTCCTATTCCCAGGAAAAACCAATTTAACGTGTTTAGAGCAAAGGTTAACTTGAAGACCCCCAAGTTGAGAGCAAAGTTAAGGCCCTCGCCTGTTTTTTGGTAGAGCAGTACAGTATACCCAAGTGGCACTGCAGCACCCAAAACACCAAAGATCTCTCTGATTCCCTTAATATCGACAAGCCATGCCAAGGCACCGGCTATTAAAGGAGCAAATACAATTAAAGCCAATTCGTTCATGGGCTCACCCCCATTAGAGGAACGTTCTTAACGTATTGGGCAACGTCGAAGATATCCCTTCCAGCCTTTTGCATAACGTCCCAGAAGGGTTCTGGATAGATTCCAATGACTATTATAAATGCAACCAGCAGAAGCATTATCAATGCCAGAACACTGTTTTCCTTGACCTTTTCTCCTTCTCCTTTGAACCACATAGTATGAATGAGTCTTATGTAATAGGTAGCTTCAATAAGACTTGCACCCAGGATTAATGCTACCACCCATGTATATTCGGCATTTAGGGCAGCTAAGATGAGTTGTATCTTGCTCCAGAAGACATTGAAGAGTGGAATCCCTATGATGCTTATAGCACCAACTGTTATTGCAAAGGCCGTTATCGGCATCCTCTTTCCAAGGCCTTCAAATTTGCTCATTTCTACCCCACCAAGCTCAATAGCAACGTAACCTACTGCCAAGAACATAAGGGCCTTGACTATTGCGTGATTGAACATGTGGAAGACGCTTGCGCTTACACCACTTTCTGTCCCCAGAGCTAAACCCATAGCAATCAGGCCAACTTGGGCTATACTTGAGTATGCAAACATTCTCTTAACGTTATTCTGCCTCAAAGCACTCATCTCGCCTACTATAACGGTGAGAGTTCCCAAAACTATGAGTAATCTTAAAACTGAACTCCACCCTTCGGCAGCACTTAAGATGTAAATTATCCTGCCTATAGCATAGAGAGAGGCTTTAACCACAAAGGCAGAAAACATTGCCGTTACCGGGTGTGGAGCTTCCTGATACGCATCAGGAGCCCAAGCATTGAGGGGGAACTGTTCTGCCTCTACAGCCAATCCAAAGATAAGCAATGCTAAACCTATCTTGGCTGCAGTTGGGTTTATCATTGAAGCTAATTGACCAATGTGGGCCATGTTAAGTGTTCCAAGGCTCCCATAGATCAGGGCAATACCAACTAAGAAGAAACTTGAGCCAATCCCTCCAAGGACGACATATTTTAAAGCTGCTTCACTGGATTCCCCTGTTTTATTATATGCCGTTAATGCATAAGCGCTTATGGCGGTAATTTCCATAAAGACGAAGAGGTTAAAGATATCTCCAGTGGCAATCATGCCCGTTGCACCAAGCATGAGGAGTAAGAACAACATTGCGTACTTATCTTTTGGTTCAACATTTACTGCCCTCATGCTAAATACTGTCATCAAAAAGCTTGCAAGTGTTACTACTAGGATAAATACCGCTGCAAAGTGGCCTATGTATAGGTTAATTCCTACTGGTGGCCTAAATCCACCGGCCATGATTATTATGGGCTTCCCCGTTATGTAAATTTCATTAAAAACCCATGCCGCTATTCCAGTTTGAACTAACGTGACTACGACCAAGAAAGGCATTATTGCACTTTTATTCAGTCTTTTAAGTATTGGGATAAAGAACGCACTAAATAAGGGTAAAGCAATTAAAAGGGAAGCGTATTGACTCATCCCCTCAACCTCCTTATCTCCTCTACGTTAAGAGTTTTGTATTTCTCGTAGAGATTTATAACGACGCTCAAAGCCATTGCCGTTGTTGCAACACCAATAACAATTGCCGTGAGAACTAAAGCTTGAGGAATCGGATCTACCGCTTTATCCGGAGTTATCCCCTCGCTCAATATTGGAGCACTCCTACCACTTACATATCCTACACTGATGAGCAGAAGATTGACCCCTGTTTCCATTATGCTCAACCCAACTAGCATCTTTAGAACATTTCTTTTAACCAGAATTGCATAGAGTCCGATCAAGATTAAAGCTATTGAAGCAAAGTAATATGGGTTCATTGCCCTCCCTCCTCGGGCTCTTTAACCATGTTGTCAATAATTCCAGTAAGTTCAGTTCCGACTTTAAGACCAATAAGAATGTAGATTATTGGAATAAAGCCCGCACTGAAAAGTCTTCCGATATTCTCCTTTCCTAACCCCCAGCTCTGCCATATCCAATCAAAGAGGAAATACCCACCTACTGCTAAACCTATAAGGCCAACTGTCACATAACCAACTCCCGCAAGACCCTCAAGAGGTTCAAAGATCTTGTGGTCTATCTCGTACACTGTGAAGGCCACGTAAAGGAGCAAAAATGCTGTTGCAATTGTTGCTCCGCCAGGGAATCCCCCACCCGGAGTTAGGTGGCCGTGAATGAATATATAAGCCCCAAATAGCATTACAAATGGCAGTAGAAGCTTTGCACCGGTTGTTAAAACAACACTTCCTTCCTTTTTAGCAGTTCTTTTCCTCTTCTTTCTCCATAGAAGTGCCGCAACGCCGGTAGAAGCTATGAAGAGCACAGTAACTTCTCCCAGAGTATCAAAACCTCTGTAGTTAACAACCACAGCGGTTACAGCATTTATTGCACCTGTTTCCTCCGTAACATGCTCAAGGTAGTATTTGCCTACAAGCATTCTATCTTCACCAAATGGAACCTGATCAAGCCCCTTTGCCATCCATAGGCCTATTATGAGGATGAAAACTATGGCTAGGATTCGCTTCACCATCTCACCCACCATCCTGTGCCTTCTTCCTCACTCTCGTACCTTTCAGTTCTCTTTATTGTGAATATGAAGACCGCAGCGCTCAGTGCAGCACCTATTGCTGCTTCCACCATTGCCACATCCGGTGCTTGAAGGAAAAAGAACGCTATTGATGCAAATAAACTTACGGCGGCCATTCCAACTACTGCCGCTAAAAGATCCCCCCATTCAACTGCGAATATTGCAGAGATTATCATGAGAGCAGCTATGAAAATCGCAACCCAGTCACTCATTCATCTCAACCCCCAGCGAAGGTTCTTTTAACTTCTCTTTTATCTCCTCGACTCGCTCCAGAGAACTCTCTACCTCTTTGTATCTATCCACGATGCTGCCCTCCCATAAGGGCACTCCGCTCTTGTAAGCAGCCCTAATTAGTGCATGTGCCGCTATTGGATTTGTGAGGAGCAGGAACACAGCAATTATCAATGTCTTTGGAATCCAAGAGTAGCTTCCCACCTCTCCAATGGCCCATATCCCTACACCTATGATTACACCCAAGGAACCCAGGGTTGCACTTTTTGTTGCGGTTTGCATTCTGTTATACACATCTGGCATTCTAATCAAGCCCAATGAAGATACCACGTAGAAGAAAGTTCCAAAAAGTACAAGGACCTGACCGATTATCGACGCAATGCTCATAAGCCTCCCTCCATGTATCTGGCAAAAGCTATAACCCCAACAAAAGCAAGCACAGCATAAACCAAGGCTACATCAAGGAATATTGCTCTCCTGTAGTGGAGGGCAAACAGTACCATCAGGCCAGTGGTTAGGGTCGTCATTATATCTACTGCCACAATTCTATCTGCTGTAGTTGGGCCCCTGAAGAACCTGTACATGCTCAAAATAACAGCAACGGCGATCAGGAATAAATAGATTTCTATCATTCGAAGATCACCTTTAAGAATTTTTCAAATGGTTTAGTTATGTGCTCAGACGCACCTTCTATACTTTTATCCTTCACATCGATCCAGTGGATAAAATAGTGATCTCCTTTGACATCAAGAGTTATTGTTCCTGGTGTTAGAGTGATAGAATTAGCAAGGGCCAATTTTCCGGTGTTGTTCGTTAGTATGGTTTTACACTCCACAATTCCAGGGTTTATAGGCCTTTTTGGATGTAAAACACGATAAGCAACATCCAAGTTGGCCATTATCATTGCCCAAAGGAAGTATGGGATATATGCTATAGCATACGCCATCCTCTTGGGGTTAAGATTTTCCAACCCCCTCTCTGTAAAAACCTCGTAGGTCAAAGCTCCGATTATCAATGAAAATACTGCCCCAATTGTAATTTCTTGAGAATCAAAGCTGCTTGTCAGAAACATCCAAATAATAAACAGGATTAAAACCGTGTATAGATAGCGGCTTACTTTGCTTGCTTCTCCCATTTAACAACCCTCCATAAACAAAGGTTGAAAGTTTTTACACCCAATATTTCTAACCTTTTATTGAAATATATACATTTATAAATCTTCCTACAGACTAAAAGGTTAAAAACTAATGGTTAAAAGATAAAATAAGCCCTTATTTTAAAGCTAAGTACTTCACTTTTGTGATATACCAAGCAGAAAACTTAGAAAAATGCACAAAAATCACAGATGTTTAAGTCCCCTCATATTACATGGTTTACATGATATAACGTGTTCAAGATAAATTTAAGAAGAATTGAAAAACATCAGTAAATTGAAATCCTTTTAACTCCTTCAAGTTTGGAGAGTTCATTTATCAATTCTCCAGGAATGGGCTTTTCTGTGATTATTGTAAGTGTGGCCTCAGGATATAGTTCGGGATCTTCGGCAACCACCTGAATAATGTTGATACCCCTATCAGCAATCTTAGATGCAACTTTTGCAAGGATTCCTATGGCCCTTGGTTCGGGTTCAATCTCTATTACTCCATATCCAACGTGTCTCCCAACAAACTTCATGTGAACTGTAGGTTCTAGGTTGACGTAAATCTCCTTAAGCTCTGGAATTTTAAGGATCATAGTTACTGTTTCCTTAACCACCCTTCTATCCACGTCAAGAGCCTTTGCTATTTTTGTGTAAGGGACCTCTATTTCTCCACATTTGATCTTCATATCATCTGAAACCTTCAGTCCATGCTTTAAGAGGAGTTTCGCTATCTGCTTTCTAACAGGGTACTCATCAAAGTAATGTTCAAGTTTTCCCCACATTACCTTCACCTCTGTCCATAATAGTCCATCACTACACCTTTTGTTACAAAAGTATTAAAATGTTTCCATGCAGTACTGTGCTCACTTAACCGATTTATAAATATTCCTAAAAGATTTTTAAAGAAACTATTTTAACGAAACACATGATAAAAATAAAACCTCCAAATTCATATTTTGAAGAAGACGGGGGCAATATAAGGATAGTCTGGAGAAACACTTTATATGCTGATTTTGAGAAAAATCTTCTTGAGAAGGCTATAAAAAGAAAGTTCAAGATTAAAGCAGAGTTAAAAGTTGAAGATGGATATCTTAGAATAAACCATGAGAATAAAGAGCTGGGGAATTTTGTAATCTTTTTAATTCAAAATTATTTGAGGGAATTCTTAAGAAACAAATATACAAAAAGAAGAGTTCTTTATATCCATGAAGGGATGAACATCCCGCTTTTAGGATATAATGCATTTGGATTGATAGATCGAGGGACAAACTTAATTCAGGTTAGAGGCTCTACAGGATGTAATGTTTCGTGTATTTTCTGTTCTGTAGATGAAGGACCATATTCAAGAACTAGAATTCTTGACTACGTTGTGGATGTGGATTATTTATTAAAATGGTTCAATGAAGTTGCCCAGTTTAAAGGAAAAAGACTTGAAGCTCATTTGGATGGGCAAGGGGAGCCTTTAGTTTACCCATTTATTGTGGAGCTGGTTCAGGGGCTTAGGGAAAACCCAAACGTCAGCGTAATTTCAATGCAGAGCAATGGGGCATTGCTAAACGATAAACTCATTGAGGAGTTAGCTGAAGCAGGACTAGACAGGGTAAATCTCTCCATTCACTCTTTCGACCCAGAAAAAGCAAAAATGCTGATGGGGATGAAGGATTACGACCTCAATCATGTCTTGGAAATGGCCGAGGCCTTGATAAATGCTGGGATTGATGTCCTTTTTGCTCCAGTGATTATCTTTGGGATAAATGACATGGAAGCTGAATCTTTTATTGAATTTGCAAGAAAAATTGGAGCAGGGAAGAGATGGCCCGCTTTAGGATTTCAGAACTACGTGCCCTACAAATTCGGAAGACATCCATCTGTGAAGTTTTTATCTTTCAAAAAGTTCTACAATTGGCTTAGAGAACTTGAAGAAAAAACTGATATGAGGCCTTTAGTTCTAAAACCAGAACACTTTGGGATGCATAAAAGAAGGTTCATCCCATTAGAGTTCCATGTCGGAGAGGTTGTTAAGGTTAAAATAATCCTTCCTGGTAGAATTGAGGGGGAGATGTTAGCCGTCGCAAGAAATCGGCTTATAGAAGTTATAAACACCAATGCAAAAGTTGGTGATGAGATTAAAGTAAAAATAGTAAGGACAAGACATGGAATCTACATTGGCACTCCAATTAAATAAACCTAGAACTCTTTACTCTGAGCTCTCCTTTTTCGTAAAGACTCAAAAGTATATCTACCATTCTCTCTCCTGACCTTCCATCCCCAAAGGGGTTTTCAGCATTTGCCATCCTGCTATAGAATTCTTCATCGTTCAAGAGTCTCTCAACATAGTGGATTACTCTTTCTTTCTCAAGGCCTACTAAAACGTTTCCTCCTGCTTTTATGGTTTCGGGCCTTTCAGTGTTGTAGCGAAGTGTAAGACATGGCACACTAAGTATTATGCTCTCCTCTTGGATTCCCCCTGAATCTGTCAAAACAATTTTCGCGTTCTTTTGAAGCTTTAAAAAGTCAAGATAACCGAGAGGTTTTGTGAGAATCACGTGGTCTTTTGCTTTCAGCCTTTCCCATAGGCCCAAATCTTTTAATCTTTTTTCCGTTCTTGGATGTACCGGATAAACCACCGGTATTGGCAGGGATTCTATTATCTCCACAAGTTTTTTGAGATTTTCTGCACTATCTGTGTTTTCAGCCCTATGGGCCGTTAAAACAGCATATTCTTTTGGCTTTAATCCAAATTTTTCCAAGATTTTACTCTTCCTTTCAGCGATCTCTGAGTTCTGAAAAACCGCATCAACTATTGTATTTCCCACAACGTAAACCCCTTCAATAATACCTTCCCTTTCAAGATTTTTCCTGGCCTCTTCTGTAGGGGCAAAAAGAACTTCACTTGCATGATCCGCCAAAATCCTATTTATCTCCTCAGGCATAGTCCTATCAAAACTCCTCAGGCCAGCCTCAACGTGAGCTACTGGGATCTTGAGCTTCACACTCGCTAAAGCTCCGGCCAGAACAGTGTTAGTGTCCCCTTGAACCAGGGTAACATCAGGATCTTCTTTCATCAGAACCTCCTCTATTTTTATCATTGCTATTCCCGTTTGATATGCCTGAGTCCCTGAGCCAACTTCAAGATGATAATTTATCCCGCGAAGTTCAAGCTCCTCCAAAAAGACCTTGCTCATCTCATAATCATAATGCTGGCCCGTATGAATGAGCAGAGGTTTTAACCCCCTCTTTTCAAATGCCCTGATTACAGGAACCAATTTTATTATTTCTGGCCTAGTGCCAAAGATAAAGGCTGGCTTCAATACTCGCCCCTCCCAAGGCCCTTAAATACAAATCCCTTCGGTGGGGTTTTTACTATGTATCTACCATCTATTAATATTTTGTTTCTCATTAAACTTCCAATTTTCTCCCAATCCAGATTCTTGAATTGTGAGTGATCGGTTGCTATTACCGCCGCATCTGCCCCTTTTAAAGCCTCTTCGAGAGTCTCATGAGTTCCTTTTACATATGGATCATAGCTCCTTACTTCCTTTACATCTTCCTTAATACCCTCAACAAAAGCCAATGCTGGAGAATTCCTTATATCATCCGAGTCGCCTTTGTATGCCAGGCCAAGAACTACAACAATGGCCTCCTCAGGAGGAATATTAATCATCTTCAAAGCATTCATAAGAAGATCCTTGGCAAAGAGAGGCATGTCTTCATTTATTTCTCTGGCTTTCTGAATTAATCCAAAGTCTTCTTTAGCAGAACTAAGCAATAAATACGGATCCTTTGGTAAACAGTGCCCCCCAACACCTATTCCGGGAGTGTGGATCTTTACCCTTGGATGAGTGTTAGCAAGCTCTATCGCTTCGAAGATATTAACACCATATTGATGGGCCAGGAGGGCAAATTCATTCGCCAACGCTATGTTTACATCTCTAAAAGTATTCTCCATCAATTTTACCATTTCACTAGTGGTAGAATTTGTTCTGAATATCTGGCCTTTTGCAAATGACCTATACAAAATTTCGGCCAATTCTGCACTTTCTTCAGTAACTCCACCAATTATTCTTGAATTATAAACAAGTTCTTTAAATATCCTTCCAGGCATTACTCTTTCAGGGGCGTGCACCATGTAGAAGTCCACTCCTGCCTTAAAACCCCTTATCTCCTCTATTAGACGACCCATCTTCAGGGTTGTCATGGGTGGGATAGTGCTCTCAATTACCACAAGAGAGCCCTTCTTCATTGTTTCAGCAACTGTTCTTACGGCCTCTTCCAAATAGGTTAAATCTGGAGTTTTATCATCTCTTAAAGGCGTTTGAACACATATCAAATAGACATCTTTACCTCTTATATCGTCTTTGTTGGAAGTGGCCTTTAATCTACCTCTATCTATAGCCTTATGCAACAGATCGTCTATCTCTGGCTCAATTATATGAGAATTGCCAGAGTTCAACTTTTCAACAACTTCCTTCCTTATTTCATAACCTATAACATTGAAACCAGCATTTGCGAACATTATAGCTGTCGGAAGGCCTATATAACCTAAACCAATTACTGCAATCTCTGCACTCTTATTGATTATCCGGTCTTTCATCTTTTCCACCCAAGTAAAAGAGATTAAAAACCTAAATTTAAGGTTTTTCCACGAAATAGTGTCGATCCAGAAACCAAGAAGATTTCTCAAGAAATTTTAATTTTCCATGCATTTACCGAAAAAACTGAAGGGTAATGAACAAATAAACTTCTACAATCCTGTTTTTCATTGACAGAAATTGTAATAAACATTTATAACCAAAAAAACATCTTCAAAATTTAAGTAATTACAGGCTAAAAAACCGTTTTACGGAAATCCTTTTAATGGACAAAGCTGTTCATAATAGTGGGTGAAATTCGTGAAGATATGGGTTGATATCGTGAATGCACCTCACGCTCATTTTTTCAAGGGTATAATCAGGGAACTCGAAAAGAGAGGACATGAGGTATTGGTTACCACGAGAGAGTTTGATGGCCTAACTGAAATTCTAGACATGTTAGGGATAGATTATTATATTGTTGGAAAACACGGGGGATCAACCCTCGAAGGCAAGCTTATAGCAAGCGTTGAGAGACAACACAAACTTGCTAAACTGATAATTGAGGAAAAACCCGATATAAGTCTTTATAAAAACTCTCCCGAGGCCCCAAGAGTCGCTTTTGGCCTAGGTATTCCAACAATAGGATTTGCAGACAATGACACGGCAACTGCAGTCAACAAACTCATGATGCCATTTACCCAGAGACTTATTTATCCTAAGGCTATAGACGCATATGAACTTATAAAATGCGGGGCTGATGTAAACTCTCTAAAGCCTTTAAATGGAATACCCGAGCTAGCACATCTATATGGGTTTATTCCAACCAAAAAACCACTAAAAGAGTTGGGACTAACTGCATACAGTTACATAGTCATGAGGACTGAACCAATAAAGGCCAATTATTTCAATGGAGATGCTGAAAAGAGCATCCTTGAAAACATAATACCACTCTTACCAGACGTTCCCATTGTCCTCTTCCCAAGAACTGAAACACAAGCAAAACGCTTTGAACATTTTGAAAACGTCATGATCCCTGATCACGTTACTGATAGTTTGTCCCTCCTTTATTATGCAAAACTTATGATAGGCGCTGGAGGAACAATGAACAGAGAAGCTTTGGCCCTAGGAACTCCGACCATTTCAACCTACCCCGGCAAGCTTTTGGCAATTACAAAATGGCTCATAAACCTTAGGATTAAATTCCACTCAACTGACCCAATAGAAGTATCTGAAAAGGCCTGGGAGCTCATGAGAAAGAACGGAGCCTTCAGAAAACATGTTAGAAACGTCATTATGGCTATGGAGAATCCAATAGATGTGTTCCTAAAAGAAATCGAGATTTATGAAGAATATGGGACATTCCCAATTCAGGAGGTTGTTCTAGAGGAGTTGACAAGCAGAAAGTGAGGAATTTAGCCCCTATTTTACCCTTTTAAATCCCCAATTTGTACTTATTTTATCTTCTTCGGGCGGAAATGTGAGGCTACAATGAACTCTCACGAAACTCCGCCCACAAGAACAGAGTAGTTCACAATCGGGTTTTCACCCTATAGAGGCCACAGTAGGAGTGATATACGCTTCAACAAAAGCTGCTATCAAGAGCATGAGAAGTGCCAATGCAAGCATTCTCATAGATTTTACGAAACCATTCATAAATCGCTCTTTTAGTGTTCCTCTTCCCCTTACGACCTCAAAGTACCATTCCACTCCTCCAAGACCTGCCACAGCAAAAGCAGGAATTTCCAGAACCCCATGAGGTACTATGGCTAATAATAAGCGCAAGAAGCTTTCACCCTGAGAATGGAAGTACCCCAAAACTATGCCTACTACAAAGCCATTAAAGAAGAGTATTCCAGCTGGAACTACCCCAAATAACAGTCCACCAAAAGCTGAGATTATGGCAACCCGAGTATTATTGAAAAATATGAACGTGAATAAACTAAATTTATCAATATTTTCACCTATGGTCCCACCGAAAAAACTCTTTAAGTTTGAAAACAATGCTTCAGCAGATTCAGGACTAACTCCAGTAAATAGTATACCAAGCAAACAACCAAGCAAAAATAAACCTATAAATCCATAAAAAAGGCTAATCCTCTTCATTTCCATCACTTAAAGCATTTTTAAGGGCCAATTTGAAGTCCTCAACATTTATATAAGGCATCTCTACGTCAAGCCTCACTGCAAAAAAGTCATCTATTAAATTTTCGAGTTCTTCCAAATTCCTCCCTTTTAAGGTCTCTTCAAGTTCAGCGATAGTTTCTTCAGGATAAACGAAAAAATCCCCCGTAATCTTAACATCAATGGCCACATTATCTTTCTCCTCAATCTCGAATCGTATAAGACCCTTCTTAGCTTTATGTTCACCAATCTTTTTCATGCTACTCACAAACAATTTTTAAAGCGGGTAGTTTTTAAAGGTTTATGGAAAAGAGAAGCTGGTGATAATCATGACTTATGATGATATCAAAGCAAAGGTGGGAGAACTCCTTAAAACGATCATCAGCGAAATGCTCGAGAAAGAAGGTAAAACCTGGGAAGGAGAGATCCTATTTGATGAAACTCCAAATATGGAGTTCGGGGACTTTGCAACGACAGTTGCCTTCCTATTAGCAAAAGTATTCAAAAAAGCCCCAAGGATTATAGCCCAAGAAATTGCCTCAAACCTGGAAGATAAGCTTCCAGAGTATATAGCAAAGGTGGAAGTGGCTGGAGCAGGATACATAAACTTCTTCTTAGACTATGAAAAGTTCAGCAAACTTACTGTAAAAGAAATCCTTCAAAAAGGAGAGCACTTTGGAGAAAGCAAGATAGGAGAGGGGAAGAAAGTTATAGTAGAACACACCTCTGTTAATCCCACAAAACCCCTTCACATGGGGCACGCTAGAAATGCAGTTTTAGGAGATACTGTCGCTAGGATTATGAGGGCTCTTGGATACAATGTTGAAGTACAAAACTATATTGATGACCTTGGCGTTCAGTTTGCCCAAGTCCTCTGGGGTTATCTAAATATGAGGGAAGAGTTCGAAAGCATCATAAAAGAGCTTAAAGAAAAGGGACTTTCAAAAGAGGACATTCTTGACCATGCTCTTGGCCTTCTTTACGTGGAAGTTCACAAGAAGATGGAAGAATATCCTGAGGTTGAAAGGGAGATAAGAAGTATAATGAAGGAATTAGAAAAAGAAGACAACGAAATATCCGAAAAAGGTAGAAAACTGGCCGAAGACGTCGTTAAGGCCCAGATGAAAACGACCTATAGATTAAGCATCTCCTACGACCTTCTAAGCTGGGAAAGTGATATCGTTAGGAGTGGGATATTTGAAGAGTCTTATAAGCGCATTCAAGAAAATTCCCACTTCGAATGGGCCCAAGAAGGCAAATATAAGGGAGCTTTCATTATGAAACTTGGAGATCTCTTCCCTGATCTTGAAAACCCAGATACAGTACTTATCAGAAGTGACGGAACCGCAACATACACCGGAAAGGACATTGCCTACCATTTATGGAAGTTTGGAAAAGTAAGCGCGGATATGCGTTACAAGGTATGGGACAAAATCAATGACCACAAAACATGGACTACTGCCAAAGATGGTGAAAGAATGCCCGGAAGGTTTGCAAATGCAGAGATAGTGATAAACGTTGTTGGCTCGGAACAAAGATATGAGCAAATGGCCGTTGCCTATGCACTCAAGCTTCTCGGTTATGAAGAGGAGTACCACAATTTCCACCATTTAGCTTACGAGCATGTTGTAAGGCCAGAAGGGAAGTTCAGCGGAAGAAAGGGGACCTGGATAGGGTTTACCGTTGATGAAGTGCTTGATGAAGCTGTTAAAAGGGCCAAAGAACTTGTAGAAGAAAAGAACCCCTCGTTAAGTGGCGAAGAAAAAGAAAAGATAGCAGAAATAGTAGGGGTTGGAGCTGTAAGGTACAACCTAGTAAAATATTCACCTGAAAAGATAATAACCTTCCGCTGGGAGGATGTTCTCAACTTTGAAGGTGAAAGTGCTCCATACATCCAGTACGCCCACGCAAGATGTGCCTCCATTCTAAAGAAAGCCATGGAAGAAGGAATAAACATTGATAAAGATGCCCTCTTAAAGAACGCAGACTTCTCAAAACTGGACAATAAGGAGAAGGAACTGATAAAAATCATCTCAAAATTCCCAGAAATAGTGAAAACAGCCGGAAGAGACATAAAACCCCACTTACTCGCCACCTATGCAAATGAACTTGCAATGGTGTTTAACAGCTTCTATATGGCCCTACCAGTCTTGAAAGCGGAAGAAGGGGTAAGAGAACTAAGACTCCTACTAGTAATAGCAACAAAGCAAGTACTCAAAAATACCCTTGGTTTAATGGGTATCGAGGCTCCAGAGGTTATGTGAGTCTTCTTCTTTTCTATCCATTTTAAGTGTGTGGAGTCCTTTTCCATAAATCTAAAATACACTAAAGCTAAACTATTTTGGTGATCTTATGCGCGGAGTTGTAGTACCTCTGGTAACACCCTTCAATGAAGACTACTCCATTGACTTTCCTGCCCTTGAGGAGCACATAAATTACCTCCAAAAGATTGGAGTCCATGGAATTTTCATAAACGCAACCACTGGGGAATTTACTAGTCTAAACAATGAAGAGAGAAAACTTTTAGCAGAAAAAGGCAGAGAACTGGTATCATCCGCTTTTTATCTTGTAGGAACTGCTTCAACAAACACTTTCGAAGTCATAGAACTCACAAAACATGCCCAAGAGATAGGAGCAGATTACGTGGTTATAGCACCCCC
Organism: Thermococcus sibiricus MM 739; assembly: GCF_000022545.1. NCBI lineage: Archaea > Methanobacteriati > Methanobacteriota > Thermococci > Thermococcales > Thermococcaceae > Thermococcus > Thermococcus sibiricus. Next base: position 1,729,890 of record NC_012883.1, read on the forward strand.
TTATTACTGCCCACTTAACGATGACGCCCTCTTCAAGCACTATTCAATGGTCGCTGAAAAAACAGAGATCCCGATAATTTTATACAATATCCCCAGCTGTGCTAATCCAATGAGCGTTTCTTTAATAAAACGCCTTGCTCTCGAATATTCTAATATAGCAGGGATAAAAGAAACCATAGACAGCATTAATCACGTCAGGAATGTGATATTTGAGGTAAAAAGAGAAAGAAAAGACTTTAAAGTCTTTACTGGCTTAGATCAACACTTTCTGAACACCTTACTCCTAGGGGGAGATGGAGGAATAATGGCCTGTGCAAACTTTGCACCTGAACTTCACCTGGAGCTTTACAAAGCCTTTGAGGAGAAAAACTTCGAAATGGCTATGGAGTATGCTCAAAAGCTCGCAAAGGTCTCAAAAGTTTATGAACTGGCCTCTTCGTTTGGATCAGCGATAAAGATAGCTATGAACATAAGGGGCTTTTCAATAAAACCGGTTCTCAGACCACCATACATCATGGATAGAGGAGAAGTCAAAGAAAGAATAAAGCAATTGTTGACCTCACTGGAGCTTGTACCTTAGAATGGCAGCTATCCCACCAAAAGCCTTGTAGAATTGCTGACCTTCCTCAGTATCAAGGGAGATTATCTCAACCTCAGCCCCGCCTTCTTCTGCAATTTTTATGAGCTCTTCTGCCACATCCCATTTTTCAACGCTTATATTCTGGCTGTTGCACTTGGGACATGCCTTGAGGTTCTTTTTATATAGTTCAAACTCAGCCTCAGTCATTGTCTTGAGCTCTTCCCAGCCACAGTTATTACATAAGGCTTTCACTCTAACTCTATCATAACCTTCACTCAGGAGAAGGATGTCCACGGCTCCAAGTTCGAGGGCCTTCCTCACTTCCTTTTCACCATAAGTTATAAGGCCAGTATCCTTAACTAGGTGCTTGAAAAACTGCTGAACAAGTTTTCTCTCCTTAACGGCCTCATGTTCTCTTAAGATATCACTTGCTTTTTCTACAAGCTCTCTAAGGCCATATTCCCCGTGGTAACTTATGTCCACAACACCCAGAATCCTTTTCCTAAGTTCATGGTGCAAATACTCTCCCTCAACGAACTCCTCCTTTGTAGGGCCAGGACCCCCAATAATAATCCCTTTAAGTTCGTCTTTTTCCAAGAGAGGGAGGAATACACTGCTTGCGTGTTCACCAATTCTTTTCATAAATTCATGAGCCTCTTGTTCTCTAATTCTCTCATACCTTCGAGCTGACTGGCCACCGGCCCTTGTCTTTCCTGGCACATTAGAAGTTAGATCTTCAATGACCTCTATTTTCTTCCCTCTAAGAATTCCTATTGTGGCCTCGTTCTTCTCAACCGTTATTAAACCATAGGCATCCTTAACTCTCAACATTTCCTCAAGAGGTTCCGTAACAAAAGTCTGGTCACATCGATAAAGCCTCACGTTTAAGGGTTCCGGTGGAACAATGGCAAATACCCTAATATCAGAAACCCCTTCCTGTTCACTCACATTACCAACAAAAAGAGCTAAACCAGTCTCTGGAGTTTGTCTGTAAAGTTTAAGGTGCTGCATGGCCCTTTCCAAGGCCCCAAGAACGTTTTTTCGAGTGGTCTTCGATTTGATGTTCTGGGCTGTTCCATATTCTTCCCTAAGCTGCTGCATGACTTTATTCAAATCATAATCTGCGGGAATATAGAGGGAAACTAGCTCAGTTGCTCGACCTCGAATCTTTTTAAGCTCCTCAACCTTCTTTTTAAGCTCATACATTTCAGCAGACTTGTGAGACATGATTATCACCTCACCAATTACTCTCTTTTCTCGCTACAACCCTCTTAAAAAATTCGACTTTATAAAGATTTGGAAAAAAGCTAAAGATAGGATAAAAACAGCAACAGGAAAACTCCCAAAATTCCACCAACAGCCACTATAAGGAAGTTTATCAGACTCATCTCTACGTGTGCTATGCCAAGGTAGTTTAAGATCCCCAAAAGTATAAGACCAACTATTGCGTTCATTGCCATCCATTTGAGAACTGAAAACGTTAGCTTGAGAACTATCGCTGCAGCTATTGTTAATAATACTATGAATATTAGGACATTAATCACTCATTTCACCCCCAAGCTCTTTTATTACTTCTTTGGCAATTTCACCCAAAGGGACCCATTTAATCCCCTCAAAAGGCAAAATAACCGCTTCTTCCACATTTACAAGCTCCGCAATTAGTGGGAGGGCCTCCTTAACTTTCAATTTTTTGAGCATCAGCATTGCAAAGGCCTTCCTGTTCCTGTCACCATTTTTAAGGATATCCATGAGCAATGGAACAATCTCATTCCTAAACATTTCTTCAGCCCATGGGAAAAACCGGAGCATAAGTTCGAATGTCTGCATAGCATTCTCTTTAACGTAAGGATCGGGATCCTCTACAAGCAAGAGTACTCTTACAGGGAGACCATCCTCGATGTATTCCATCATTAAATCTTTGTGCCTAGAAACAAGCTCCCCAAGAAGTAAAAGAGCATCTCCTCGAAGTCCCGGTTTATGCTCATCTAAAAGCTCGATTATTGCATCTACATATTTTTTATCCTTCATTGCAGAGATAAGAATTTCTTCTAAATCTCCCTGAGAGATCATTTTTATGACTTTGTTCTTTTTGGAACCAAATGAAAATAACCCCATTACACAACCCTATTGTAATTTTACCTTAAACTTTAAAATCATTTTCCTTAAGCTTTAAAAAGTGCATGAGAAATTAAGCCCAATTGACAAATGGAATAGAAAACTCCACAGATGAGTTTTATGAGGTGGGAAAATGCACATAAAGGAGTTCCAAGAGCTGATTAAGGAGCTTTACTTTCATAGGGATGAAAAGCGAGGGCTGGAAAAGACTTTTCTGTGGTTTAGTGAGGAGATTGGTGAACTGGCAGAGGCCCTAAGGAAAAACGATAGAGAGGCCATGGATGAAGAGTTTGCCGATGTTCTGGCTTGGCTGGTTAGTTTGGCTAACATTGTGGGGGTTGATGTGGAGGAAGCTGCAAAGAAGAAGTATCCAGGAGTTTGTCCATATTGTGGGAAAAATCCTTGTGAATGTGAGAAGGAGTAGAAAACATAACCAGAGAATTTAGAACTACAACAACTTTTCAAATCCATACGTCTCAAAGTCACGATCAAAAGTAAAAGCTTCCCTGATTTTCAGCCTCTCCATTATAACAAAGCTTAAGCAATCTATGACATCCATGCCCTTCTGATCTTCATACTGCTTAAATATCTTCCAAGCTTTTTCCCAGTCTTCTTCTATTTCTTTTTCAATTATCACAACCCTACTGTTGGTGTAGCTTTTATAGAGTTGAACCGCAGTTCTCTTGTTAACCCTCTTTGAAACCCCATTAAGGAACTCCCCCAGCACCGGCCTGCCAACAACAAAGTTTATGCCGCTCTTAATGGACTTCTCGAAAAATTCTTTTGCTTTTTTATGGTTCTTATATGTTCTGCTGGCTAACGCTATCATGGCACTTGTGTCCATGTAAATCAATTCTGGTTTCACTCGCTTTGCCATTCCACAGTCCCCCAGTCTTCCCGCTCGCTTGCATCTTCTTCAAGTTCCAAAACCCTATGGTATCCCAAATCGGGTCTTTCTGGATTAGCTTTTCCACTTCTTTTTTGTGCTCTTTTGCATATTTCTCTAAAGCTTCCCTTGCTATTTCCTTTAGTCTTTTGCCCCTCAAGATAGCGAGCATCTTGAGAACCTCATGGGTCTCGTCATCAACCTCGGTTTGAACGTGAGTTCCCATGTTATCACCCAATTGTAAGTATCACATCTAATGCTAATAAATTTCCTATTAGATGAATTGAGGTCAACAAACTATAAACCATTAAATCGTTTAGAAAAAGCCGATAATCCTCGGCTCTCCATAAGAAGTTGGGGAGTTTTTAAAGAGAGCAGTACTGAGATTTAAAAAGCCGTTAGGTTTTTGCCTTTTGAGCTTTTGTGTACTTCTCTATCTCTCTCAAAGCATTTATTATGACTTTTTCGCCAGCATTCCATATCTCTATTCCCATTATTCTGCCGTTTTCATCATACTCTATCCAGACGTCCTCATCCACCTCATCAGTGTCAAAAATTTCCCCCTCTTTTATTAGTATGTACAGGATATCCGCCTTTGGGTCATACCGAATCTTCATAGCTCAATCCACCTCTTGTTCTCCAATCTCCTCTTAACTATCTTTTCAAGGTTCCTACTAACATCTATAACTGTCACAACTTTTATACTTTCCCCTTCCCGATCATAAGCGATGATCAAATAGTGTCCTTCCTTTCTTCTTTCTCCTATTGCTATTTGATGAGCATTTTTAAGATCATAAAACTTCCATTTAGGCTTCTTAAGAACCTTTTCGATCTCATCTTCCTCGATTTTTCTCTCTTTAAGTCTCTGTCTCGCATGTTCAGTGAAAGTTATCATAGCGACCCTCCTGAGCACTATCTGACCTCCTCCCCGCCCTGAAGGGCGAGGGTTCAGCTTCAACCCCTTGCCAATAGCGGGAAGGTTTGAGGGGTCTCATTCAAACCCACTAAAAAGTGGGTTTTCAACCCCTCTGGGACGGTCTTGCCCCAATTACCCCTACCCACCGTCAAACCCGGCAGGCTCGGGGTTATGGTTTTCACAGCCCTTTTCAAAATGTTGAAAGCTCCAACAAGGTCGGCATTAAATACAAGCCCCGTTGCGGGACACTTAAATAAACCCCTAACGAAACGCGCCCCCTCGTGGGGCTTCCCGCAAACGGGGCAAGTTTTCGAAGTGAAAGCCTCATTCACAACCAAAACTTGAATACCATACTCTTCAGCAACTTCCTTCAAGCGTTGAATTACTGTATTAAACCGCCAGACGTGAGAGAGAAGATAATTCTGCTTTTTCCCCTTGTTGGAATTTCTTGCTATCTCCTTTGGATAACCAACAACTATCCTCGAAACGCCGAGATGATAAAGCCTCTCAACAGTTTGTCTCACTGTCGTGTTGATGTAGTGCCTCGCCTGAAGTTTAGCCTTTTGGTGCATTCTTGTGAGCTTTTTGCTCTTTTTTGCTCCAGACTTGTTGATTTTAGACTGATACTCAGCTATTCTTTTCTGCCAGTAGAAGGCTATGCTTTTCAGCGGTCTTCCATTCACGAGAAAACTCTCCCCGTTCTCAACGTAAACGGCTATTAAATTGTTCACTCCAAGGTCTATGCCCGCTGGGAGATTACCTAACGGTTCTCTTGGGAGTTCTACCCATTCTTCACCTTGAAGTTTTTTCTCGACACTTACGCTGATGTGAGCATACCACTTCCGCCTTATCGGGTCGTAAGTTATTTCCAGTCTTCCCTGCTTGCCCTTCAAGTGTATTCTCCCCTTGGACTGAACTTCCAGTCTTTTGAACTTTCCGAGGCCTTTGAGGATTATCTTGTTCTCCTCAATCCTGTATTGGTCGTTCCTCAGGACTATTAAAGGTTTCCTCTTTCCATTATCTTTCAAGTAGTCTGGTGGTTTTGGCTTGAACCACTTGGGTGATTCTCCGTTCCGCTTGGCTCTTATGAGAGAGAAGAAACTTCTCCAAGCCTCAGCGTTCTTTCTTGCTATTTGTTGGACTGTTGCCGAGCCTATCTCTGCTTTAAATTCCTCATAGACTATTTTCTCGGTTTTGAGGAAGTCTATTGGTTTGCCCTCAAAGAATTCCTGTCTGCGAAGGTAGTTCACTCTATTCCAGACTTTGGAACTAATTTGGGCTAACTCTTTGAGGGTTCTCTCGGTTTCCTTTGATGGTTGGAGTTTTAGGGTTATTGTTCGCTTCATTTTTCTTCGCTCTCAACTTTTTTAATCCAGAGCTTCATAGCTTCAGTTACAGCTACTCCTAAAGCACCTCGGATTTTCCCGTATTTTTTCTCCACGAGTTCCCTGAATTTTTTCTCAACTTCATCATCAACGGAGACATTAATAACCCCCATCAATCAACACCAATCTATATTAGTATGGATTGATTTAAAAGCTTTTTGGGAGTGCTTTCCTGTCTCCGAGCTGAATTTCCGATTACTGCATCCCCACCTTAAAGGGCGAGGCTTTCAAAAGAAAAAAGTAAGCTCTTCTTATCTTAATTTAATATATTTACCTCTCTTTTAAAGACCTTTTGTTTTATTTCATCATTCTACTGTTTCCTCCGAGCCATAAAATTAAGGGTTAAAAAGTTTAGAGGATAACCCTTATACAGCGGTGAGATTATGAAAGAGATTGTGACAAAAGTCCCCAATAATGTGGACGAAACTTTAATTCAGCTTATAAGGAGAACTGTTAGAAAGGAAATTCTCATAGATTCAATGCTCAAAAAAAATTGAGAAAGGACTTAAGAGTTCTGAATTAACAGAGGAAGACATAGAGAGAATTACCGAAGAGATCAAAAAAGAAAGAGCAAAATACTGGAGGGAAAAACTTGGACTCACTCGTAGTTGATACAAACGTCCTTTTCTCCTTCTTCAAGGCCGATTCCACTACAAAAAACTTATAAGAAAGCTGAGAGGAATTTTGGACTTATATACTCCTGAATATGCATATGATGAACTTCAAAAGTACAAGAGCGAGATAATCAAAAAGTCCAAGTTTTCTCCTGAAAGGTTTGAAGAGATTGATTTTGGTATACTGTCCCACATAGTTATCCCAATTCCAGAAAGTGAATACATAAACCTCAAGAAGCCGCTGAGATTACTCCAAACCTTGGGGATATAGATTTTGTCGCTTTAGCCTTGAAGCTTAACTGCCCAATATGAAACAATGACAAGAAGCTCAAAGGTATCAAAAACGTGCGAGTCTTAGATACAAAAGAAGTTGTGGGGCTTCTCCAAGACTACTCACCCAAAACGTAAACTATCGCTTTGCAAGAGTCCAAGTCGTTCTCGTAGATGCACTTGTTGTAGGCGTTTTCAAGTGTGTCCGAGTATGTAAAGGTTGAGTCGTCTATATCTTTTGTCTCTCCATTGAACTCACACTGACCGTTGGAGCAGGAGATGGTCTGGGTTTTGAGGGATTCCCAATTCCCACTGGTTTTTAAGTATTGCACTTTGGTTTCCACATTGTTTTGATAAGCCAAAAGTTGATTTTGCTCCGTAGACTTTATAGCCTTCGGAACAACGCCTTCACCAAACCAGAAAACAGTAATCAATATTATCACAAGGGCAAGGGCAACCATTGCAGAATACTCAAGAGAACCCTGGGCCTTTTTCATAAAAATCACCAAAAAAGTAAATTAATTAGGAAAGATCAGGTTGAACCGCTAGAAATAACTCCAAAGACCTCACAAGCAATTAGCTTACCAGCTTGGCAGTCTGTATATACCGTGGTAATATAGGCTTCATTACTATATTCATCTGACCCCTTGTTATAGAGTTCCTCATATGTGGATGGAATAGTATAAGTTACATTGCCATCGGAAGTAATTATTTTCAAATTTGTATTATTAACTTGAATTTTTGCAGTTTCCCACCATCCCTTTGCTTGGAATGATGACTTAACAAGCTCTGCTTGGCTCTGTAGGGCCGCTATGTCACTTGTACCAGTGGCTTGCTGACCAGCACCACTAATGTACCTAACCACAACAAATATTATTATCAAGGCTGCTGCGATCATGAAGAGGTACTCCAGCGCACCCTGACCCTTCTTCCGTTTAAACAATTTTCTCAAATTTATCATTTTCTCTACACCTCCATATGGAAAGTCATCATATAAGTTACGCTAAAGCCATATAAATATATTTCTCCCCAATTATGTCTATTATTATCTCAAAATTGACTAACATTGAATGGAAATTTTCCAATATTACTTAAGTTATCATTGTATTTTATCCAACATAAGTCAAAATACCATCAAAACCTATGAGAGCTACTAAGAGGTATACCAATAAATTTCCAAACAATTGGATATTTTACTATTGATTAACTCTATACTTGAGTGTTCTATAGTTTCCCAATTGCATTTACACCTCACCAAATCATATAAATATTCTAAATACCAAATTATGCATATAACTTCCTCAAAATTGTGGTGAGTGAAATGTTGCTCTTCATTGAATGTGAATCATCAAGTGTAGAAGGTTGTTTAAAAGAACTGAGAGAAAAGGCTAAAATCCTTGAAAGCATGCCAGGATCGATAGAAAAAGCTAAAATAGAGCTTTCTTTTGGAGCTTTTATGGAAATAAAGATAGCCCTAAGCATAGATCCCACAAAAAAAGCAGATAAATACATAGTAGCCGAACATACCTCAGGTAAAGACATTATCGAAAGGCTGCAGGAGAAGATTAGGAAAAAAATAAAGAACACTGAAATAGTTGACTTCACCTTTGGAACCTATACGATGCCCATAACTCGAAGAAAATATGCCGTGGGGATAGCGGTGGTTAACAGGCCCCAAGGAAAGGGAAACCTTGAAAACTTGAGCATTGAAGAAAGAAGAGCAATCCTGGGGAAAGCTCTTGAACTCTTTGGCTGGAATCCCAAAGCGCTAAACATATCTGAAATAGCTAGACTCTTCAACGTTTCAAGGGATTCAATATACAACGATATAGAGCAGATTTTGAAAGAGAGGGGATAAACCCAAAAGAAGTTTTTATGAGTACAGCTTCTCCAAAGTCTTCTCTTCGCTATAAGAAAGGGCTGGAATATTCCATTTCTTCGGCTTTATTAAGGAGTCTTGGTAAGGCATTTCAGCAACCCCTAAATGGCAATTAAAAAATGGATGGTTTGATCAGGCCTCTGTTGACATTATAAAGAGAAAACTTACAAGAATGTATACCTCAAATCCACCCGAAATTATTAAAAATATATTTCATACTTTGGATGAGTCAGAAAACAGAAAATAAAATTAAAAAATCACTGAACAACACTTATTGGCACTGGAGTTGCCGACAAGATAAATATGACCAACACAACCAAAGCCAAAACTATTCTTTTAGGCGAAATTGGGCTAACCTCATCTAAAGCCCCTGGGTTCCCAATCCTACCCATGAGTAAAATTATAAACCCCTCTATAAGCCAACCGGCCCATAGAACACTCAAACCTATCATGGCCAATCCCAAGCCAAATGTTAGGATTGAATGAAGTTTCTCCCCAAGAAATGCTCTTGCTATATGACCCCCATCAAGCTGGGCCGCTGGAACCAAGTTTAGGAAAGTCACGAGGATCCCTACCCATCCGGCTATTGCTACCGGGTGGAGGTAAATCACATAATCTTCAGGTATCTTAAAGATGTACTTCTCAAGGAAAATCATTATCAAACTCTCTCCAAACGCTATGCCTCCACCAACTTGAGCAATTGCGCTAGTAGGTAATGCGGGAGAGAGCCTTAGACCTATTAGCAGCACTGGGATTGCCACAATAAACCCTGCTATCGGTCCGCTTGAACCGAGATCTATGGCCGCATTTCTCGTTGGGATTGGATACTTAACCCTTATCACCGCACCAAGCGTCCCCAGTATATTAGGGAAGGGGATAAAGTATGGAAAAGTAGACTTCACCCCATGGAAAGTTGCTGCTATTTTATGGCTCATTTCGTGAGTGCCCAAAATGGCCAGAACACTTATAGAAAATGCCAAGGCGTTAAGATAGATATTTCTAATTCCAGGAAGGTTATATTCATCAAGAAATACTATATATGAGCTTGAAAGCCAGTAACCAGCAAATAGAGTACTTAAAACAGTCGCTATAAAGAGACCGATCCCAATAAACGGATTTTCTTTTTTTATCTCTTGAGCCGGGAAGATGTACAAAACAACTTTTCCTTCCTTCTTCTTTAAAGCGCCCCAATATCCAATACTTTCAAGTTCCTTGAGAACTTTTTCAAAATTACTTTCTCTTATTTCCAAAACCTCAAAAGCAGTCACATCCCCCCTCGACTCCGTTTTACCCAAAGAATAGAAGTTGCTAAGTTTTTCAATCAAATCTTTTGCTGGTTCTTCTTCCACAACAGGAGTGATTTCAAACCCTACAATAACCATGTCTCCGCCGCATTTCGGGCAGGCCTTTTCCAAGAGAGCATCATTTGATTCCATTACCTCTCTATGGCCACAGTCGATGCATTCATAAACACCTTTCGGCATTTTTCTCACCACTAAAAAGAGTAGGAGGGAGTACTTAAAAACTATTCCTCTACATTAACTTCGCCTTTATCCGCATCGACTTCAATAATTTGACCGCTTCTTATTTTGCTTGTGTCTATCTTGTCCACCATAGGGATCCCAGCTATTATTGCGCCGGTAGCAACTATCGTTTCAGCTTCCTCCACCACTATGGCCTTAGGGGCAACGCCATTTTTCTTTAGCTGATAGACAATGTATGAACCTACAGTTGAACCCTTTCCCCGAGGGAAGACAAGAATCTTGTCTTTAACGTTCTCCCCTCTTATATCACTCTCAACATCTATGATTACTCCCGTGTTAGGGTCGACACCTCCCAAAAATGATAGCGGCCTCCTAGAAACCAACGCAGTGCCCCTGACCTTACCTCCAAAGATTTTCCTTCCTTTGAGTCTCATTTTATCACCTCATGGAGCCTCAAGGATTAACTTATCTGTATTGTCAAGTCTAACCTTCAAACCGCCAGAAGAGAAGTAGAAACTCGCTTTTCCACTGTTGGTGGCTATTCCATTATACCATTTTTTGACAGGGGAGACTATTAAACAGCTGTCGACTATTATCTTTCCATTGTAGCGCTCTATAACCTCTGTGTAACCTAACGCATCTGAAAGGGATTTCACCACCCTGCTAGCAGTTATTAATAAGGGGGCTTTTAGAGGCTTTTCTCTCATTCTCAAAAGTTCTGCAATCTCTTTAATTTCCTGAATTGAAGCATGAGGACAACCTATAACGATGGCATCAATTTCACTCCAATCGGCGTTGAATTTCTCCTTAACTTCTTTAAGCTCCTCCTCTCCAACCTGGATTTTTTCAATTTTGTCAGTTATGGCTTCCTTGTATTCTGGTGTCTCGCCTTCTACATGATATAGAGCAATAGAACCTGTTGCTGCCATTGAAGCCCCAAGCTCTTTAAGATAGTCATTTTTCTCAGGTTTAAGCCCCTTGAAATAGGGAACGTCATTCTTTAGGGCCTTTCCAAGATAGTAACCCAAAAAGCTGTAATCAACAAAGTCCTTTATTTTTGCTATTATTTCCACAAGAACCGTTGCCTTCCTATTTTCATCTAAATGAAGGCCATAATTTGGAGTTTTTCCGACTATAGCGGCGGCTAAACTTGAAGGGCCTCCCTCTCTGTTAGTTCTCGCACCGATTATAGAATTGGCAAAGGATACAGCCGAACTCTCACTCCATGCTATATGATCTCCAAACTTTGGAAGGTTTGCTCCGTAATAAGGAGTACAGGTGGAGGTTATCTCAATACCCATATCCCTATAAAGCTCGAGAATCTTTCTCTGCTTCTCCATGAAAGTCTCATCACCTATTCCCGCAGGATTGAGGGTAGTATAAACGGTGACCTTTGCTCCAGCGTTTACAAAATCCTGGAGAAATTCTATACCCGCATCTCCTATGTTTTTATAGGAAACTCCAGCTATTTGAGCGCTTTTTATTGGAATAAGCCTATCTGCACCATAAATCTCTCCAAGGGCCACCAGAATTTCCATGGCCTTTTGAAGTGAATATCCATACTCGCCAACCAGTATTAGTTCCTCTTCTTTCGTGAGGTACATTTCATCACCACCACCATTTATACATAAAGAACTTTAAAGGTTTGCCAAGGAGGGATTGTGGATTCTTATCTTTTTAGGGATTCTCTTCCAGGATGGGATTTCCAAAAGAGAAAATGAATGCCATTAAGTGCTTTTCCTTTCATTAAGAGGCCGAAAAGAGGGTGTAATTCCAATTCTAGATTAATAAAAAGGCCTTTATAAGAACCGTAAGGTTTATAAATTCCCATCAGATAAGAGATATCGGGTCAAGCAGCGGGGTGGGGCAGCTAGGAGTGCCCGCCGGGCTCATAACCCGGAGGTCCGAGGTTCAAATCCTCGCCCCGCTATTCGCCATTTTTATACATTGATGTATGAATTTGTACAATTCTGAACTCAAAAACACTTTTTAAGAAGACACCCTTTCACCAAAAACTTTAAAATTATTCATGTTGGCATTTTTACTATGAGAAGTTTAAAAGAATTAAATATTGAAGAGTTGCATGAAATAATGGAACGAGCTAAAGAGTTGAGAGAGCAAGGCACCAGCTACTCCCAAATAGCATCAATTATTGGAGAAGAATTTAACGTTAAAATTTCTAGGCCAACGGTTATGCGCTGGTGCAAAGGCCTCCACAACCCATTTAATAAAATAAAGGAAATCTCCCTAGAACCTTCACCAAGTTTAGCTTATATTATTGGAGTTTTTCTTGGCGATGGGAGCACTAGCAAAAGGAAAGATGGAAAATATCGAATAAAACTAAAAGTCATTGATAAAGACTTTGCAGAGAGATTTCAGAAAACATTAGAGGATCTTGGAATTAAAGCCACTCTTGGATTTGAGCATGATTCTACTCGAGTAGATCGATGGTACGTAGAGGGGACCAACAAAATGCTCTTTCAATTTCTAAATGGCCCTAGAGAACAACTATTCAACGTGGCATGGAAATACCCTCGAGAATTCTTACAAGGCCTCTTCGACAGCGAGGGATTTCCCGTTATTAGTGCCAAAAATACATTCCGAGTTCAGGTGGCACTAGCAAATTCAGACCTAGAACTCCTCAGTTTTACTGAAAAACTTCTCTTAGAAAAGTTCGGCATTTCCACGCGTTTAGTTCAAACTCACAAAAAGAACACTCCAATTGTGATTCGGGGTGTTGAGTACAAGTATAACGTAGATATGTACCTTCTTTGGATCTACCGCTTGAGTCATGTTCAGAAATTTGCAAAGGAAATTGGTTTCACAGCTAGGAGAAAACAGAAAAAATTAGAAGATGCTTTGCATTTAAGCGAAATGCCCGTAATAGAAGCCCTTAAACTCTGGCATAAGAAGTACATAAAAGGTCCAAGAGGTTATATGAAACGGTCCCTAATCTATTCCTCATTCCACACATTATCCAGTAAATAATCCATGAAATAAAGGAAAAAAGTATGTAAAGCATGCCAGGTATTTTTCTTTTATTGTTCTCCGTATTTTCTCTCATTTTTTACACCCCTTAAATTCACAACTAAAGTCATGAAGATTTCGTCATACTGCGAAATTTGGGCGTAGTCGAAGGCGAAGCCACATGCCCATCTGTTAAGTGAGGGCATAAGTTCCAAAGCGAATCAGTGAATACTATTTCTTTATCGTTTAATATCTACGATAGTTTCTATATTTTCTAGTTTTTGGGAATATATTATTTTGATAATTTGATCAAAAGATACTGGTTTATAATTTATTGTTTCAACGCTTACATTGATTGTTCGTTTCTCTTTATTAACAAAAGGGTAGTTTATTAAATCATTATTGTGTTTATGGCCATGTATAATCCATCCGTCGAAAGAATCTACATCCTTTGGATCATGAACAAGGAAAAATTTATGCCCTTTATAATTAACAATCTCATAATGCTTTCCCAAATTTGTTTTTTCATGATTTCCTTTGATGTAAATAATTTTTCCATTGAGTTTACTAAGCCAATACCTCGGACTTCTAGAGTGCTTACCGAAACTTATATCACCTAAAAAATACACAATATCATTCCTTTTTACTGTATTATTCCAGTTTTTTAATAAAACCCTATTCATTTCTTTTATGTCAACAAAAGGACGAGCGCAATACTTTATTATGTTTGCGTGGTCAAAATGTGTATCAGATATGAGCCATATTTTTCTCCCTCTTATAGACGGGTGTTGGTTAAATGTTTCCATTTGAAGAATCTTTCTATGTGCCTTTAACGTCTCAGCATAATATTTTCGTGAAAGAGCTTCTCTTCTATTAAGCAACTTGCGTGTGGGTACATCGTATTCCCAGCTTATTCTACTCTTTTTCAATAAGGTGATTCTCAAAGCAAATGCTGGAAGATACTCATATTCGGTTTGTGTTTCTTTTATTAAGATATTTGCACTTTTTTCTGATAATTGATAACCAATAGTTGCATGAAACCAAAACTTATCCTCATCAGCATCATTAAACTTTATTACATCCGGACGTTCCTCTATGAACGGCTTTATTTTATTGTAAATGTCTCTTCTAAGTTTTTTAAGCTTGTCACTTGCTTTTATTTTAAATGCGAACACGTATCCCTTATCACCCTTTTTAACTTCGAAACCATCGTAGTAAAATTTTACAAAGGTATATTTGGAGGCAACATTTTGAATTATCTTAGCTATGTCCCGATCTGTTATACCCTTTTTTAATCTAAAATTATAAATAAGCGTAATATGGGGTACCTTATGCCATCTTCCTGTATGAGTAGATTTTATATGGGTTTTGATATGCCGTCTAATTCTGTATTTCTCTACCATAGGACGTATTTCTATCAGATAGGGGTATTTACCATCTCTTTTATAATAAGAAAAGAATTTTAACAATCTATTCAACATATTCATATTTAATCACCATAGGACTCAATTTCACTTAACAAGTATTTTGCAAAATTTTTATTCGTATAATCTTCCAAATGGGAGTTAAAGTTTGTCATCATGCTTTATTGTATGGCTTTAAATATAAAAAAGCTTACGCTACAAGAGTGATATAAATTAATAAGCTTATTAAAGAGATAAAGCTAAGAAAATATTCCTATCAAACAGATAAAACTTACATTTCAATTGTCAAAAGATTTTTGAATTCTGGAAAAACTACAAGAGGATTCTTGCTTTCTCACTCAAGTAAGAACAAATCAACCATGAGAAGCGTTTAAATCAAGTAACAATCTGAAAATGGATAATTAAGTATTCTAAGCTGGTATAAAGAGCATAGAGTTAAATTTGTGAGAACTTGACAAAAGGGGCTACTTATTATCAGACTAAATTAACAAGGTTTGCTTTCAATAATGTGATGGCAGATGCTCAATGATTTTTATTTTCGTCTCACTAACAATAAGTTAACAGAATCCCTAAAGCAACATTAATAAATCCCCCATAAATACTCAGAGAGGGCAACCATGGACTTAGTAGTATTAGGACATGTGGCCATTGATCACGTAATATTCCCGGATAAAAGGGAGATAATTCTTCCTGGAGGAGCAGCCACAGCTGTAGCTACTTCTGCAGCTCTAAGTGGGGCTAAAGTAGGCTTGGTAACAAAAGTAGGAAAGGATTTTCCAAAAGAGTGGCTAAAAAAGCTTGAGGAGATACTTGACATAAAAGGGGTACACGTTCTTGAAGGAAACACCATACACATATACATGATTTACCACGAAGATGGAACCGTTGATGCCCCTGTTGACATGGGAGTGGCCCAGAGAATGGGAGAAACCAAGATCCCTGAGGAATACTTAAGTGCAAAAATCTTCCACATTGCGCCAATACCTCCAGAAGAACAACTTAAGGCAATAAATCGATTAAGAGGAAAAAGAATCAGCCTTGATTTCAATCCAACTTATATAGAAGAATACAAGACAAAGAAAGAGCTCATGAGAGAAATAATTTCACGAGCAGAGATAATTTTTCCCAATGAAAGGGAAGCACTAACAATAACTGGGGAAAAAAGCATAGAAGAAGCCGCCAAAAAGCTTCACGAATGGGGAAGTAAACTCATTGTGATCACCATGGGGGAAAGGGGAGTTCTTATGTATGATGGAGAGAGATTCACCAGGTTTGAAGCCTTACCTATTAGCGAGATAGTTGATCCTACTGGCGCAGGAGACGCTTTTGCTGGCGGGTTCTTGGCCTATTATGTAAAAGGAAAACCACTTGAGGAATGCATAAAGCAGGGATTGTTGAGGGCAAGAGAGGTCCTAAAGAAAAAAGGGAGCTGGAGCATTGAAGTCTAATCCCTCGTAATCATTCTAGAGAATAGATACAGGGAAATAAGTATAAGCACTGCAATGGCCGTTACCTCAAACTTGGGCATCACTACAGAGAGACCCACTATCAAAACGTGAATTCAAATAAAATCTAACTGCTACATAATCTGACCCTTTAGCCTCCAATTACTATCAAGATAGCAAAGAATAGGCCAATTAAGTAATAATCCTGGGTACTTTTTTAATCTCACGAATTCTGGCCTGAGAACTTATTATTGCACTCATCAACAGAACAATGACAAGATAAAGGGAAGCTAATCTATTTCTCATTTTCACTCATCTATAAGATTATGTAAGGATAGATTTAAAAAGTTTTACAGCTTGGAAAAGGTTGGGTGAGAGAATATGGAAAAAATCCCACAACTTTTTGTCGAGAGTAATTTGGAAGAGTGTGTTGATGGAGAAAAAGCAAGAGTGGACTGCCGAATCATCCAGGACAATATAGAAGTTAAGGTAAAAAAGGGAGAAAAAATTCCGGAGTTTATAGACCCAAAGAGAGCAAAATTTATGAAAAAGGAGGTTTATGACAGGTTCCACTTTTATGTGGATAAGTACGAGCACAAAATGATGTGCAATGCAATTATAATACTGCCAGATAGAAGAACCGAAATACGGCTTTACAAAGGAGATGAACTAATGCTTCTGCCTGTAGAGGGTTATGTCTCGAGTATAATTGCTGGAGTTGGAAATAGAGTTAGAAAAAGTGATGCATTTGCAGCCATAACAACTAAAAAGGGAGAAGTGCACTATCTTAAACCTCCTAAGACTGGGGTCGTTGTCTACATAGATGAATTCACTAACAGGCCACACTACGTATACTACATCCTCCCAGAGGAGTGAATCTTCCAGCTATTTTCACATTCCTTCCAATATGGATCTTACGTTTTCGTTAATCCTCATTTTTAGTGTGTCTACCTTATCCATCCCTTGGATTGTCCTAGTATTTTTGGCACTTGTAATTATCAAAGACCATTTGCGTAAATCATGCTTCATTGGTTCATCTTGAAACATTACAAGCAGTTTAGAACCCTTCGCCTCAACTTCAAGTATCTCAATACTTCTATTCCCAAGTTGCGTAGAATAGATTTTATGTGTCTTTAAACCGCCAAATTCTCTTTCAAGCATCTCAGCAAATTCCCCCACCTAATATCACCCGGTATAATTAGGGCGATAATATATTTATACTTTCTCTATGAAACTTTACATTTTTCTTTTGAAAGCCTCGCTCTTCACGGCGAGGAGGAGGTCAGCCTTCATCGGAGAAGGCATACTTTCTGAATTGGTCAACATTAGAGAGTTGAGTGATTATAATCACAAAATTGTATAATATTGAGCAAAAGTGTTATAAAGCCAATTGAAGAGTTAGACTTGAAAAAATTTAGTTGGTGGAAAGAATGAAAGTTGAAAAAGGAGATTTCGTAGTTTTTAACTACATTGGAAAATTCGAGAATGGAGAAGTTTTCGATACAACTTATGAGGATATCGCTAAGGAAGCTGGCATTTATATGGAAGACAGAACTTACGGTCCTCTTGGAGCTAATGTGGGTGTTGGTGAACTCATCCCTGGAATGGACGAAGGCTTAATAGGAATGGAAGTCGGAGAAAAGAAAACTATAACAATTCCCCCGGAAAAGGGGTATGGAATACCAAGAGATGACCTAATAATTGATGTTCCCACAAGCGAATTTGAAAAAGCTGGTATTGAACCCATAGAAGGAGCGTACATTATGACTGATAGCGGGATTGCAAGAATAACTGCGGTTGGAGAGGAAAACGTGACCCTAGACTTCAACCACCCATTAGCTGGGAAAACTCTTGTATTCGAAGTAGAAATAGTTGACGTAGAAAAAGAAAAATCAGATGAACCCAAGGCCTGAGATCTGAACTTTAGTGGTTACAAGGAATATTACAAGACCCATTATAGCGAGCATCGCACTGTACTTGAACCCTGCAGAGAACTTCCCTTCTCTTATTATTCCAATTCCCAAACCAGAAACTACTGCTTGAAGCCCTACAAAAGCTAAAAGAACATTGTAAATTGCATCTACAGGCAAGTTTAAACCTATTTCTGGAGTGTTCATGCTTCCGATAAGCTGTGATACTATTCCAAGGATGGCAGGCCCAAGGAACCCACTTGCGATTATAAAGAACATAGCCTGCATTCCTGTTGAGGCTTTTCTTTCTTTCTTTATTCTTAAAATTTCACGAACATCATTAGCAACAGCCACCAATACATCCGCCATTGGTGCACCTCTTTCATAGGCTTCCAAGATTATCATAGTAGATCTGTATATAATAATGGATCTCCTGTTTCTAAGTGCAAAAGCTTTTAACGCCTCGTAAGTCGACCTACCTCTCTTTATCTCGCTGACTGTCCTCTTAAATTCATCAGTTAGGGCTCCAAATCTGGCAGTTGAGGCTTCCTCCAAAGCCTCCGAAAATGAAACCCCTGCCCTAAGGGAACTTGCTATGTAAAAGAAAGCATCTGGAATATTGTTCTCCATATCTTCAATTTTTTTAGCTAGTTTCCAATATGGGTATACCCACGCAATACCCAAAAATACGATAAAGAATACAGGAAGGGCGTAAAGTTTTACCGAGGGTATCAAGAACACAACTATTGCAGTTAAGATTCCTAACAACATTGAGACTAATAGAAACTCCACGGCCAAAAATGAAATTCCTGCAGAATACAAGAACAGATTATACCTCCTAGTCCACCTTTTTGGGATTATCTTTTCAAGGGCCCTTGCAATGGGGTGAAGAAATCTAATTTCAGCCATTTAATCACCTCGGTTCGCTCCGTTTTATCATAAAGACTACCATAGATGATATTGCAGGAAATGCAAATAATAGAATAACTGCCAATGCAGAAGGAGGCATTACTACAGTCCTTGACATCATTGAAGCTGCAAGTATTGCGACAACGAAAAGTGTCGGCATGATTATGGTAATAAACATATAAACAAATGCAATACCATTAACTTTCTGTATATATTCTACGAGCTTCATCCTGTATTCGAAGGAAAAGTCTTCAGCGAGCTTGTACAAGATGTCCGCAAGGTTTCCACCAAATCTCGTGGCCCTCAATATTTGTTTTACTACCCTACTCACGTTCTCAGAAGCCATTCTTTCTTCAAATCTTGTTAAAGCATCTTCAAATGATGTACCGCCATGCATGTCCCTTATCATGAGCTCGAATTCTTCGGATATTGGACCATAATCGGCGTTAGCAACAGATACCATAGCTTCCGCTATACCCACACCCGCACTCAAGAGAGATGCCATATGACGTAGTACATAGGGCAGGGCTTTTTCTACCTCCACTACCCTTCCTCTCCATGCAAATCTGAGATAGTTTCTCATGTAAAGGAAACCACCAATGAAACCAAGAAGCCCAAGCATTATTGAGATGTCAATTGGAAGAATAAGCAAAACTCCCAGTATAAAAGCAAAAATTGCAGTAAATATTGAGACCCCTATCATCAAAGCAACATATTGCTCCTTGCTCATTTTGATGTTTGCCCTAAGTAAATCATAGTCCAAACCCTTGATTGATCTCGTGAAGGACTCCACAGGCCTTCTGAAACGTCTCAATATAAACTCCGAAAACCTGTGACTAAATGACTTTTCTAGCTCTTTCTTTCTCCATTCTATCAATTCCTCAATTTCTTCTTCCTCTTTCTTTTCTTTCTCCTCAGTGATTTCTCTTTGGAGTTTTTTCAATAGCTGAAGCCTCTCTTCTAAGGTGAGAGCCTTAGGAATCCTACGAATAGGCCTTTCACTTACTTCGATGGTTTTTTGACCTAGCCTTTCTATAAATCCCAATATTCTACTCTTCAGCTCCAAGTATCTCACCTTTATATGACTCTTTTTACCTTTTCAGTCAATTCAAGAGATGAATCCTGTTCTATTCTTGCCAAAGTGTCCTCAGGATTAATGTAAAACTCCCTTATGTAATGTCCAACTTCCTCTATACTCCTTATTCCCTTCTCAACCATCCATTGCAATACCACTTCTCTTTTCAACCGCTCTTCTAATAGTTCCTCCGTGGTAAGCCCTGTATGCTCAGCAAGCTGGTTCATTACTCTACTTGGCACTCCGGTAGGGTTAATTTCATCCTTTGCAGGGTTGTACTTGTATATCGTGTTTAATTGAACGCTCTCTCCTTCTATTCCAGAAACTTCAGCAATCTCAGTGATCCTTCTTATAGTTCCTTTCTTTCTGTTATTGAACCTTACCTGCATTATGATAACATCTAGAGCAGGAATCATGATTCTTGGAACGTTCATTGGTGGGCTTTCAAGCCTTACAATAGTCTCTCTGGCCGAATTGGAGTGTATTGTGCCCATACAGTTGGATACCAATATCCCATTGGCTACATAGTTGTGGTCGTCATCAACAGTTAAATCGTAGAGGTACTCGATACCAAGTTCTTCTGGCCTTACCTCTTCGACGCTCACAACTTCGTCCCAATAGACACCCCCCTCAGCGACCAACTGAAGCCTCTTCGCCATAGTCCAAGCTTCCTCATCACCGATGTCCTCTGCCACCTGTTGGAATGCAAGGGCAATTCCCTTTAGTGCCGATCGCCTTATCTCACTCACCCTTCCTTTTTCTACATGCCGGATAAGGCTTTCAGATATCTTTTCTCCAGCATGATGTGATGCAAGTTTTGAAAGTTCTGCGATAGTTAGAGACAGTCTCTGGCGAAGGGGCCTTATCATCCCCGCAGATATGGGAACACGATATGTTCTCCTTCCACGATATGTTTTTTTGCTCTTAAGTATGCTCTCAAGTTTACTTCTCTTCCTCGAATGATGTAACGGTATAAGTTTTGCAAACTTTTTGAGATCCTCAACACCGCTTATGGTTATTCTAAATATCTCTCCATCTTTGAATCCCCTGTTTTTCACGCGCGAAACTGTACTTATTATCCCAAGCCTTTGGAGGGCATACCATATCTTTCTAGCTGCATTCTCACTCTTAGTTGTTAGAATTACCGAAGGTCCACTCTCATCTACATATCCATCAGCATCAAACAGGCCCGCTATGAAATACCTCATAAGGTCATCGTTTGAGAGAACTACATCGGGAACACCCCAGATCTCGGACTTCTTCCCTTTTGGTATATTAAACATTCTTGAGAGCACCTCGGCGAAGATCTTGGAGCTGACCGTTACAACTGCACTTTTTCCATTAAATTTAATCTGAGGAGTGTAGTTAGGCAAAAACTTTGAAGTGACATTCAAAAAGGCTTCCATGTAAGCCTCATCATCGAATGTAGCCGATATATAATAGCCGTTCGAGGCTATGTACCCATCACCAAGGAGAACTCCAGCAAGGTAGGCGAGATTGTCATCAACTTCCCTAATCAACTTCACTAGATTAGAGTTAACAGAGAGTAAGAACTGGGCCTTTTTTGGGGGGATACCATTGTTGGGTACTTTTAGCATCCCATTTCCATTTGGAACGAGATAATAATCACTTACTCCCGCATAAACCTTTGGATCCACAAAAGCTCTTCTCTGAGGGGCTTTTGGTGGGCGCATCATCACGGCAACCCTATCGCCTACTCTAAGCTTCTCTGCTTCCGTTCTCATAACGTCTCCGTTGGAGAAGACGAAGAAGGGATGATTCTTGGTTAGTATTACTTCGTTGCCCGTTCTAGTTTTTATGCGCATCAATTTTTCATCTTTCCTGACCTTTCTCCTCCACACCTTTGAAACCACGTGTTTGCCAGCTTTAAGGTCAGGACCAACACTGACAACCTCAAAGCGATCTTTTTCATCAAGCACTATGTATTCGAGATCCTTGTACTTCTCAACTCTGTCCGAGTACTTCTCGAAAAGTCTCCCTACTAAATCACCTATGAGCACAAACTTCCCGTTGGAGAGCTGGATAACCGAGAAATCATAGAGCGCTCCATTATGTCCCGTGTTCATGGCCGTGAACATCGTCCTAGCCTCTGGTCCTCTAACCTCACCCACGATGATCCTATCTGGTCTCATACGCAGAGTATTTTTGACTAAATCATCCATGGTAATTTCTCCTCTTCCCTCAATGTTAGGTGGTCTAGTTTCCAACCTTACCCAGTGTTCAATCGGTAATTGCAGTTCTGCTGTATCTTCTATACTAATTACACGCTCACTTGGTGGTATGAACATCGCCAATGCATTTAAGGTGGTAGTCTTACCCGAACCAGTACCTCCAGCAACGAGCACGTTTGCTGGTTTAACCCCAAGTCCATCTACAAATATCCATAGCAAGGAAGCTATTTCCAAGTTGAATGTACCGTATTTCAAAAGGTCAATTATCGTTAGTGGATCTTTTTTGAATTTTCTTATAGTCAATGTTGGCCCCTCTAGGCTTACAGGTCTAATTGTAGCATTAACCCTGCTTCCATCAGGTAAACGAGCGTCTAAAAGCGGTGTTTGTTGATCGATTCTTCTTCCAACCTGTCTAGCTATACGTTCTATTATGTTCAATATCTCCCTTTCATCATCAAAGTTAATATTTGTCTTACACATGTAGAATTTTCTATGCCAGACATACACTGGCTTCCTTGTTCCAACAACCATGACTTCTTCCAAGTTATCATCTCTAACTAAAGGATCAAGTTTGCCATAACCAATCATGTTCTGGACAACAAGATTTATTAGAATTTCCATTCTTCCTTCCGAAACATTGGGAGCAAGCTCTTTCATTATGTTTTTAACGGCCCTACCAAAAATCCTTCTTCTCTCTTCAGGATCAGGTATGCTTTCTGGATCTATTTGAATTTCAGCTATTGCTCTATCCCTTACAATCTTAATCAGTTTTTCTTCTTCTTCACTTAACTGTGGAATCCTAATTTCGTATATTGGGATAGGCTCCCCAGTTACCCTCAAGATTCTCACATTACCATAAACATCAAGTACCTTCGTTTCCTCACCGTAATATGTGGCAGCAATAGGCCTCTGCGGGGGCCCACGGGCTCTTCCCAAAATACCCCCTAAACTTTTCTCTTCCCAGGTTTCACTAACTTGGGGTTGTGAGGGAATCTTGATTTCAGGTACTATGGGCGTGCTCTCTTCATCCTTTAGAGTAGAAAATTTTTCTTCTTCCTCTTCCTTTATTATATTCTCTAATGAAGGAGCTTCCTCATTTAGGATTTCTTCTATCCATGATAAACCTGAACGCTTTTTCTTCTTCTCCCCCAAATTTACTCACCTGCATCAAATTTTCCCATTTAACCTCATACTCAAATACGAAGTCTTTACCCCCTAAAAATACTATCCAAACCGGATAATCAAACTTTATTTCAGATTTTTTCGGAGTTTCTGGAAATTCAGACCTTTGCTTGCTTTTTGCCAAAAGTGTATCTGTTAGGGAGTACACAACTACCCTTGATGAAAGCTCTGATAAGTCTTTAGTATTCCCAGATTCTCTTTCTAAATAGGTGGGCATGAAATCCTTCACATATTGAGCATATTGCCCCAATATAGTCCCCACATACTCACTGTATTTCATAGTATACTCAGGGTTGAACCCATACATTTCCGCACTATCAAATAGAATTGGCACTCCTATAGCGAGGTATTTGGCCTCTTCTTCTGATGGATTACTCACAGTAACTTTCACTGTACCTGCATACTTAATTACTTTTACATAACCATCAGAGATGAAGAATGTGTCTACCATGTAATATTTTTGGGGGTATAAAATTAACTGGGGATAAACCGGACTGTAAAATAGGTTCGGTCCTTCCATACCACTCATAGAACCAACAGATAAAGTTTCGTTAATTTTTACATTTACTCCCAAAGTTTCGTATGGGCCAATCCAAAATCCCAAATCATTTACGTTAACTATTTCGCTTCCTTTCCTAATTATGGTGTATTCATAATCTGGGTTAATCAACACGAACTTGTAGAATGGCCCAGCATTAACCAAAGTCACATTTAGGTCAGCTATCCCAGAAGCCACAACATCCCCGCCCTCTTGGGCGCTTACTAAAGTGGAAGCTAACAAAATAAAGAAAAAGGCAGGAGCCACCTTTTTTAGCATGTTAATCACCCTACAATTTTTGTCACATAAAGCGCGTTTCTATATTTTATTATGTCCTCAACGAACTCAGCTGGGACCTCCACAATGACTAAGACTTTGGCCGTAGGATCTGTAGCCATCAACCCTGTTTCTTGTTCTAGCCCCAACACCTTCCACTTATACCTCTCTAGCTGTTCTTTAACTTCATCTGGAGCTGCTATTTTGTTGGCTGCAATTGCCTTTAGTATTTCATTTAATGCCACATTATAAGTATAGGAAGCACTTATTGTTTGTGAACTTGATTGAGTGGTTGAATGACTTTCATCCTTAGCCTGCTCATACGATATAGATTGATCACCAGGAGCATAGCTTTCCGAATATTGATCAGAGTACGCAGTCTCTGTGGAACTTGATATATCATTACTCTCTGTTTGCGACTCAGAAACTGAGATCACGCCTGAATCTTTTAAAAGTAAAACAGTACTTATGTAACCTTCATCAGCTATCTTTTGGATAGTAGTTGAGTTTACTTGGGCAAAAATCTTTACTTTGTCTCCAGAAGACAAGAATGCCCCATTAACATTTTCTCTTGGTAAAACCAAGGCAATTTGAACCATTTCAGCCTTTTCTATAGTGTATTGAATTAACTCTGCAAAGTCTGTAACTTTACTTAAAACATATTTGGCCTCTGCCTTTGTATATATGCTCTTTTCAGTTCCTTTCTTTAAGATAACCTTCTGAGTAGGGGTACCATCTATAAGGTAATAATAGTACTTTCTCCACAAATCGAGCAAGTAGGGGTTAGCATCAATTAGTAATACCTCATCCTTAGTTTTTGCCGAATTGATTTTTTCTTTCAACTGGTTCAGCGTTTGTATTACTTCACTTTTCATTTCCGCTGAAAGTGGCTGTGAAAGTAAAAGCTCAAATGAATGTTCTACTTCAGAGAGTTTAAGCATCTTTGCATCTTGCAACTCTTTTTGGAGTCTTTCTTGTTCAATTTGTGCCTTTCTCTGATCTGCCAAACTTTTTACATCAATTTTCTCAAGTTCTTCTATACTTTGCGCCCTGTTAATTTGATTTATTAACTGAGTCTTTAAAGTATCATTTGCAAGTTCCCCAGTAAAATATTTATTAACTTCAGCCACTTTTGCCAATTTAGCCTCTTCAAGTTGTTTTGCTGCTCTATTTTGGTAAGTTATATAAACCCCAACTACAACCGCAATGATAATTATCGCTAGAATAGAAGCACCTATAATAATCCTTCTGCGTCTCTCCCTTTCTCTAAGCCTCCCCAGTTTGGATGGCTTTCTAGCAGGAGCGGTAGGTCTTGCAGAAGGAACACTAGAAGGTTTAGCTTCTCCTTTTTCCTCAACAGGGACTTTCCCTAACTCCCTTAACCGTCGAATTTTTTCTTCAATATCTTCCGCCACGGTGAACACCACCATTATAGTTAACTTTTATCTTTATACCTATGAACTAATAGTCCTAGTAAATATTTTAGTCTTCATTACTTATTTACCTTTTGGTGATAAAAGATGAAAAAACTAGTCATAAAGATAATAAAAATTAGAGGTAAGTGCCCAGTGTTCAAAGTTGGGGATAAGATCACCATAGAAGGCCCCAAAATAAACTTAGAGGAAACAAATGCCATTTGTACACATGCATTTGCATCCTTCCTACCATATATAGTAGCATTGCGAAAAGGAGTTAAACCCTCAGAGATAGGACTAGGTAGTGGAGAAAAAGCTTATGTTCAATGCTTGGATCCAGGCCCACCATACACTGAAGGTGGGACTGTGATCTTTGAAATGATGGTGATCGAAAATGAAACAGAAAAAAGCATGGAGAGTAGTAAATGATGCAATTAGAGAGGGGGATATTATTCTAGAGGTAGTTGATGCCAGGGACCCAATAGGAACAAGGAATTTAAAAGTGGAAAAAATTGCTCAAAAAGAGGGAAAAAAACTACTTATAGTGATGAACAAAGCCGATTTAGTACCAAAAAAGTGGGCAGAAGAGTACAAACAAAAAAATAAAGATATCCCAATTGTTTTCATAAGTGCAAGAGAAAGAAAAGGGACTGGAATCTTGAGGGAGGAGATAAAAAAACTTGCAAAAGAATTCTTTGAACAAGGAAAAGATAAAGTGAAAGTTGTTTTGGTGGGATATCCCAACGTAGGAAAAAGCACAATAATAAATGTGTTAAAAGGAAAACATGCTGTAGGCACCGCACCTATACCTGGATATACCAAAGGGAAACAACTCATCAGACTTTCAAAGAAAATTTGGGTAGTTGATTCTCCTGGAGTTGTCCCAATAGATGATTTTGAGGAACTCGTCATTAGGGGCGGATTTCCAGCAGATAAAATTGAAGATCCTGTTAAACCGGCATTAAAACTTATAAAGAGACTTTTAGAAACAAGAAAAGAAGCCATTATTGAAAAATACGGTATAATTGACTTTGAAAACGAAGAACAAATACTCAAAGCAATTGGTGAGAAAAAAGGACTTCTGAAAAAGGGTGGCAAAGTTAACTTAGAGGAAACCGCCCGTTATCTTCTAAGGGAATGGCAGACTGGTAAATTTACTCTTTTTGGAAAAGAGGAAAAAAAGAATGAAGAGTTTATCTGGGATTTTGAAAGCATTTTAAATGACATTGAAAAAGAATCCCTCATCGACCCTAGAAGAATACTTTGGAAATACGGAGATAAACTAATCGTGGATAGAGAAAAGAGAGTAGGGTTCAAGGAGATAGAAGGAATGATCATCGGAATAGCAACTGGATTTAAGAAATGTGATTCCGCGTTAAACTTCCTTGAAAAACTCACCAACAAAAAGGTTATTGCAAGCGAGTGTTTTGGTGGAAAATGGAAGGGAGTAATAGCAATTTTGGAGTGAAAAAAATGAAGTTCGTATTAACAACTCCACAGGGAATTGAAGATCTTGCAAAAAGAGAAGTTGAGATGCTCATTAAGAGCGCAGGACTAAAAGGGAAAGTCGAAGAAAAACCCTCTGGAGTCGAAGGACGAATATTAGCAGAGATCGAGGAGAGTTACTATTTGGATGAGAAGGGCAAGAAGAGAGAATTTGAGATTGCTTCTTTCCTGAATGAAAATTCTAGACTTTTACATCGGGTCATTTTTCAACTTTCTTCCACCAAACTTTCTAATTTGGAAAAAGAAAAGGCCTTACAGGAAATCTATGATTTCGTTTCTAACTCCTTGATTGAGAATTACGTCAAGATAAGCGAAAGCTTTGCTGTGAGGGGCTTTAGGAAAGGAGAACATGAGTTTACAAGCATTGACGTTGCAAAAACCGTTGGGAGTGCTATTTATGATAAACTCTCAAAGTTTGGCACGCCAAAAGTAAATCTTGATCATCCTTCTGTAATCTTTAGAGCCGAAGTTATAAACGATGTCTTTTTCTTGGGAATTGATACAACGGGAGATTCTTCTCTTCATAAAAGGCCGTGGAGGGTTTACGATCATCCGGCCCATTTAAAAGCCTCAATAGCAAATGCTATGATAGAGCTTGCAGAGCTCGATGAAGGAAGTGTTCTTGATCCAATGTGCGGTAGCGGAACAATTTTAATCGAGCTAGCATTGAGAGGATACGAAGGAAAGATAATTGGCATTGAAAAATACAAAAAACATCTAAAAGGTGCCATGATGAATGCCCTCGCCGCAGGAGTTCTTGATAAAATTGATCTTATCCAGGGAGATGCCACAAGACTTTCTCACTATCTTGATAGCGTCGATTTTGTCATAAGCAATCTTCCATACGGGTTAAAGATAGGGAAGAAAAAGTTAATCCCCGAGCTTTACATGAAATTCTTTGCTGAACTTTCAAAAATTCTAGGGAAAAGAGGAGTCTTTTTGACCACGGAAAAGAAAGCAATAGAAAAAGCTTTCGAAGAAAATGGATTTAAAATTATTCATCATCGCCTAGTCGGACATGGTGGTTTGATGGTTCACTTATACATAATCAAATAATTAAAGATCAGCAGAGGATTGAGCGCTCAGCAAGTACTTCCTCCTTTAAAGTCCCGATTCCCTCTATCCAAGCCTCCACAACATCACCGTGCCTCAGAGGACCAACGCCTTCAGGGGTTCCAGTTGCAATTATGTCACCTTTCTCAAGGGTCATTATACTCGAAACGTACTCTATTATCTCATCTATCTTGAATATCATCTTGCTCGTTCTTGAAAGCTGTCTTATTTCACCGTTAACCTTGAGGCCAATTTCAAGATCATCCACGTTTATTTCTCTCTTATCAACAACCCTCGGCCCGATTGGAGCAAACGTGTCAAACCCTTTCACCACTGTCCAAGGGAGACCTTTTTTCTTTGCTTCCCATTGAAGATCCCTAGCTGTCAGGTCCATCAGAATAGTGTATCCCAAGACATAATCTAGGGCTTTGGCTTTTGGGATGTTTTTGCCTCTCTTCCCAATAATCACCGCAAGTTCTACCTCATGATCAACATGATTGCTTTTCCTCGGCAAAATTATCGTTTGATTGGGCCCTATTAAAGCTGAAGGGGGCTTTAGAAAAATAACAGGTTCTTTGGGAATCTCATGGCCAAGTTCTTTTGCATGCTCAGCATAATTCCTTCCAAGGCAAATTATCTTGGTTGGCTTAACTTCATAAAAAGTGTCTCTAAAAGGTAAGCGAATCATGACATCACCAAAAGATACCTACTCATTAGAATTTAAAAAGAAAGTGGAAGTCATTTCCTCAATGGCTCTGGAATTGCTTTATCCCACTGCTCTCTGGCCAGATCCCCTGTGTATTTGAACTTCTCGATTTCTTTTTTGGCCTTTTCCCTCTTCTCTTGATGCTCTTTTAAGAAGTTCTGAACCTTTTCTATCAGATAACGTTTGCACTGGCCACAAAGTATCTCCCCGTTCTTACAAGCAATATACCTTTCTAGGAGTTTCTTCTCATCCGGTTCAAAGAAGATCTCAAGCCACTTAAAGACGACACATTTGTCAGGTTCTCCTCCGAGCTCTCTTTGCTCTTTTGCAGTTGCCCTTCCACCGGTTAAAGCATATTTCCATATTTTCTTTCCCGCTTCTTCTGGATCGTCCGTTAGGTAAATAGCAGTTTCCGGCTTTGAAGCACTCATTTTACCCCCAAGACCCATTAAGCCAGGCACAAACTTTGAATGTAACGCTGCAGTTTTGTAGTATCCCAAACTTTCAGCAAAATCCCTTTGTATTCTCCAGTAGGGATCTTGGTCAATAGCTGCTGGGATTAAAGAGCGTTTTTCCTCAAAAAACGTTGGAGCAGCTTGGATTGCTGGGAAGAATATCATTCCAATTTTACTTTGCTCATTAAAACCGAAAACGGCCTTTGCCATTGAATAAGTCACTTTTTTGGCTATTGGTATGGCCATCTCATATATCTTGGTAAACTCACTATCCTGAAAGATGAATGTTTTGTCTGGATCAAACCCAACGGCAATTATATCGAGTATATTCTCATAAGCCCATCTTTTAGTCCCCTCAAAGGTAAGCTGAGGTTTGAATAAAAATTTTTCATCATCCGTGATTTGAACATAAAGGTTTACTCCAAAATTCTCCTGGAGCCACTTTGTTGCAAAGAACGGAATTATATGGCCTATATGCATTGGTCCGCTGGGACCTCTGCCTGTGTAAAGGAAAAATCCTTTTCCTGCTTCATAGTCTTTAAGTACTAAATCGTAATCCCTATGTGAAAAGAAGAACTTTCTTTTAAAGTACATTGGGAGTTCCTTTTTTGTGAGTTCTTCAGTTTTCTTCAACAAATCGTCTGTTAATGGTGTTGTTCCAAATTCTTCAATAAGTTTATTGTAATCTACTACTCCTGTAACTTCCCATGGAGTCACCTCAAATTCTGGCACAGAATTCACCTCCAAAGACTAAACTAACCAAAAAAAGATTAAAATTATTATCACCAAAGCCAAAAGCAATCACCGAGCATGGGTTAAGAATAGAAAAAGAGAATTTAAAGTTTTCCCTACACCCCAGGTTCTTTGAGATATTGACCATACTTGACGAGTGCATAAACTGCATCGACACCATCTTCCACAGTTTCAAAAACTGGCACTCCAGTTTTCTCTATCCTTCTAGCCATCTTTTCGGGATAGGCCCCTCCAGGAGCTATGAAAATGACTGGTTTGCCATATTCTTGCATCTTTCCAACTGCGTCAACAATACCATCATCTAAAGCTGGACTCTGGAAGAGTGCAATAACAGCCAATACGTCTACGTTTTCGTCTTCCAAAGCATAACGCATAGCCGTTTCATATCTGCTTGAAGGAGCATCCCCAATAATGTCAATCGGGTTCTTATAACTCATATGTTCTGGAAGCTTACCTTCTTCTATGGCTTTTGCAAACTTTTCATTTGTTCTTCCACTTAGCTCAGCGATTTTCAATCCCACCTCAAGCAAACCATCACTCATCATGACTCCAGCGCCACCACCATTTGTTACTATAGCAACTCTATCCCCATTTGCTGGTTTCTGCATTGTCAAGGCTTTTGCATAGTTGAAGAGCTGTCTCATGCTTCTAGCTTCAAGAACACCAGTTTGTTCAAAGGCCGCTTGGTAAATGGCATAACTTCCGGCAAGAGAACCTGTGTGAGAGGCCGCAGCTTTTGCTCCAGCTTCAGTTCTTCCGCTCTTAAGAATCACAACGGGTTTTTTCTTTGTAGCATCCCTGGCAGCTTTTAAAAACTTTTTACCATCCTTTACCCCCTCAAGATAAGCAGTGATGACTTTGGTAGCTTTATCGTCTTTCAAATACTCCATAAAATCACTTTCATCAAGATCGGCCATGTTGCCGAGACTTATGAATTTACTCATTCCTACTTCGTGTCTGGCGGCCCAATCAAGAATTGCTGCACCAAATGCACCACTTTGACTCATGAAAGCAATACCGCCAAATTCTGGCCTTGCTTGTCTCTCAGGAGGATTAAAAGTACAGTCAAAACCATTTTCGATATTAGTGACTCCCAAACAATTTGGCCCTACAATTCTTATGTTCCATTTTCTGGCCACTTCAAGAAGTTTATTCTCGAGTTCCACATTTCCAGCTTCCTTAAAGCCCGCACTTATTACAACCGCTCCTTTTACTCCTTTTTGACCACATTCCTCAAGTATCTGAGGTACAAATCTCCCAGGAATTGAAATAACGGCCACATCAACGCTGTCTGGAATTTCCAACACACTTTTGTAAGCTTTAATTCCCAAAACCTTTTCCTCTTTTACGTTAACAGGATATATTCTACCTTTAAATCCAAAATTTATGAGGTTTTTCATTATCGCATTGCCTATCTTCCCTTCTTTATTTGAGGCGCCAATGACAGCAACACTTTGTGGGTAGAACAGAAAATCCAAATTCATGATTTTTCACCCCTTTGCAGTAATGTGCATTCCTGCTGTGTGATGTGGGAATTTTACATTTATAAAATTTTCCAGAGAATGAAATTTATGCACAAATGGAAAAGGTTATATTCCCGAACGCTTAAAAACCAATTAGAACGTTAAAATAGGTGAAAGCTATGAAAAAGAAGGTTATGGTTATCACAGATCCAGAGGTCATAAAACTAATGCTAGAGGACACAAGAAGACAAATACTAAAATTATTGAGGAACAGAGAGATGACAATTTCCCAACTTTCAGACATACTTGGAAAGACACCACAAACAGTTTACCACCACATTGAAAAATTAAAAGAAGTTGGCCTAGTAGAGGTAAAAAGAACCGAAATGAAAGGCAATTTAGTTGAAAAATACTATGGAAGAACTGCTGATGTCTTCTACATAAATCTTTACTTAGGAGACAAAGAGTTGAGGTATTTAGCAAGATCACGGCTAAAAACAAAGCTTGATATTTTCAAAGCCCTTGGCTATAGATTTGACGAAGAGCAACTCTTGGATGTTATGGACAGAATCACTGAAAAAGAACACTCATACACAACAAAAATCTCAAAAGAATTAGAAGGAAAAGAAGAGAGTTTAAAAGAATTCTCAAACGAAGATATTATCCACGCTGTTGAATGGCTTAGCATGGCTGAATTAGGAAGAGATAAAGAAGCACTAGAACTCCTGAAAAAACTTGGAGAAATCCTTAAAAAGGAGTAATTCCAAGAGTCATTGGGATAAAAATGGCGAAGGGAATCAGACTTCTCGTACTGGACGTGCTTAAACCCCATCAACCCATGGTAACTGAGCTAGCTTTGGGGTTAAGTGAATTGAAAGGGGTTGATGGAGTAAACATTACCCTTGTTGAGATTGACAAAGAAACTGAGAATGTGAAGATAACAATTGTCGGGGACAACTTGGATTATGAGGAAATCGTAAGAACCATAGAAGAGTTTGGTGGAGTTGTGCACAGTATTGATATGGTGGCCGCCGGTAAGAAAATTATCGAAGAAAGTGAAACACCCCAAGATAGATTAGAGGAATTCTGATATTATGAAAGATGTTCTTATAGTTACAGACTCTAAAAAAATTAAGATCCTAGCTGAAAAGACCCGCCTATATATTCTTTCATTGCTTAGAGATCGCCCTATGACAATCTCCGAACTTAGCATGCTCCTTAACAAAGACCCCTCAACTATACATCGGCATATAACGTTACTTAAAGAAGCTGGTTTTGTTGAAGAAATTGGAAAAGAGGGAAATGAAAAACTATACGGCAGAAGTGCAAGAGTGTTTTTGATAACCCCCTACGAAAACGATGCTAATGCATGGGTAGCGATGGAAAAAATACACACAGAAGAGGCAATAAGACTCTATGAGCTACTTACGGAGGCAGGTTTTAAAATAAGAAATAAGAAAGAGTTTATTTCCATAATAAAGAGGTTTATATCTCAGTTTGAAACCTTATCCAGAGATATGATCAAAAAGCTTGAAGGCGTGGAGATGAACCGACTTGAGTTCATTCGGATAATGGCCTTAATGACACTTATAAACTCTCCAAAACTGCAGGAAGAAGCAAAAAAAATAAGGGAACTTTTAGGATTGGAGGACTAGAACTCCAAAATCCATTTGACCGCATAAGACACCTTCTCTGCAACATCTAAAGCCGTGAAGTTTTCTCCCATTTCTTCCTTTACCATGTCTCCAGCGAGGCCATTTAAGAAAGCCCCGACACTTGCCGCTCTTAAAGGCTTGTTTTCAAGGGCCAAAAGAGCCCCCACAAGACCAGATAAGACGTCTCCAGTACCCCCCGTTGTCATGCCATTATTTCCCGTTTTATTATATTTCCAAGCTATTCCATTACTTATTATATCGTGTCTTCCCTTAAGGAGTATTGTGCCATTGATATCTTGGGCTTTTTTCATCACAAGCTCGGCCTTTTCCTCCAAACTGCCCTCTGGCTTTTTACCAAAAAGAATCTTGAATTCACCAGGGTGAGGTGTTAAGACAAATTCCTTGCCTTTGAGGACATCTAAATCTTCTGCAATTGCCTTTAGTGCATCTGCATCTATCACCATGGGCTTTTCACACCAGCGGACAAACTCGATAACAAAGTCTTTTGTCTCTGCTTTTTCTCCAATTCCTGGTCCCAAGACAACTGCATCAACACCATCAGCAATTGACAGAACATCCTCAACGTCTTCCTTTGTGAAGTTTTTGCCCTCAAATGGACGCAAAATTATGTTGGGATCGTTTATTCTTCTGGCGGAGTATTCGGGCATCGCTAAATACACCAGGTCCACTATGTAGCTTGCCGCTTTCGCTGCCAAATATGGAGCTCCAAAATACTCTTCGCTCCCCCCAATTATGAGAAGCTTTCCATTCTGCCCTTTGTGCTCGCCTTTCTTTTGTAAGGCAAACTTCGCATCGCCCGGCCCTACAAGGCGATATAGTTCTTTGGGATACCCGATCTTTGATATAACCCTTTCAAAGCCCCCATACTCTTCTTTATCCCACTGGAAAGTCACTGCAAAGTCGCACTTAACGCGGACATCACTCGGATAGCCGCTCGGTAGATCGACGCTCACTATTTTTACTCTTCCAGCATATTTGTTTATTTTCTCGATGGCACTTCTTATGGGCTCCCTCGGCTCCCCCCTTGTCCCAGCCCCGAGGAGAGCGTCAACTATAACGTCAAAGCCCGAAAGGTCGAGGGGCTTGATGTAGGTGGAGTCCTTAAGAACAATGATTTTCACGAAGTCAAGCTTCCTCAGTATCTCCCAGTTATGCCTCGCTTCCTCGCTGCCTATCTTCGCCTCATCGCCTACGAGAAAGAGAGTAACGTTGTTTTCAAAGCTGAGGTGTCTTGCGGCAACAAAGCCATCTCCCCCGTTGTTGCCAGTCCCAGAGAAGACCGCTATCTTAAGCCCCTCTCCAACGCGCTCCTCAATGATCTTAGCGACCCCGGCGCCAGCATTCTCCATGAGCTGGTAAGGGGTTATACCGAGCCATTTCGCGTTGATATCCCAGATGTAAACGTCCTCGATTCTCATAAGCCACCACCCCATGGAAATTCGGAGTCCATAACTTTAACTTTTTCTCCAGAGAGTTCCTCACAGTAGAAAGGCAAGTGTGTTTCCCATCCGAAAATTTAGAAAAAAAGCCCATCTTCAGAGCCTATAAAACTCCTCAAGGTCCAAGAGCTTTCTCCCAATTATTGCCTCAATCGCAAAGAGGGCAGAACTTGCACACCCATCCACGCCGGAGCTAAGCTCTTGAGCTGAGTCGCCAGCAACGTAGAGGTTCTTTATTGGTGTCTCCGGGCCAAGTCTCCTCTCCCAGTACCAGTCAATAGTTCTCCCGATTCCGTCCACTATTGGGAACATGACCTCCGCCTTCCAGTCCCAGTCGTTCTCAAAGTCGAAGTTGGGAAAGAGGGCCTCTAAATCAGCCACCATCTTTTTCGCCAGCTCCTTCTTGTTAGTTTTTTCATCAGCCAGAACCGCTATGCTTAGAGGGTAATTCCCCTCGGGGGCCTGCTTGAGTTCAGGACTCACTTCGTAGATGAGATAGTAGGAGTCCACGTTCTTGACCTCCGAGCGGGGCGCCATTATCCACGTCCCTATCGGCTTCTCCGTGAGGGGCCTCTTTGCGCCCCCTATGATGAGGAAGAGATTTGTGGCCTCTTTTTCTCCTTCTATAAGCCTCTCTGCGAACTCTTCGGGAAGGTTTCCCTCCTTTATCAGGCGAAGGAGGTAGTAGACGGGTGCCGCGAAGAGAACCCTTTTCGCTTGGATGGTCTTTTCACCGACCTTCAGCCCCTTAGCTTCTCCATTTTCAACGATTATCTCGGTCACGTTTGTCCCGAGGTGCACCTCTCCGCCGTTTTCCTCTATCGTTTTCCTAAGGGCCTCCGCTATCGCCCCCACTCCTCCCTCCGCGGAAAAGAGGGGAGTCTTATAGCGTTTAATCCCCCTGAGGTAGGCCTTCATGCAGAGTATAAGATCCCCTGCGGAGTTCCTTTCGGTGTCTATTATCGTCTGGTAGCCCGCAACAAAGCCGTCCGTGAAGAGCTCCCTTGCGTTCTCATCGAATCCAAACTCATCGTAAAGCTCCTCCAGCGGCCTGTAGGCCCATTTTTCCATAACCTCCCCAAAGCTAACCTTCTCTACGTAGGAGAGGAACTTCCTGAGCCTGAGCTTTGACCTTAGAGGTATCCATGGATAGGCCCTCAGCTGTTCCAAAAACCCAACCGGCGGCTTGTGAAGCCTCCCGTTTTTGTAGAAGTAGGGCATGTTGAGGGGCACGAACTTGAAGTGCCTCTTCGCGCCCACCCTGTCGAGGATGAACTCGAGGTAGCTGTTGGTGGCGAAGACGTGGTGCCCAAAGTCAACGCGGTAGTCCTCTCTCTCCGCCCATCCCCACTCTTTTGGAGTTCTCGTGGCGGCCCTTCCACCAACGAAGCTGTTCCTTTCGAAAACCGCTACACGGTAGCCTTCCTTCGCAAGGAGAGAACCCGCAAGCAGGCCGGTAAAGCCCGCCCCAACTATAGCAACGTCGTACATTTCAAACACCCAAGGATTTAGGGTTTGCAGATATTTAACGCTTGTGATGAGTTAGCGGAGTTAAACTTTTTTCGTTCAGGGGAACGTTTGAGGGGCATTGGAAATAAGCTAAGGAAGTCCTACAAGTCGAAGATTGAGAAAACTACATAAATCCCAGAAAAACAGGGATTTTTCATATTGTTAGTTACCCCCCATTCTCATAAACACCACCACTAAAATTTGCAACGGATAATTACAAAAGACGATCTTTTTCTGGAGAAAGATGAGAAAGCAAAGAAAGAATGAAAAATCTCAAGAAACAAATAACAAAACCATCAGCCCAACTCGTAAATTATTGGGTTTTCTCTTGAAATTTTTCCTCCTTAGGTCGAGAAGAACTCAATAGCTCCATTATTATAATAAACAAAACTGAAACGAGGTAAATAGCCAGAAGATTTCTGAATTTTTCTGCTGGCGGCACTGCATGAGTTGCTACCGAGTGGGGAAGAAGCTGCAATATCCCATACCCAATTATGGCAAACCCAATAACAATAACCAACACAACACCGAAAATCAGTTCCCTTGTAACCCCCGAGGACATTCAGACCACCAAGAAATGTTGAGTACTAAAAAACAAAAAAATTACTCTAAAAAATTTCCCCAAGTTCTGTTATTGTTGCTACCCACAGTGCATAGATGACAATAAACAAGAGCAGATAGCCCAAGAAGAGCCTCAACCTTTGGTTTCTTATTTTCTTAAGCCCAAAAATCTCAAAGCCAGCATAGGAGTGAACAAGGAGCAAAACGGTGAAGCCGTATCTTATGAGCCGATACGAGTGAAGCGTTGGGGCATTCTGGTATGAGACCAAGCCAAAAGTAAAGGTCGAGATGGTTCTAGGGCTTACAATCCCATATCCAGTGATAACAAGGATCACAGAAAAAATAAAAAGCGGAACCGCCGTAAGTTCCACAATCTTGAATGCCCTCATGGCTTTTCACCGATGTATGCATCATCCGGATAGCCTTCACTCTCGTAAGTCCCTAAGAAGTTGTAATCCACAACTTCTATTTTCACAAGGTACTTTATCCACTTGTACCCCCACATTCCAGGGGCTATAAGCCGTGGCTCAATGGGTTTGTTGTTGAACTCATAGGCAATTATGAGCTCATCATTTGTAAGTGCTTCCTCAAGGGTAAGATCGGTGGTGAACCCATCTCTGGCGTAAAATGCCACTTTTATTGCTCCATCTTTTACTCCTGCTTGCTCTAGAATATAAGACAACTTAACTCCCTTCCACAACCCTTGTTTTCTAGCCTTTCCAGGATAGGCAACGCAATAAAGCTCAGAAAAAACCGCTGTTTGCGGCATCTCCTTAAGTTGTGAGAGAGTTATGTTCATAGGCTTTTCAACTAATCCAGTAACTTCGATCACCCATTCCTCAGAAGCATTCAAAACTTCGGGGCTGGATGAGCTTACCTCTGAAAAATTCTCGGTTTTGGGAGAGGCAGTTGAAGAAGGAGTAGTATTAATGCTGTTCCACCTTGCCACTGTAAATACTACCAAAAAAGCAAGAAAAATTGCACTTATGAAGAGTTTTTTCTTCAAAGGGCCCACCGTTTTTTGATAAGGGAAAGAAAGTTATAATCTTAACTGGACATTATTGGGAAGTTGGAATTTGACCAATGCAACAGTGAAAAGGATACCCTCTACGCTCTGCCAAGAGAGTTGTGGACATGTTTTAAAACCAGTATAAACCCAACCACTGCACTCAAATACCAGGGAAGAACGAAGAGTGTTAATCCCAGTGAAGTTCCGCTTAAAGCGGCATAAGGCAACTCAAAAACGAGTGCCATGATAAAATAAGCAAAGAGAAGTTTTACAGGAAAGAACCCCTTCCGCAGTATCATTATGAGATAAACTTCCAGGGCGCCCATGAGGAGAATGTAGCCGGGGATGGTGAACCTCGGCAGGGGTAGCTTCATGAGAAGGGGAGCGTTGTAAAAGAGCACTATTCCGAGAATATCCATAGCTGAGATGAATCGAAAGGCGAGCCTGAACATTAGTAAGAAGGAGAACCAGGTTTTATCCAGATCCATGAGGTACACCCCCGGAGCTCTTTCCCAAAAACCAGAGAATTATACTCCCTCCAATCCCTATCAAAGGCAGAGAGTAAAGAGCCTTGAAACCAATGGTGATATCCAACAGGAGAAGGAGAATAAAACATAGCAGAGATACTAGGATTCCCCTATTTTCATCCAAGAAAAATTCATAGAGGCCATAAAGGGAAGCACCGCAGAAACCAAGTATATAACTGTCTGCCAGAGGGGAAGACCCGTAAGGAGAGGAAAAATCACCCAGATAATCATGGCATGGCAAAGGAGGAGCAAAGATAAAAGAACCTTTAAAGGGGTTTTCAGCTCCATAATGTACACCACTCCTTCTTGCTCATACGAGGATTTGAATCCACAGTATCTATCATGTGATCCCCTACGTTGCCTAAATAATTTCTCCTCACACTCACAGCCTCCTAGAAAGTAGTTTTAGAGAAATCACCAAACCCGCAAGGGCGCTGAGATACCATGGAAGGACAAAGAGAAATATACCATCAAAATACCCGGTTAATAGCCCTTTAAACGGGGCATACGGAAATTCAAGCACTGTAGCTGTACCAAAATATACCAAGAGGGATTTTAACGGTAAATTCTCTTTTCTTAATGTCCAAAGTAGGCCAACTTCAATGAAGAACATTCCTAGAAGATACGGAAGCAAAAAACCATGCGGCATTTTTGATAACAGAGGGATATTTAAGAAGAAAACTGGAAATAACTCTAAATCCAGAAAAATCAAAAAACGAAAGGCAAGTCTCAAGGCTATTAGGAGGGGAAGCCAAACTTCAAGGTTCTCCCACTTCTGGGTACTCCCAAACAACGAAGATACTGAAGGCTTCAGTCCCATGAAATCCACACCCTCGCCCCCTTAAGTTACAAATTAATGATGCCCAACAAATAACTAGACAACTCTCAAAGCCCTCTCGTAGTCCCTCTCTGAGTACAGCACGAGATAGACCTTCTCAAGGTTCCCCGCTTCCTTCCCAAACTCTTCCAATACTTCCCTGAAAGTCTTCACAACCTCTTCGAAGGGACACCCATAGATACCCGCACTTATAGCTGGAAATGCTATACTTTTAACCCCAAGTTCCTCGGCCTTTTTCAAAGCCCCTAAAATAGCCTTCTTGAGCTTTTCCTTCTTATCCTCATCCCATTTACCTCCACAGTAAGGCCCAACCGTGTGGATGACGTACCTTATGCCGTACTGCTCCATTTTCATTGCAGGGGTTACAACGACTTCTCCGTGTTCAATCCAACCCCTTCCAATCTGCTCTCTCATAGCCTCCTTGCTT
Source organism: Thermococcus sibiricus MM 739 (assembly GCF_000022545.1). NCBI lineage: Archaea > Methanobacteriati > Methanobacteriota > Thermococci > Thermococcales > Thermococcaceae > Thermococcus > Thermococcus sibiricus. The sequence continues at coordinate 1,769,274 of NC_012883.1, forward strand.
ATTCTTATGTATTCTCTAACATCTCCAGAGGCCGCTTTTGCTATTGCGTAAGCAACTCCACCACCGTGTTCAAGATATTTGTTCGCGGCATTTACTATTGCCTCAGCTGGAAAACGTGTTATGTCTCCTTGGGCCACTTTAAATGTGAGAGACCCAAAAGTCAACTCACTCATGCTTTCCACCCCATAGAAATAGGTCTCAAAAAGATAAAAGGTTAGCGAAGTTTATCGACTATCTTCTGTACCTTATCCAAGATTTTTTCCTCATCAATCGTCAAAACTTCGCGATCTAGCATGACTACTTTTCCGTCCACTATTGTTGTTTCCACATCATTACCATTGGCCGAATATACTATATGGGAAATTATATTAGTTATCGGCCTTAGGTGAGGCTTGTTAAAATCAATAACAATAACATCTGCAAGAGCTCCTTCTTTTATGACTCCGGCGTTTAACCTAAGGGCCTTTGCCCCGTTTTGAGTTGCCATCTTGAAAACAGTTTTTGCATCGGCAAGGGTTGGGTTGAGGGTGTGCACCTTGTGAAGAAGGGCTGCAAGTTTCATCTCCTCTATCATGTCCAGATTGTTGTTGCTTGCTGCTCCGTCTGTCCCTAAGGCAACGTTAACACCCGCCTTAAGGAGCTTTTCCAAAGACATGACTCCACTACCAAGCTTCATGTTGCTTGCAGGGTTGTGCACTATTGTCACATCTCTTTTGGCAAGAATTTCAATTTCTTTGTCAGTCAACCAAACCCCATGAGCTGCTATGACGTCATTTTTTAGAAATCCCAACTCATCCAATAATTCCACTGGAGTTTTACCATATTTTTCCTTTATCTGCTTTACTTCATCCTTTGTTTCACTCAAATGTATTGTTATCATTTTTCCGGTTTCATCGGCCTTTTCTCTGACCCAAGTCAAGAGTTTGGGTGAACATGTATATGGAGCGTGAGGACCAAATAGAAATTCTACCCTTGGAGAACTTAGGCTTTCAATAAATTTTAAAAGCTTAAGAGTTTCTCTAATCTCAATGCTCCTCTTTTCTTCATCTCCCAGATCGACCATTCCATAGCTCAGATAGGCCCTCAAACCAATCTCCTCAACAGCCTTAGCAACTTCTTCCATGTGAAAGTACATATCCACAAATGTTGTAGTGCCTGTTTTTATCATTTCAAGAGTGCCAAGAAGAGCCCCCCAATAAATATGAACTCTCTTAAGCTTTTTCTCGACGGGCCATACATAGTTCTGAAGCCACTCCATTAATGAGATATCATCGGCAAGGCCCCTTAAAAGAACCATTGGAGAATGTGTATGGGCGTTTATAAATCCGGGAGAAATAACCCTTCCCTTAGCATCTATTACATGATCTGCTGACTTGGTCAGATCCTTTCCAATTTTAGATATTTTGTTGTTCTCAATGTAAATATCAGCCTTGATGATTTTCAGACTATCCCCATAAATCACATACCCATTTTTAATTAGAATACTCATGAGACCACCCTACAAATTTAGAAGCCAAAAATTAATAAAATTTTAGAAAAATTAAACGAATGCTGTCTTAAGGACATCAGCACAGCCACACTTTCTCTCTCCAGGTATTTTTGGAATTCCTGCCTTTAAGAGCTTCCTAACCTTCTCGTTGTTCTCTTGCATGACCTTTATAACCTCTTGAGCGTCTACCGGCTTCTCGGCCCAAACATCATAGTCTGTAACAGCAGCTATGTTTGTGTAACACATTCCAAGTTCTCTCGCGAGAACAACCTCTGGAACAAGGGTCATCCCAATTATGTGAGCAAATTGTCTGAACATCATTGACTCAGCCCTTGTTGAGAATCTTGGCCCTTCAATGCATACATAGGTCCCCTTCTCATGAACTGGGATGTTTAGTTCTTTGGCAGTTTCATAGAAAATTTTCCTCATTTCTGGGCAGAATGGGTCTGCCATGCTGAAATGGGCCACTCTAGGGCCATTGTAGAATGTGTAATCTCTCTTCTTCGTGAAGTCTATAAATTGATCCGTTATAACTATATCCCCCGGTTTGTATTCCTCTTTAAGGGATCCAACAGCAGTGATACCAATTATCCTCTCAACGCCTACCTCCTTAAGAGCCCATATGTTTGCCCTGTATGGGACTTCGTGTGGAGGGAACTCATGATTCTTTCCATGTCTGGGAATAAAAGCTACTTCCACACCCTCTATCTCTCCTATTTCCACTGGAGCCGAGGGTCTTCCATATGGCGTATGTACTTTTACTGTCTCTTTTGGCTCAAATACACCATAAACACCGGATCCACCAATAATTCCTATTCTTGGCATTTGACATCACCAAAATAGAAATCTTGGATGGAGCTATTTAAGGGTTGTCTCCCTTGGACACCAAAGTGCCAACCTGAAGAATGCTAAATAAAAATAAAAAACTCATTTTGGAGCAACTTCAGATGTTAATTTTATTGATACTGCAACAGACCCCATACCTAAGAGCAAAGAGATTATCCAGAACTCAACAGGAGCCCCACCGAGTAATAGGATCTCTCGAAGGCCAACGACGTGATATGTCAATGGGTTAATTTTTCCTAAAAATTCTATCCACATAGGAGCAGAGCCTTTGAGATAAAATACAGGAGCAGTGAAGATTGTTGGCAGATTAAGTAGAGCAAAAAGCATGTTTCTTGTTAATTCCCCTCTCATCTTTACCCCAATTATTATGCCCATGCTTATCCAAAACACCGTTGAGACTAACAAATAGAGTACAAATTGAAGCAACGTTGCAGAAGATAGATACAAATTAAGGAACAGAACTCCCACAAACACCAGGAATAAGGACACCAAGATAACTACAGTGCTCTCCACTAATACCTTCGCAAGAATATAACCACTCAAACTTCCCCCTCCGAGAAGGGATGTTCGTATTATCCCAAATCTAACATCATTAAATGTTGTCGAGCTAACAACAGGATAAGAATAAAATATTTGAATTGCAATAATACCTGGAAGAACATAAAGGAGATAGCTTATGGTCTTTCCATGATACTCAAAATTCACGGTTCTCGATAATGAGAATGCAAAAAACAGAAAGTACAGGATTGGGGTTAAAAATTGTGATATAAACCCTCCTATTGCCTCTTTCTTTAATGATATCTCCCTGTATACGAACCCATAGAGCCTCATTTTTCAATCCCCCCAATGAGCTTTATAAATCCATCAAGCAATGTCTCCTCCTTAACAACAATTTGAGTAATATCAAAACCGATATCTCGCAAGAACAGGAGAAGTTCATAAAATGCCAATTTATCTTCCAGCTCTACAGTATCTTTTCCAATAATTTTCCCTAAGTTGTTGCGTTTGAGATAATTAGACAGCATTCCCATAAGTTGAGGGAATAATTCCTTTTTGAACGTCACCATGACTTTACCGGCATAAACATGTTTGAATTCTCTAAGAGTTGTATGAAGGATTATCCTTCCTTTATGTATGAAAACTATCTCATCAGATAGACTCTCAACTTCCGCCATGTCGTTAGTTGTTAGGACGAAATAGTATCCCTCCTTACTCATTTCACGAATGAGATCCCAGGTAATCTTTTTCCCGATGGGATCTAGTCCTAAGGTTGGCTCGTCTATAAATATTAATTTACTTCTTGGATCTAAGAAAGCCCTAGCTAATTGTGTCCTTCGTCTTAATCCTCCAGACAGTTCAAGTACTCTTTTATGCTGATGCTCAGTTAAACCAAACATTTCAACAATATCATCTAAGCGTTTCTCAAGTTCGTTCTTTGGAATTCCCCGTATTATACCATAGAATTTTAAATTCGTCCTGACAGAAAGCAGAACATCAAGCTCTAAATCTTGAGCACATAATGATATCATTTCTCTAATTTTCTTTTTATCTTTAACTACATCAAGACCGAAGATTTTAGCCATGCCTTTTTGGGGTTTAAATGTAGTCGTTAGTATATTAACTAAAGTGGTCTTTCCAGCCCCATTAGGTCCCAGAATTGAAAGTATGCCACTGGAGATATCTGTGCTTAAGTTTATGTCACTCAACGCATAGTCTCTTCCATCATAGGAAAAACTTAGGTTGCTAATTTCTAACAATGGCATCACTACCACCTCTGGGCGTATCCCAAAGGAAAATATCATTTGGTGTTCTTTTTGTACCATCCTCAGAGTAGGGGTATCTAATTATACACCTCGGATCTGCAAGTTCTGGATTGTCGAAAACAATTTCAGAAATCATTGGACAACCTCTCAGACAGTTGTATAAGTAGGAACATTCACTACAAGGAGGTAAAAATTTACTTTTTCTAAATTTGTTTAGTGTTTTACTGTTTTCCCAGATTTCTTTTAAAGATTGGTACTTGAAATTACCAAAAACGTATTTTTTAGGATATTTTGTCATTAGTGTTCTTCCAGAGTCACATAAAGTAACATTTCCATTTGGATAAGCTGCTATAGAAAGTATACCAGCACTGCACGTTACTGGAATTCCACATCTGAAATAAGAAACCTCAGGTACAAATTTTTTGTCTTTGAATTTCTCCCTTATGGTGTTTTCTAACCATTTAATCTGTTCCTTAGAGGGAAGTAAGTGGCGATCTGCTCTTCCTTCTGGATAAACGACAAATCCAACAATGCTTTCAGCTCCTAAATCATGCATGAACTCCCAAAGTTCAGGAATTTGATCAATGTTATATTTTGTTATTGTACTCCTGACATGTATCTTAAAGCCAGCATCAATTAAGTTATAGATTCCACGAAGAGCTGATTCTAATGTCCCATTTAGTATTAATTTTTGATACGTTTCGGGATCAAGAGTATCGATACTAATCTGAATCCTCCTTGCTCCACTTCCATAGAGACGCTCTGCAAATTTCTTTGTTATCCCTACGGCTTTTGTTCCAAAGATAACATGCTGGTATCCTATGTCAAAAGCGTGGCGAATAACCTTAAATATGTCAGAATATGCCGTTATCTCCCCTCCTGATATTCCAAGGATTTTTGCTCCAAGGGCTCTTGCTTCGTCCAAAAGCCTCAGTGCATCACCGGTTGCCATAATTACTTCATCATCGGGTTTAAACTTTGCTTCCAATGCCATATTACAATAACTGCATTCTAAGGAACATCTCTCTGTAAGTATTAGCCAAAGTGCTGAAAGTTGTGAGAACTTAGTTGGGAATCTTGAGATATTTTTTCTTTCGCTGAGTATTTCTTCCTTGGATTTCATAAACTTTTTTGATTTTGTAATGTTCCCTAATTTTCTTTTAGATACAGTAAGTACATCATTCTTATGCATAAAACTTATGAAGTTCTGAACGTCATGTTTAACTCGTTCCTTTGAGACTTCGTATTTCTGAGATATGAGATTTACAATATCCTCCAAAGAATTTTCTCCAGTGCATAGACGCAGGACATCAAATTGAGTATAGGTGACAAACATGAATTTGTTTTCCCTTGCTTTATTTATTATAGCTCCAGCATTGGTTTCAATAAGATCAACATCTGGCCTAAGTATCGGGTATTCCATTGTATCACCTCCTAATATTGCTATCATGAAACAATAAAAAAGATAAAATCAGAATGGAAGTGGGATGTTTATTAAACATTGGGCACACCATTTGTCATATGGTTCAACTATACCTCCACCAACTTTAAGACTCATATCATATACTGGCTTTGTCTGCTCCATCCTCCCACCCCCATATAGTTTTGCATTATTATTCCAATTAAATACAAAATATAAATTTTTTCTATACAGAATTTTGTTACCATAATTAATAGTAGTAAAAACTTGAACAGAACAAACGTCTGCAAGAACCCAAATGCATAAAATATATAACATAATTTATGGAAACTAATTACTGATGAGTGGCATTTCAGTCAACAAAGAGGAGATTGAATTTCTAATAAATTTGCTGAACAAATATCCACTTGAAAGCATTAGGAGTATAGCCAAGAAAGAAAATATTAGCTACCCAAAGCTCAAAAAACTTTTTGATAAATATTATGGTCCCTCCAAGAGTGTGCATATGGTTGCATCAATTAGCATAGCCAAGCTTGGGCTTATGAGCTACGTGGCGTTTTTGTCAGTTCCAAGCGAGGATATAAAAGCCACAATTGCCAGAATGTATCGAAATCCGTTTATTCCTGTCGCACTACTTTTTTTGGGTTTATAAATGGCATTTCTGCTGTATTATACGTCCCAGTTGAACAAAAAAATAAGATAGACGAGCTGCTGTCGAGATACTCTTCAGAATATGAATGCTACGAAGTTTACTCGTACCCTCCGAAAAAGATAGAATTTGGGAAATGGGACTTAGGCTATAGTTATGCACTCCTGCTTGACATCCTAAAAAGAGATGCAAGAACTCTAATGAAAGAGATAGAAGAGAAACTTGGCAAGAAAAGACCCACTATAAAATACATGATTAACAGGCTAAGAAAACTGGGCATTCTAAGGGGATTCATGAGCGTGGTCAATGACAAAGCTTACAACCGTGGCTTCTGTGGGATAGCGGAAGGGCTAAATGAGGAGTTCATAAAACAGTTCAAAGAGCATGAAATAATGATCGGTATACTGAAACCAGAGGGGTACCTGATAGAGTGGTACTTTACAAGTGATGAGGACATCTATCAAAAAATATTTGAATTCAGCAAATATGTTAACAAATTCGGCATATACTATTTTGACATGTTTGAATCTGGTGTAAAAGGATTCTCTTTTGCAAATGCTGTGAGAAAAGATGAAGGTGGGTACAAATCTATTCTGGATTTTTAATACCACTTATGGGCAAAAAGCAATACTCTACTCCATAAAGCTCTCCTGAAACTTGATATTCAAGTGCCCTACAGTCATGACAAGTGTATTTAAATGAACATGTGGTGCAAGGAGGTATTTGACCCTTACTGAGGCTCCAGAATTGTTGTATAACATTTTTCCGTATTAAATACTTGAGTTTGTCCTTCTGATACTGTCAGGTGAGTTGTGGGGCGTTAGACTTAAGTTCCTGTCACTACCTCAGAAAAAGAAATGGAGAAAATGCAAGCTGAAACCATATTACACTGCTTACTTTCAGCCTTAAAACCCTTTCGCCGCAACAAAATCCCACCAGAAAAGAAAATCAGAGCAGTAGAGATATACCTGAAAGGCCTCAACTACCGGCAAGTTGGAAGAATACTGGAAATCAGCCACACAACAGTCAGGGAAACAGTCCAAGAACTCGCAGAAGCAATCTACCAGCCAAAACTCCTCGCAGTTAAAAAACAAAGAAATTTTATCACAGTTGACGAGACAGTGATAAAAATCAACGGGCAGAAAAATACCTCTGGGCTGCAATCGACGTTGAGACCAGAGAAGTTCTGGCAGTCTGGTTACAACAACCAGAAACTGGTGGACTGCCAGAGTGATGCCACAATTATCCTGAACAGTATGGAAATTTCTCTTCTAAAAACCTTTGATATTAACCTCCTATTAAGTAGCGAGAGTTTCAAAAGAAAAAGAAAAGACCAAAACACCACTAACTACCAGGAATTATTTTTGGATTGCCTTCATTCCAATCAACAAAAATCGGCTTTTCGGGGATATAATCAAGAGTCTTTAGTATTTCCACTCCAGCCTTTGTTCCCCATCTATCAGAACCAGCTACTAAGAGGTATATCTTACCATCTATAATTGTTGCCTCAATAACCCCTTTTCCTTTTCCAGGATACTCGTTTGTGACTTCTACTGGAAATCTACTCATATATTCATTGGTTATACTATTGGCAACTGGTCCTCCAATCAACGCTACTATCTCGGATTCTGTACAAGGGGTAAACGCTTTATCAGAGCACATTTTTCTCCATAAAGTCCAAGCATAATCTTTGTCCACTCTACCCTCACCATAAATCACGGGAGAACTGCGAATCATAGGTACTTTTAATTTGTCGCCTAGTTTGAGAGAGATTGGGGTGCTTGTGAGTAGAGAAATCGGCGTTACACTAAGTTCATTATTTTCCCCCATAACCACTAAGGAGAAAGTCTTATCATAGTTGCTAGAGTTAAATACTAGAGTTGGATATTTCATGTTGCTTACAGGTGAGAAATACACCAAATCCCCATTTGGATTAAATATTTCAATGGAATAGTTATTGTAGGCGTCATAAAACAGGCCCCTCTTTAGGACAATTGGATAAGTTCGCTTAACAATCGAGTCATCCCACTTAAAGCCAGATAAGAATTTAAGTGTCCTCGGAAATATTGTAACATTTCCATCAATAAGCACATTTTGTTTCGTTTCGGGAGCTTTATAGATGCTGACCCACCCTGTTATGGTTACATGATCAAATGATACGTGACCAGTAAAATCTTTTATTTCAAGCCAAGAAATTTCAGAATCTTTTATAAATACTGTGGAATTCTTATTTTGTGCTGTAAGAGTTACTTGAGACAGCTTAGAGTCATGAAGTGTGACCTTAGAATTGGCGAGTACAAGCACATCCCACTCCAAGACTCTTGAATTTTCAAAACTTAGGAACCACATCCCTTCTTGAGTTAGATTCATGACATGACTCACGTAGAATCCTGGCTTTAGACTTAAATCAATGTCAATGTCTTTTAACTGTGGAGTAAGGCTTTTAACAGTAGAATTTATAAGGTAAATCTTGGGAAAGTCCCTTATCTCGATACTTCCAATATATGAATTTTTAATAGTGACTTCAGCATCCTTTTGAGTCCACATCCATATTCCATCCAAGGTGGAGTCTTGAATTCTTACCACATATTTATCAGAGATCACAGATGCATTTCCAATATTAACCCCTTCATGGAGATTTGTTACGTTTATTTGTCCAACCAACCAAGAATAAAGGGAAAATTCAGAATTCTTAACCGTTGCTTGGCCCCCAGATAAATAAGGGGTTGTCTCTAAAGCATCAAAACTAGAGTTAGAAATTTGAAGAACTGGGCTTCCTGTAGACAACGAGATGATTGGTGCTCTTTTAGTTGAAGATAATCCAGTAAACACGCCTTTTGAGTTGGAGTGAAAATTAATATGGAACTGATAATCAGAGGTAATCACGGAATCTTCTACTACTAACTCAGAAGTGTCCTTCACAACAATTCCATAGTTATTATGGTAGTCCTGAAGAAGTTCTAGTGTAGCATTTCTAATTACCAGCTTCCCACTATTTTGTATTATTATGTTGCCTTCTTGAAGAAAGGTCATGTCCTCTATTTTGTATTCTGTGCCATCTATAAGCAGAGTTCCGGTGTGAAACATAGTACTTGCAGCGCTAACTGGAGAAACTGAGAAAATGCTAAAAATCGACAGCAACATGACCACAAAGACACCAAATTTTCTCATACACCTTCACCTAAATAAAATTGACATTTAGATACTATAAGAGTTTTGTTTGATATGTATTTGTAATGCTTTAGTAGAAACTTGTCAAATATTGGACTTTAGGTTCCCTCCATAATCATTTCATCTTTTACACGAGAACAAAAATTTAATAACCTATAATTACTAAATCATTAAGGGGTGATTAGATGCAAAAACCAGTGGAGCTTATTCTACCAGAGATCAAAAACCCTATTTTTATCGAGGGTTATCCTGGAATAGGCCTTGTTGGACATATTGCCGCCAACTTTTTAGCAAAAGAACTCAACATGGAAATGATAGGCTATGTTGAGAGCCCATTTTTACCACCAATGTCACTAATCCTTGAAGGTAAACCGAATCCACCTCTAAGATTTTACGGAAAAAGCAACCTCATTGTAGCTGTAGCCGATATTTATATCCCACCAACACTCGTAAACGAAATTGCAAAAGAATTAACATCATATTTAAAGCAAAACAATGCTGAAAAAGTGATCTCGCTTGGAGGAATGGGCATTGGATTTTTCAAAGAACATATGGAGGTTTGGGGTGTCGGAGGGAGTGAAGAAGAAAATAAGGACTTGAAAAACTTAGGAGTTAAAATACTAAAATATGGTTCTATAATGGGGATGAGCGGGAAACTTTTATGGGAAGCTAGTAAAGAAAATCTCAAAGTTTACACTTTGTTGGGAGAGACTTTTGGAGATAGACCAGATCCCGGGGCTGCGGCCAATGTGATTGAAGTACTAAAAAAGCTTGCTCCAATAGAAGTTTCAATAGAACCTCTTCTTAAAGAAGCTCAAATAATTGAAGAACAATTAAGAAAGATGCATGAACAAATGGAATTCGCAAGAAAAAGAGCGGAAAAAGAGTATGAAAGTGTTTATTTGTGAGGTGAGAGCATGGACCTTCTTGTTCTCGCAGGAATATCTCGAAAAACCCTTGATCAACTCCTGAGAAACCCATATCGAACAATAGAAATACGAAGCGCCAGAAATGTGATAGCTATACAAAGTTTAAAACTTGGTGAAAGAGTTTTCTTAACTTATGAAACCCTGCAGGATATAACTCAAGGTACTGAAGGAATAATAGCAGAAGTTTTGAAAATAGAAAGAATGGAGCAAAGAATCCCGTGGGAAGAAAGTGATGAGCGAGAACAGACCATTTGTAGACTCCAATTAAGACTTAAAGGCTTAGGAAAGGTTATTGAAATTTCTACAGAAGGTGAAGTTGTAAAAGCAAGAGTAAGAGAAATGTTTCCTCACGAAATGGCCATAGGTTAATCAAAGAGTGTTTTCTGCCTCCCTTTTCTAGACTTTTCTTTTTTTGGTGGAGTGAGCTTCTTAAATTCCAACCCTTCTTTCTCCAGTAATCTTTTGGCACCTGAAGTCAATGATGGGGCCACAAGAATTCCCCTCACATTTTTATATTCTTCCCGCATAGTTTCTACATACCTCTTGAGCTGACTAACAGCATGTAAATCTGCCCTTCTCCGCTTAAATTCCAAGACGACAATATTACCATCTTTATCCTTTCCAAGTATATCGATAATACCATGTCTAATGGATTTCTCTTTGAAAATCGGTTTAAACCCGGGTTCAATTAATTCAGGATTCTCAAAGACTAAATCTGCCATTTCGGCTTCACTTCCCATAAGGGCCAATGATTCATAATCCTCGGCTTGAAAATAAGATAATAGATAAACATCAATAAGCCCTACTTCCAAGATTTCCTTGGGTTTTCGCCTAACACTCCTCAGAATTAATTTATCTTCCCCAATCTTTAAACTGACAGAACTTCCAGGAGGTTGCCAGTTTACAGGCTCCCTTTTTTCTTTTTGATGGATTAAAAAAGAACCATCAGGTTTTATTATTATTACTCTATCTCCTAGTCCAAGCTCGCTTTTGGCCCTTCCATCATAAGAAACATTACACCTAGCAAATATTGTGACTATGGCTTCTGTTGAAAGGCCCCTACTAAAAAGATCAATGACTTCTTCTTTACTGGGATTGAGCTTTACTTCTACTTTCATGGACCCTCAAGTAGAATTAAAAAAAGAGACTTAAAAAGTTAAAGGATCAATCTTCGACACCTTTCTCCGTTATCGCAAAGGCTGCTTCGCCTTCGGGCAAGTGTGGAGAATCTATCAACCTAGCGACTCTCTTACCCGCTTTTCCTTTCCTCAAGTACACCCTAACTGTAGCCGAGTGAGCCAATATGTGCCCACCAATTGGTCTTGTTGGATCTCCAAAAAACGCATCGGGCCTTGCTTGTACTTGGTTAGTCACAAAAACAGCTATATCGTAGAGGTTGGCTAGGCGATGGAGGTCAGCCAAATGCTTGGCAAGCTTTTGTTGTCTTTCCGCAAGAGTTCCTCTTCCCACGTATTCTGATCTAAAGTGGCCTGTTAAAGAATCTACCACAAGCAGCTTTACTGGCTTTTCTGAAGGTAGTTTTTCTTTTATTATCTCCTCAGCTTTCTCTACAAGAAGCATTTGATGGTTAGAGTTAAACGCTCTAGCCACATAGATGTTCTTCAAAACTTCGTCCGGGTCCATACCTCTACTTTCAGCTATTTGTTTTATTCTTTCGGGCCTGAAAGTGTTTTCTGTATCAATCCAAACAACACTTCCATTCAAACCTCCTTCTTCAGGAGGTTTTTGAACAATAACGGCAAGTGTATGAGCTAGTTGGGTGTTATGAAGTATTAACCCGTTAGGAGCTATGAAATTATGCGTTTCTGGAACAACAAGATCATACACGTAGTCATTATAGTCAAATATTTCAACACTTTCTACTTGGTGGAAACGTAAATTAACCTCTGATTTTGGAGGCACTTCTCCAATTCCCACTACCCTATCCCCAATTTGTACTTCTGAAGCTTTAATCCATTTTAAACCATCTTTAAATACCAAGACTGGGTGAGATTGGGTTACTTTCAGTTCAATTCCTGTAGAAAGTTTTAACTTGACAAGCGTCGAAACTTTTTCTTTGTATATATACGAAACCTTAGTTTTCTCAACTTTTCTTGTTTTAATATTAAATGTATAAACGCTCACTACTTCCAATGGAACTGCAAAACCATTGTCGAATGGAATTTCCCCATTTTTAGTGGCATACTTATTATACATTTCCTCTATACTTTCCACATGCGCCACATCATCGTTTTCATAATATACAGTCGTATCTTTTGCAAAGCATTTACCACTCCCAAATTCTCCGAATACTTCGGAAACGGCCTGTGTTTCGATTCCTCCACCCAAAAGCTTATCTAATGACTTACTTCCTGTAGTAATCTTCCCAACAACCGCCCTTTTTTGAAAATATTCATCAGCACGCATAAAGGTCCCAATATTGGCCGCTTCTCTTGCGGCTTGAATTATTTTTAATGCTGCACCCTCACTTACCCCTGCAAGTTCTTTTAATTCGAGTGGAGAAGCGACGGCTATTGCTTCCAAACTATCATATCCAGCTTCTCTGAGTTTTTCAGCAGTAGCAGGCCCAACTCCTGGTAGATCTTCTATACTTTTTATCTCTTTCTTATTTGATCCCTTTGTTGGCTCCTCAACAGATAATTCATCAAGTGCGTCCAACTCTTCAAATTCATCAAGCTCTTTAACTTCATCCTCAATCTTTTTCTTTCTCGCCATTTGGATCACCCATTAGCATAATCCTAAATAGTGGTAAATCCAAACTCCTTATATATTTTTCTCACTCCTGAAAAACCCATCAAAAAATTGAAAAATATAAAATCAAGTTGAAGTAAAACAAAAATTCGAAGATAAAGGTTTTAGAGCTCGAATCTCCAGTGGAAATGAAACTCTACATTGTAGACTTGATAACAAGAAGTTTAGCGTTATTGGGGATTATAGTATCTAATGGAGGCATCAGGTGAATTTCATCTGTAGCATAGCCAATTAGAAATAGGCCTCTATTGTATAGAATATTAAATGCTTCACCAAATTTCATTCCTTCCACTTCTGGAATTCTCATCGAGGTTATATCGTATCTCCCAAGAGCCGTTGTGATGTCATCTAATACATCAACAACTTCTGGTTCAAATATTGAGCTGGCCAGCAACCTCCCTGCAAGAGTCCTACTAGTTATCACTCTATCTGCTCCGGCCTGTTTTAGAAGAGAAACACTTTCATGTTTAAGGGCCTCAACGAAAACTTTTGCATTTGAGAGCTGCTTTATCATCAATGTCACAAAGACAGATTCAGAATCATCACCGAGGGCCAATAAAACGTAACTAGCATCCTTAATATTTGCTCTCTCCAGAGTTTCCTTATTAGTAAATTCTCCAATGATGATTTCGATTTCCTCTGCAAGAGTGAGTTTTTTTCTTTCATTTTCATCCGGCAACACGACAATTATAGGTTTATTTTCGGCCTGTCCATTAGAAATGGCATCTCTCAGCTCTAGAAGCGCACTTTCAATACTCTCTCCCCTACCCATAATAACATAATGGCCTTTAAATTTCACTTTGTGCATGCCCATCATCCTCCTTATAGATCCAGACAAGAAATATTCAGCCAAGATTGAAACAAATGCTGTGAAAGTCGCTATCCCTGCAATAGATGCAAAGATTGCGATTATTCTACCCAACAAAGTACTTGGTGTTATGTCCCCATAACCAATCGTGGCCATTGTGATGACGGCCCAATAGAGAGCCGTGAAAAAGCCAACGTTCTCTGCATACATATATAATAACGCCAAAACAAGCGCAAGTAAGACCACAGCCAAGGCTAATGCAAATAACTTACTCCTCTTCAGTTTGAATTGCAGTTTTAAAAGCTTCCTCACTAGAGGTAATGGTATCATTGCAATTGGAAATATCTAGTGCAAAGTTAAAAAGATTAACTTTTCCACAGGAAATACTGCCCCAAATTGTTGAACTAAAAGTGCCACCATATACCATAATAATACAGTGATGTCCATATGTTCCAGTGGAAATAAAGGTCTTTTTCGATACCTATATTAACGTTAAATTTTGATCTTATAACCCCCTCAGAGTTGTATTTCCACTGGAAGCTAGTTAGTGAAATGGACGGGATTTGGGAATAATTTAAAAGTAAAAAAGGACTTAGAAGGCTTCTTTTCATTTGTCAATGGAGAATTGTTCAGTTATTTTCACCATTACTTTTAATTTGATATCTAAATTTTACGTTAATTTATCATATAATTTGAACAATGTTCATAGATAAATATATATACCCTAACGACAAAAAATATTGGGAGTGTTTATACCCGTTTTAATCATACATACGGGTGTTCCGCAGAGGTTCCAGTGGAAATGAAACTCTGGGGGGTTATAGTTCTGTTTACCAATCATCCAAAAATTAAATATTTTTAGTTAACAACATGAACAAAAATGTACTTAAATGATCGCTTTTTAATGAACATTTTTATACATTTTTCTTCCAAACGAAATCCTCAAGTGAGCTCATATTAATCTCCATATGTCAAAACTTTGAGAGTTTCTCGAAGTGTTCATCAACAAGTTTCCATTGGAACCATGGTTTTAAATACTTTCAGTGCCTAGTTTCATATGGTGATTCTAGTGGAAGTTATAAAATGGTTGGAAGAAGGGTCTGATGAAGCAAAGGATATTGTTGATCTCCCCTGGAGTGTACATAAAAGGGCAGAAGGCCTTTATATTGCTGAATATCCAAAAATCCCATTTGTGTTGAATGTGGTGATAACTGAAGAATTTGTTCATCTAATTGTTCCTCTTGGAGTGGAAACTGTTGCATTGGAACTTCCTGAGCGACTAAAAGTATATCATACTCTTTTGATTCTCAATGAACAATTGAATCTCATAAAGTTCACAATAAAAGGGATGAATGAGGAGATAATGCTAAGGGTGGACCTCGACAGGAAAACATTGGGTAAGGGTGAGTTTAACGATGCACTAACGGCTCTACTTATTGGTTTGAATCAAGTTATATCTGCTTTGGGGCTTCAAGAAGAATTTGCTCGTGCAGTATTTGAAAGGATAGCATTAATGGTTATGGATCGGATTGAAAAAGGTGTAAAAAAAGAAGAAATTCTTAAGTTTTTGGTTATGAAAGTCGGCATGGGCCAAAAAGATGCGGAAGAGTTCCTAAAACGAATAACTGAGCAAGTAAAACCAAAAGGGGAAGTTGGTTATTTATAATTATCTCTCAATTCCAATTTTTCCAGTTTTCTGCAGAGGTTCCAGTGGAAATGAAACTCTTGATATATGTCATTCATGAATCTTAACTTTAACTCATTCAGTTTTGTTTTTCCTCTGAATTCGCCAAATACTAGCACGTTGTTTATCTCAATTACTCCAAAGACTGCTGCCAAATTAAATAAAAGTGTTCTAAACTGGTAACCCGTTCCATAATGCTCCTTAAGTTCTTCATGAGGGTATTCAAATAGAAAGTATTCCACTCCTTCTATCCGTGCAATATCAGTCATTGCGATGTCTGCAGTTAGAAGAACTACTAAGGACGGGGTATTTTTATCAAACTCTTTTAGTGTCTTGATTATCAATTCATCGTTCGTGTTTGTTTTTTCATCAATACTCTTTACTTCAATTATTTTGTCTTTGAGTTTTTCATATTCTCTTAATGCTATGTAAGTGGCCTTACGCGATTTTTTCATCCTCCTATTGCTGAACTCTTGTAAAAGGTGGGAATTATGGAGGATTCTCCCAAGCTCTCTTAAATGGGCGGGACTGTATTTGAAATTCATAGCATTCTCCACTTCTTTCTTCACCAGATCCACTATTGCAATTTGGACTCCTTCTATACCTTTAATTTTGCTGAGGAAAGCATGATAAAGAAGATTTGTATCTGGAGAGAATATTATTCTCTTTGTCAGACTCTTATATGTGGCCAACTTTTCTTCAAATTCATCTATATTGGCATATGTTATAATACTGCTTGAGAGAAAGCATTCATAAAAATCCCTGTATGTTGGGAGGTCATAGAAGTATTTCTCATGGCCATTCAAAATTTTATGGAACTCCTTTTCATGTGCGAGCACCTTAACTTGATATCCACGTTTGTAAGGATGGGCCTCTAAAAGAGGAAGGTCATATAAGGGTGCATTTACTTTAATTCTGTCTTTAGTCTGGATTAAGTTAATTAAAATTTGTAGATCGGCCTTTTCTATAATTTCCTCCATCTGCGGCCCTCCATGAAGTCTTTTAACCTCTGAACATGCAAGGGGATCATCATATACGGCCGATTGGAGTGTTCAATGTCTTGAAGTGAGAGGTAGAAAAGATGTTCTATTTCCAGTGGAAGTGCATGAATGGCAGCTCCTACAACAAGGGCTTTCTTCCCTGAGGTTATATCCATGGCGATTTCGTATTTATTCTCTTTCAATGTCTTTAGAAGTGTTCCTATCTTTTCATCCGCTTCAAGAAAGTTGTCTTCTTCAATAATTTCCCAGTAGATTTTGGGTGAAAACCCATATGCTTCAGATATTATTTTTAAAGCTTCAACAGTCTGAGGAAGTTTTCCCTCATGAGTATTTTCTAGAAAAATGTAGATTTTATCGGGCCTGTATCCATTCATAACTACAGCATAGTAAGTGTTTACCAGGGCCCAAGTGGATCTTCCAAGCATTGTTATGTATGCTCTCATTACACTCACTCTAATCTATTAGTATGAGGCCATACAAAACACTTTCGGAAAAGTTCAAATTTACTATGCTCGAGAGCTCTATACCAACTCCATCAATTGAGAACCTGACTTTTGTAGGTATTTTGCATTTTTTTGTTTTCTTGAATTCACACTCTTTGCAGTAGTTGCAATCTCCTGGAAAGAAAGCCAATGCGTAAAAATTTCCGTTCTTAAATAACTCCTGTTCTCTATTGAGAAGGTACGTTAAAACCTCTCGCTTTTCATCATCAAATTTCTCAGGATCGACTTCGAATTTTATCAAAAGGGTCTTCTCGTAGTGTTTCATTAATTCTTTGGTTTCCTTCCATGAAGGAGTATATGGTGGGCAAGAAGGGTTTTTAGCATATGCGGGGCAGCTTCTACACTTCCATATGGGCCTTGGTGAAATTTTGATATCTTTGGCGAGGATTTCTTTTTCCCAAACAATTTTCATAGGAAAAATTTAGGAGATTTAAATAAAAACTTAATCCATCAAACGGCCCCCGTTGACGTCTATTATCTCCCCGGTTATCTGATCATTTTCAAGCAGAAATATCACTGCATGTGCTATATCTTCGGGGTTTGCTATTTTTCCCGTTAGGGTTAATTTTTTCAGGCTTTCTTTATCTGCATCTTCAATTAGTTCGGTTTCCACGCTTCCAGGAGCAACAGCATTTACTAGTATATGGGGTGCCAAATGCCTCGCTAGGTTAAAAGTAAGTGCAATTAGGCCGCCTTTTGAAGCGGAATAGTGTGCTCCAACGTGAGGGCTTATTTCTCCCTTACCTGCTATTGATGCTATGTTTATTATTTTGCCCCTTTTCATATATTTTAGAACTTCTTGGCTGACTATGAAAGCTCCTTTGAGGTTAACATTCAAAACCCTGTCCCAATCATCATCAGTTATCTCCATTGGGTTGGAAGCCTTTCCGAGTATTCCTGCATTATTTACTAGGATATCTATTCTACCAAATTTTGTGATGATCTTTTCCAACATGTTCCTAACTTCGCTTCTATTACTAACATCAGCCTTTACAACCAAGGTTTCAACACCATGGGCTTTGCAAAGTTCTTCAGTTTTCTTGGCTCCCTCAACATCTTTTGAGTAGTTGATCGCAACGTTGCATCCTTTTTGGGAAAGAGATACAGCTATGGCCCTGCCAATCCCTCTAGAAGCCCCCGTAACTAATGCAACTTTTCCTTTGAGTTCCATTTAGTTCACCAAACATTCTATTGTTTAGAAGGAAATAAAAATTTTATTAATGAAAGAAGCATTGCGAAATATTTTTACGTTTTTATAACAAATATTGGAACATGAAAGTTTTGGTTATTTTGTTGGGTCTTTTTGTGTTGGTTGCAGGGTGTCTTGAAGGAGGTGAAAAAATGAGTTTGAAGATTAGCTCGGTGTTTGGAGAGAATGAGTTCATACCTTCTAAATATGCCTGTGAAGGTGCAGATATCAGTCCGCCTCTAAAACTTGGTGGATTAAGTGATGAAGCTGTTACCATAGGAATAATAGTTGACGACCCCGATGCTCCTGTAGGAACCTTCACCCATTGGGTAGCTTGGAATATCCCACCTACCAGTGAAATTCCCGAGGGTGTTCCAAAGGAAAAGGTTGTTGAGACTCCGATAAAAATGGTTCAAGGAAGGAACGACTTTGGGAGAATAGGTTATAACGGCCCATGCCCGCCAAGGGGACATGGAGTTCACCATTATCACTTCAAAGTTTATGTTATCGACACAACCCTCAATCTAAAACCAGGTGCAACTAAAAAGGATTTAGAAAGGGCCATGAAGGGCCACATAATTCAGTTTGGGGAGCTTGTTGGCCTTTATGAAAGGAGATGAATCTATTTATCTTTTTCTTTTAAAATATCACCTTTTATAAGGCCGGATCACTTGTATTGGAGTTTCACATATAAGTTAATTCCACTCTGAAGGGCTGCAAGGGAGTTTAAGGCTAGAAACACAGGGTCCCGTATTAAGTATGAATAGATTGTCAGCAACAGGGAAGCAGTGACATAGATTATAATAAATTCTAAGTTCAGTGGGCACTTTTTATTTTTTATAGTTTCTAATGTTTGGGGTGCCCAAGAACTCACGAGAAGGAGCATACCTATCAATCCCACAACTTCTTTCACATTATCACCTCTTTTCGTCATCAGCGTCTCAAGACTTAGGAACACTATTAAAAAGTTTTATGCACTGTTTTGGGTAAATTCATGGAAAAGAAAAGAGAGATATAAGCAAATACATGTTAATCTTTCTTCAACTCTGAAGCGAGTTTTGAAGTGGCCCAAGTCTTCACATCATCGTCGAGAATATCATTAATTATCTTGAAAGCTTCTTGTATTTTTCCTTCTCTTGCAAGGGCCAACCCAACCTCGGCCTGAATTTTTGACCTATTCGAGATATCTTTTATAAAACCTGCAATTTTTAGTGCTTCATCATATCTTTTTAATTCTAAGAATTCAAAGGCCAAACTCATAAGAGCCTTTGTCACGTTTTCGTAATTTTCTATATCCAGTATTGCTTTTATCGTTTTTTCGAGGGCTTCTTTATAATTCATTCTTTTTCTGGCCATTTCCACAGTAACCATTGACATTGATTTGGCTCTTATGCCCTTGTCAGGGATAGATTGGGCTATTTCTAGTGCATTGGTAAGATCTCCACGATTTATGAGTTTTGAAACCGTTTCATAGAGAGCCCGTGATTGATACCATTCTTGCATGTGAACACCACATAAGTTTTGCATTTAGAGGATTTAACTTTTTTGTCGTTGCTAAGTTCCCTTCTGAGAGGGCAGGAATATAGCAGGGGAGGCAAGAAGAAAGTTTTCAGAAGTAAAGAAGAAGCTGTGGAAGAACGTCTTCTGATCTCGTCATATTTTCTTGCAACAGCTGGACAACTTATATCGAGTGTTTTGAAGAGATATGTAGAATCACAAGGTGAGAATAGTTTTAATTAGCTAAAAATTCCGCATATATACCTCAAAGACTATAGAAGCAAAAACCAAACGAACAGCTTGAGTTACGTCGCTGGTTGTATAATCATTTAGAAGAAGTAAACAAAGCTCGTAGAGAAGGTAGAAAGATAACTTGGGGGATATTCAAGCTCTCTCAGTGAAACAGGAAACTCCGTCCTTAAAGGCGGAGTAGTTCACGTTTTCCTACATTCCAATGATAATATATATTCCAAGTGCTATTAAAATGGCCCCGGCTGCCATTGAAAGCTCTCTTGAGCGTTGAACAATCTTTTGAGAGATTGATTTGCTCTCTGTTATGCTGCCCATGGTGAACAGTATTATCAGCAAGGGGAGGATAAAAATAATGTTATAGAGGGCCAGAAGTATCAACGTTAACGTTCTTCCAACTTTGGAGATTAAGATTGCATAGGCCAGGTATGTTCCGGCCGAACATGGTAGGAGGGTGAAGGAGATTAGCACCCCTAATGAAAAGGCCCCAAAAATTGTTGCTTCTTTTCTGAATATATTTCGTCTTACTTCCTTTTTTCCAACAATTCTGCTTTTTTCTAAGTAGCCTGTGATAAATGTGTAACCCCCGAAAGCTATTGCTACAGCTCCAGCAATCCAAATAGGGATTGTTTTAGTCAATATTACAAGACCTACCCCAAGAATGTAGTATGAGATGTAAATGGCCGCCACAAAGGCCAATCCGACAGCATAGATTTTTCTTTTGGATATATTTTCTTTTAGGGATAGGGCAATGAGAAGCATCGTATAGATAACGAATGTGCATGGGTTTATAGAATCTGCCCCGGCAAGCGCTAGAAGAGGATAAATCAACTCTTTTAAACCGAGAAAGGTTAATATCCCTGCGGTTAGACCCAGGGAGGATAAAATTATTAAAAGCAGGATCTTGATTTCAGACCTCACTCGGCTCACCATTTGTGAAAATAGATTCAAGCTTATTAATGATTTCGGTGTTGTTTCCCGGGATTAAATACACTTTATCTGTTATAAAAAGCACACCCTTTGCTTTCATGGCCTCTTCAACAAAATCATCCGCATAATCTGTTGGAAATTCTCCATTGACTATTGCATATAACTTTCCATCATAGAATATTCCTATTACTGGCACAGTGGTTACACCAAGGATCTCGTAGAGTTGGTTGAACATTTGATTGTTGTGGTCATTTCCCTGGAGTTCATAATACGTTAGGGCCTCTTTTCCAAATGCTTTGGGGAGCTCTTCCTTCATTTTTCTACAGTGCGGGCACGTGGCCAAGCCATATTCATAAAAATGGAACTTTGACTTATCTAACGTGAGGGGGTTCGTGGTTTCTGTGGGGTTGGTTGTTGGAGTGCTAGAAGTTGAAGTGTTGTTGGAGATACACATGCTTATGAATACCATCATCATAATAAGTAATGACACTACAATTCTCTTCATTGAGTCTCACCTTGGGGTTTAGTATACGTAGTGGGCTATATAGTTTTTTCGAAAGCAAATCTTTAATTCAAGGAGGGCCACAAGTGTTTATGGGTGCAAAATTTTGGGCACGCATCTTTTTAAGATGTTTCAAAAGAAGTTTGTGATGGTGAGAGTATGAATGATGTTGAAAGGGCCCTTCAGACTTTCTATTCTATGAAGTTAAGTGACATCATGCCACCAGTGATTTCAATGCCGATTGTAACTCTGGATTCACCCATAGTGGATGTGTTAAAACTGCTTAGGACAAGGCATCACGTTTGGGTGGTGAGTGATAAGGAGAGCATGAAGCTTGAGGGAGTCATAAGGTACCTTGATGTTATTTGCATCCTTTTACCTCCAGAAAACACCAAGGCGAGGTTTGGAAACATAAGTGCGATTTTTAAATCCATCCTAGGCGGTGCGGAAAAAGCCGCCGATGTCATGGAGCATAATATAATGACCATAGATGAAAATGCCACAGTTCTCGATGCTTTAATAAAAATGAGGCGTTATAAAGTGCAAATTTTAGCCATAATTGATGAAAAAGGAACTTTGAAGGGGGAGATAAGCCTGAGACTGCTCATCGATGAGTTCTTGAGGCTAATGAAGGTGGGTGGTGTACAATGGACGCAACATGGATCCTCTTCACGCTCGGAGTGGCACTAATCTTTGGAAAGCTTGGCGATCATATAATGGAACGTTTTGAACTCCCGGGTGTTCTGGGAGAAATACTCATGGGCATAGTTCTCGGAAATCTAATCTATTTTGGCATTATTAAGCCAGAATACTTAGTAATGCACTCAAATGAAGCGTTTGAGCTTCTTGCGAGACTTGGAATAATCTTCCTCCTCTTCTTGGGTGGCCTTGATACTGATGTTGAGATGCTCAAAAAAACCGGGGCCGTTGCAACCGTTTCTACCATCATGGGAGTATTCGTTCCATTATTACTCGGGTATTTTGGTCTTAAACTCCTGGACTATCCTTCAAGGGAAGCATTCGCCGCCGGCGTACTTTTAACAGCAACGAGCATAGGAATTACTGTTAGGGTTATGATGGATCTTGGTGTTTTGAGAAGTGATGTGGGGGCTGCTTCTCTGAGCGCAAGTGTAATGGATGATTTTCTGGGTATAGCTTTAATCATATTCGCCGTTGGTACTGGAAGTGTTTTGGGTTTAATAGGTAAAATGGCAATCTTTTTCATTATAACTGGTCTTGTAGCGTGGTATACTATAGAGAAATATATTCGCTTTTCAGAATGGCTTCACGTTGAGAAAGGTGTTCTTGGCATGGTGCTTGCTTTAATGTTTCTCTTCTCTGCTTTAGCTGAACACTGGTTTGACGCTGCCATAGAGGGGGCTTTTATGGCCGGTCTTGTTCTCTCAAAACTTCCTGAAGGTAAGAGGATAATGGATGATATTAGAGCTATTGCTTATGGATTTCTTGTTCCTGTATTTTTTGTCTACACTGGAGCAATGCTGGATTTAAGGGTTTTTACCAGCTTTGATGCCTTATCCTTGGCGGGGGTTTTAACTGTAATTGCGGTTATAGGTAAAGTCCTTGGCAGAGGAGTTGGAGCAATGACAATGGGATGGAATGGTAAAAAAGCCCTTCAGATGGGAATAAGTTCCATCCCAAGAACTGAAGTGGCCCTAGTTGACTTGATGGTCGCCATTCAGGGTGGTGCGATTCCTCAAAACGATGCTCCCAAGTTCATTGCCGCAACACTGATTTTTATAACAATCTCTGTAATCATAACCCCACCTCTGCTTAAGTGGGCGTTTAAAGAAGAGATTGAGAGTATGAAAAAAGGAAAAGCTGAGAAAAGGGTTGAAGCGGTTAAAGAAACAAAGAGGCGCATATTCTCACTAAAGAGAGCAAGGAAAAGGTCTTAGAAAAACTCTCGCATATTCCCATTTTTAATGCTTGTTAGGATTGAGGTTTTAGTACTTTTTATTCTGCTACTTTTTAAATCCATCTTGCTATTCTTGTCAAATCGTGCAAAAATTAATCGAAACTTCTATTAATTTCAAACACATATGTTGCTATGGTGATAAAATGAAAAAAGAAGAAATAATAGAACGCTACTCCAAAGTTTTTCCAAAGGCCTCTCGTGTTACTTATGCCCCTATAGTTGCCATTAAGGCCCAAAATGCAAGGGTTTGGGATGTAGAAGGGAGAGAGTATATTGACTTTTTAAGCGATGCGGCCGTTCAGAATGTAGGTCACAATAACGAGAGAGTCGTTAAGGCAATAAAGGAACAGACCGATAATTTACTTCATTTCACGTTCATATATGGATTTACAATTGAACCTCTTCTTTTGGCAGAAAAACTTGGAGAGATTTCCCCTGTTGATAACCCAAAGGTCGTCTTTGGTCTCAGTGGTAGTGATGCCAATGATGGTGCGATAAAATTTGTTAGGGCCTATACAAAACGGAGAACCATTCTTAGCTACCTTAAGAGTTATTATGGGGCAACTTATGGGGCTTCAAGTATAACAGGTCTTGACTTTCATGTTAGGGCTCTGGTTGGTGAGCTTAGTGATGTACACTACATCCCGTATCCAGATTGTTACAGGTGCCCATTTGGAAAAGAGAAAAACGCCTGCAAGATGGAGTGTATTGAATATATAAAAGCTAAGTTTGAGGGAGAAGTTTACGCCGACGGTGTTGCGGCCCTCTTTGCGGAGCCCATTCAGGGAGATGCAGGAATGATTGTGCCACCGGATGATTACTTCAAGAGGGTCAAGAAGATATTGGATGAGCATGGCATCCTTTTGGTGGTAGATGAGGTTCAAAGCGGCCTTGGAAGAACGGGAAAATGGTTTGCAGTAGAGCATTTTGGGATTAGGCCCGATATAATAACCATAGCCAAACCTCTGGGTGGTGGATTACCCATAAGTGCAGTAATAGGAAGGGCCGATATAATGGACTCTCTCCCACCTTTAGGCCATACTTTCACATTAAGCGGTAATCCAGTTACAAGTAGGGCCGCAATGGCAGTTATAGAGGAGATTGAAGAGAAAAACCTTTTGAAAAGGGCAGAAAAGCTTGGAAATTATGCTATGAAAAAACTTGAAAAGATGAAGAAAGAGCATGAGTTGATCGGGGATGTAAGAGGGAAAGGCCTGATGATTGGGGTAGACCTAGTTAAAGACAAGGAAACAAAAGAAAGGGCTTATAATGAGGCAAAAAAGGTTGTCTGGCGGGCCTATGAGCTCGGTTTGATCATTGCGTTCCTTCAGGGAAATGTCCTGAGAATCCAGCCGCCGCTTACAATTGAAGGGGAGCTTCTTGAAGAGGGTCTCAACAGGCTTGAGCAAGCAATAACAGATGTTGAAGAAGGCAAAGTTGGAAATGATGTTCTGAAGTTTGTCCAAGGCTGGTGAATTCTTTCTTCTTTCATGCTCTTCTTTGTACATCACACCCCTTTTTGTAACCTAAAAGTTTATAAATTGAGTTTTCTTTGGCGGGTGAGATTGCAAGGTGATTGAGATGAAGAAAAAGGTAAACACAAGTATGCAGGCGAGAAAAGTACCCTTGCTTAATCAAAAAGCGGAGGATCCAAAATGGTTTCACTCCTTCATTCCCTTTAAGATAGCCACGGGTGGATCTTCCCAAATAGTACCCCTCTATGCCATGCAGATGGGTGCCGGTGCTGGCGAGGTGGGGTTACTGACATCAATCTCAACCCTTACATCCACCATAGGTACGGTCTTCTGGGGCAAGCTTAGTGATAAACTTCTTAAAAGAAAGGTTTTCATTATAATGGGCTTTTTGAGTGTATCATTTTTTCTCGCTGTACTCTCTATGGTAAATAACTTCTGGGAGCTACTCATAGTTAACTCCCTATACTCATTCTTTTTGGGGTCAACAGTCTCTATACCAATTGTTTTGCTTTTTAGAAATGTTAGAAAGACTAGATGGGAAGAAGGCGTTGGAAAGTTCAACAAAATTGGGGGTTGGGCATGGGTAGTTGGTCTTTTACTTGGTTTTGTACTTGTCAGGTTTCTTACCTTTAGAGAGCTTCTCCTATTATTTGCTCTCCTAAACATTCCTGCGTTCATTATAGCTTGGAAAACTATTAGAGAAGCACCAGTTTATCTTCATAGGAGCAATATCAAACCTTTTGTGAATCAGGTGATTCAAAAGGGAAGATACTTACCAAACTTTTTAGTCCATCTCCCTACAAGATTGAAAATCTCACCGAAATTCAGAGGGCTGTATTTATCATCTTTCTTCTTTTGGGTATCTTCTGGTATGTATTCAACCCAGTTACCGGTGTTTTTAATAAAGAATGGTTTCACAAACCAGGAAGTCTTTGGAATGGCCCTACTAAACTCCTCAATCTCAGCACTTCTTTACCAGCGTGTAGGAAGAAAACTTGAATCAAGGTCTGCTGTTTTAGCACTAATGCAAGGTTACTTCTCCAGAACAGTCGGTATATCCCTCCTCCTATTACCTTTGGCCGTTCCCAATTCGTTGCTCTTTCTCAGCATTGCGAGTTATGTCTTATGGGGATATTCGTGGTCATATATAAGTGTCTCTTTAACCTCTCTCATTGGAAGAATGAGCACTCCACGGGAGCAAGGAAACGCTTTGGCAACCTCAAATCTGGTGAACTCAAGTGGTTTTATCTTGGGGAGCCTAATAGGTGGAGTTGTGGCATCTAAAATTGGATTTGATTTGAATTTTGCCTCGGCATCTGTCCTGAGTTTCTTGGCCATAATCCCTTTGCTTCCATTAATGCGCCCACTAATCAGTATCTCGACATTCAAAAGGTCCATTCCACATATTAGGAGAAGAAACTAGTTTATCCCCGTATCTCCAAGTTCTATATATCGTCCATACTTTTTAACGAAATGTATTAAGCGTTTGTACGTCTCATGGTTCACCAGGGTTTCGCTGTCTCCAATCACCACAAGCTTTCTCTTTGCCCTCGTTATGGAAACGTTAAGTCTCCTCAAATCCATTAAAAACCCAAGTTCTCCTTTCTTATTGGAGCGGACAAGGGAGAGTATTATGATTTCTTTCTCCCTTCCCTGATATCCATCAACTGTATGAATCTCTATCTCATCATCTTGGATAATAGAACGTATTGAATCAACCTGATCATCATAAGGAGTTATAATTCCAATCCATTCTTTTTTGATACCCATCCTCAATAGCCTTTCAACAATTTCCCTAACCAGAAGGGCCTCGAGGGGGTTCTCCCTGGAGGTTGAGCCTTTTCTCTGTCTTTCCCATTTATCTGTTCTATTACTGGTGTCTACAAAGATAAGGGGCTCTTCTCTTTTTAATATTGAATCCCAGGGCTCTCCAAAGAAGGGCTCTCTAACCTTTAAATCGGCCAGTGTTATATCTTTTACGCTCCCATCGGCTTTTATCTTTCCATTGTAGAACTCTCTGCTTGGGAATTCCATTAAAAGTTGGTTCATGCGGTACTGAATTTCAAGCATCTTTGCTTTGAAAGGATACAACTCTATCAATTTTTCAAAAAGGGTTTCGCTGAGGGCCCTGGCCTCCTCACTTAAAATCGTTGGGGGGAGTTGTTTATGATCCCCGGCAAGAACAAAGCGCCTGGCCTTTGCAATTGGGATTAAAACACTCGGAATTGTCGCCTGCGAGGCCTCATCTATGATGGCAACGTCAAATTCAGCATCTTTTATGAATTCAAGAGCTGCAGATGAGTTTGTACTGAGAACAACGTCCACATCTTCAATTATCTCCTGTATTATCTCACTTTCAATCTTTTCTGCAAATTTATAGAGCTTCTGAATTTGCTCGTTTAGTGTTATCCATTGGGCCATCTGTTTGATATCTTTAGCTGGAACACCTCTGGACCCTCTGCCCCTATATGCCAACTTGAGTATTTGGTTGTTTGTTAGTCCTCTTCTCATTTGTGGCGTGGGTTTTTTGTATTGATCCCTCATTACTGCAAGCCTTTCAGCTTTATTTCTCAGTTCTCTAACCTTTCTATATCGCTCATGGGATTCAACTTGAAACGCAAGTGTTGATTCCTTTAGATGGACTGAGACTCTTGAGGGGTGCCCCAGTCTGACGAGCTTAACCTTTCCCCAGAGCCTTTCTACAAGATTATCAACAGCTACGTTGCTTTCGGCCGTTGCAAGAATTTTGTTTCCTCTCTTAACTTCCTGTACAATGAGTTCTACCAAGGTTCTTGTTTTACCGGTACCAAAGGGCCCGTGGATTAGAAAGAAATCCTCGCTTCCTAAGGCGTAGCTTACGGCCTCCTTTTGGCTCTGGTTTAAGTTTCTGTCAAAAGGGGTGAACTCTTCAGGAGAACTTTTTAATGGGGTTTCTTTACCCAGAATAAGCTTTAATGCCCTAATGCCACTTTCACTCAGTTTTTTAAGGTTTTCAAGTTGCCTTCTGAAGGTTATATCGTTAGCGTAAAGGTCTATTCTAACGTTTCTAAAGGCCCAAGAAGGCACTGTTTCGAGGGCTACCACGATAAATCTACTTCCTTTCTCTACGACAGTACCAACAAGATCACTGGCTAGTGGGTTTCCCTTGCTTATTACAACCAGATCCCCAACTCCAATTTCAGTTTTAAATGCCTCTTTCCTTCCATACTTTACAAGCTTGAAGCCAAATTCCTCACCAATTATTTTCCCGTTGAGATTTAAAATAGCTCTACCGACTTTCTCTCTTTCATATCCCTTAAGTCTTCGCATTTCTTCTCGCATGGCCTCTATTTCGGCCTCTCTTTCAAGTTCAACAAGATCAACGAGTTTGGCAATGTAATTTTTAACGTGCATAGTTATCACTGGGTTTTTGTGTATAAAAAGTTCTCGAAACCTTTCCTTTAGAAGAGCTTTTGGTGGGCCCGCGGGGCTTCGAACCCCGGACCTCCCGCTTATCAGGCGGGCGCTCTGACCAGGCTGAGCCACGGGCCCATATTTTGGTGCCCCGGCCGGGATTTGAACCCGGGTCACGGGATCGAGAGTCCCGTATGATTGACCGGGCTACACCACCGGGGCGTCGATGTTGATAACCAAAAATTAATTTATAAATCTTTCGATGCTTTTCGTATTGGATTTTATGGAAAATTTAGGATGTTAAACTGTTCTAAAAAGCTGAGAACGGGGGCAATTTAATATGGAAGGAGAACACGTTAGAACAAGAGGGGGGGAAGTTAGGGATTTTGGTTCCAGAAATTTCCATGAAAATACCCTCTCAATAAAAAACATAAAATGTTGTGGAGTAGCAGAACAACTTACGCAGTTCGGTGGATATTTGTTAAATTGGAGATGTTCAAATTTGATTAAAGATTTTTGGCTATCATTCAATTCATATTCAAAACTCAATGAGTGGTAATCAACTTTTTCTTGAAAAACTTTTTATTGTGGTTTTTAAATTATAATCATTGGTGGTAATCCATGTGGAGGAAAGCACTTGCTTTGGGGTTAGTTTTGATGGCTTTTGGAGTTGTGGTTGGAGGAATATTTGAAAATAGTAACTTGACATACAGATTAACTAAGAAATACACAAATCCTGAAAAAGCTGCAATTGTAGGAGGAGCTGCAGGAACAGCATTAGGATGGGTGGGTGGTAAGGCTATTGATTACTTAAGTGGAAGAGCAGCAGCTTATATCGGGGCACGTGTTGGAGCAAGAGTTGGAGCAGCATTCGGCGGTCTTGTTGGAGTGGCTATTGGACTAGTTGTGGGTGCAGCAGTTGGATACTAACGTTTAGAAATCTAAGTGCTGAGCGTGGAGGGAGAACATGAAGCACAATCTTGTCAACATTATTGTTTCAATACTTGCCATGACATTAATAGGTAAGACTACTCAAAATATAGTATTTACAATTGTTTCAGGTCTTACTTTGGGAAGCTTTCTAGCATCAACCAAACATTCACATACAAGGATCATAGGTATCATAGGCCTAATTATTGGACTCATCATCGGCTACTCTTTAATTCCGAAAATACTGCCATAGCTCATTTTATCAGTAGTATCCAGTGAAAACCCCACTGTTTATATTTTTAATGGGGAAAAATACCTTTCAACACACGAAACAATCCATGGGGGGGAGCACATGAACAACAGACCGTTTTTGATTTCAGTATTCTTTTTTCTTTTAGGTTTAATTTTTGGAGTTTTTTCCGCATTATTTAATGATTATTCAGCGTATTTTGGCTTTGATCCTTTTGACAATTCCAACCCAGGAGTTTTATTCTTTTTTAAACACAATATTAAGGTGGCTTTTTTGTTATGGTGCGGTGCAGTAACGCTTGGTGTAATAACGCTAGTGAATCTGTTCTCTAATGGCTTTATTTTGGGTTCGGCTGTAAGAACAACTTCGACTCAAATTGGAGTTTTTAGAACCCTTCTATTAGTGCTTCCCCACGGTATTTTTGAAATCCCTGGCTTAATTATAGCTGGATCTGCAGGCTTTAAAATTCCTTATGAATTGTTGAGGTTTGCCTTGGGTAAAAAGGAAGAAATGATTACAGAAGAAGATGCTAAAGAGTTCTTTAAACTTGTGGGAGTATCAATAGCTTTAATACTCATTGCAGCCATAATAGAAAGCAAAATAACACTAAAACTGGCTGAGAAACTGTGATGATCACACATTATTTCCACTGGACTATTGATAGTACAAACATTTATAAAGTATTAGCACTATACATAGTACATGATATCAAAAGAAGTCTGGGCCAGGATAATAAGAGACTACCTTGAGTGGGATGTTAAACTTGTTGAGCGAAATATAAATTACAGCATACCTAAGGTCCAAAGAGCTTTGGTCATTATTGGGCCACGAAGAGCTGGAAAAACTTATTTCATGTTCCAGATAATTAAAGAACTTTTAAAACAAGGGGTTAGGAAAGAAGAGACGATCTACATTAATTTGGAAGATCCCAGGATAATAGATACTACTTTGGATGATTTATTGGGCCTCTTGGATGTCTATTATTCCCAATTTCCTGAAAATGTAAAGGGACATAACTACTTTTTCTTGGATGAAATTCAAACAGTTAAAAATTGGGAAAAGTTCGTGAGGTTCTTACTTGATAAAAATCAGCGGGTGATTGTTTCGGGTTCTTCCTCCAGGCTTTTATCAAAAGAAATAGCAACTGAACTGAGAGGGAGGAGTGTTCCTATAAGGGTTTATCCCTTTTCATTCAGGGAGATACTGGTTTCTCATGGGATAAAGGTTGATAGATTCTACTCCACTTATGAGGAGGCTAAGATCAAGAAGCTGCTTAGGCAATATCTCCTTTGGGGAGGCTATCCCGAGGTCGTATTGGACTTTTCTCTCAGAAGGGAGATTCTTCGAGAGATAATTGACTTGATGATCTACAAGGATATCGTTGAGCGGTGGGGGATCGTCAATATCAAGGCATTAAAGCTCCTTTTCAGGATGCTTGCGTTTTCCACTCACCTTTCCATTTCCAAGGCATACAAAAACTTGAAAGGGATCGGCATTAACGTAGGAAAGACAACGGTTGCAAACTACTTAGAATTTCTGGAAGACTCTCTTGTGTTCTATCCCCTCAGGGCTCTAATAAAGTCATACAAGCTTCAGGAGCTGTACGGGTTCAAGCCCTATTTGGTGGACAACGGACTCTTGACAAGTCTAGGCGTCCAAGATGAGGGGAGATTGTTAGAAAACTTGGTCTTTACCGAACTTTTAAAGTTTGACTTGGAGCCGAATAGAGACGTATTTTACTACAGAACAAGGGATGGAAAGGAAGTGGATTTTGTTATACTGGAGAAAGGAAGGATAAAGCAAGCAATTCAGGTTACTTATGAGCTCAATGAAAGCAACTATGAAAGGGAAATTTCTGCCTTGGTCGGGGCTTCAAAAGAGCTCAATTGCAGAGACCTGCTTCTCATAACATGGGATCAGGAGGAGACAATTAAGAAGAAAGGGAAGGAAATCAAAGTTATGCCCCTGTGGAAGTGGCTCCTCCCCAAATAGAAAATTATTCTTTGCCCAATAGCTCCCTAACCGTTTTTTCCACCGCTTGGTAGCTGTTCATCTTCGGCTTCCAGCCCTTGGCTTTGGCCTTCTCGATGTTAAGGAGCATCACTTTAACGTCTCCCTTCCATCCTCTTCCGCCGTCAACGCCACCCGTGAAATAGAACTCTGGATTCAAGCCCATCTCCCTGCTCACTATCTCTGCTATCTCCTTCACAGTTATCCAGTCTTCACTGCCGATATTATAAGCATCGTAGATTTTGTCCTCCTTTAAAAACTCTTTAAATAAATAAAGCATGGCCTCAACGGTATCGCTAACGTGGAGGTAGCTCTTCCTCTGTGTTCCATCACCTAAAATCTCCAATCTGTTTGGATTCTTCTTGAGTTTGTTTATGAAATCATAGATAACTCCATGGTTTGACCTCTTCCCTATTATATTTGCCAGCCTGAAGACCACGGCTTTTACGTCAAATGTGTGGGCATAGCCTGATATCAATGCTTCGGCAGCCAACTTTGCCCCGCCATAGACGCTTATCGGTTCCAGGGGCCCATAATCCTCGGGAGTTGGTATCGTCTTTGCCTCCCCATAAACTGTGGATGAGGAAGTGAAGGCCAGTGCTTTTACATCTTCTTTTCTCATGGCCTCGAGGAGGTTGTAGGTTATGAGAACGTTGGTCTCATATAAAAGTTCTGGACTTTGGGTGCCAATCCTCACTTCAGGATTTGCAGCAAGATGAAAAACGGCATCCACTCCTTTAACTGCTTTTTCACAAATGTCTCTCCTTCTCAGGTCTCCATGCATAAATTCAAAACGTTCGTGATCAATCCACCCTTTGAGGTTTTCCAAGCTCCCTGCACTTAAATCATCGAGAACTCTAACTTCATGACCATCCTCCATAAGTCTATCCACAAGGTGAGAGCCTATAAACCCGGCACCGCCAGTTACGAGTACCTTCATTCTATCACCAAACTAACTTTAATAGTAGTTCTCTTAAGCTTTAGGGAAAGTTTTTTAGTTTTCAGATGTGAATTTTAATACATGAGGATATACAACTTACCATCCGAGGATAGAGAGAAGATAAAGAAGAGGATTACCGATTTTTTAATTAATCGGAAAGAGGTTTTGTTTGCTTATATTCACGGATCTTTCATTGAAAACCGTCCATTTAGAGACATTGACGTTGCTATTTACGTTGATGGAGATCACGATTTAGCCTATGAGCTGGAGATGGAAGAGGAGCTAACATGGTTTGTAGGGTTTCCAGTTGATGTTAGGGTTATTAATGATGCTCCGGTGACGTTCAGATTTAAGGCTCTTGAGGGAGAGCTCCTTTTTAGTAGGGATGATAATGCCAGATGTGAGTTTGAGGAAGGGACTTTGCGTGAGTATCATGATTATTCTTATTATCTCAGGAGGTATGGGAGGGATCTCCTTGGAATATGACAAAGAAAAAATCATGAAGCGTGTTTCAGAAGCGGAGAATGCCTTACAGAACCTTCGAGAACTTTCAAGTTTCTCTGAAGAGGACTTTTTAAAGAACAAGCATTACATTTCAAGCGCCAAATATAATCTGTTAGTTGCTATCGAAGCATGTATTGATATTGCATATCACTTAATTTCTAAAAATCGTATGAGGCTTCCCCAAGATTACGCTGACACTTTCAGAGTTTTAGTAGAGAATGGTATTATAAGTGAACATTTGGGGAAACGTTTAATGCTAATGGTTAGGTTCAGGAACAGGCTTGTGCACATATATTGGGAGATCAACGACAAAAAGATTTACCATTATCTTAAGGACGATGTTCGTGATGTTGAGGAATTTCTGAATAAAATCCGGGAGACATTACGAGAATAAGGTGGTGTAATAAATGAAAGTCCTTATCATGGCCGGAGGATATGCCACTCGTTTGTGGCCGATCACAAAGGGTAAACCAAAACCCCTCTTACCTGTGGGAGATAAATACATCATCGATTACATCCTTGAGAAGACCAAGGATCTTGGTTTGGAAGTTCATGTGTCAACCAACAAGTTCTTTGAGAAGCATTTTAAGAATTGGGCCGAAAAAAACAACATTGGGCTTATTGTGGAGGAAACTATAAGCGAAGAGGAAAAACTGGGGACTATTGGAGCTATTAAATATGCAGTATCAGAACTTGGGGTTGATGATTACCTTATAGTTGCTGGTGACAATCTGTTCTCCTTTTCTCTGGGGGAGTTTTTGAAACACTACAGTGGAAGGCCATTAATAGCTGTTTACGACGTTGGTGACTTTGAGTTAGCGAAGAGGTATGGTGTGGTGCTGGTTGAGGGGGATAGAGTGATTGATTTTCAGGAAAAACCCCTGCAACCAAAGTCCACATTGATAAGCACTGGCGTTTATGCTTTTCCAAAGGATGTTATAGAGAAGGTTGGTGAATACCTCGAAGAGGGCAACAGAGATTCGCCGGGCTATTTCATAGAGTGGCTTCTTAAGAAGGACGTTGAAATTTATGCATACAAGTTCGATGACTACTGGTATGATATTGGTTCGGCCGACAGTTATCTGGAGGCTATGAAAACCCTTTTGAAGGAAAGTCAGATTGAAGAGATTCAGATAAGTTCTTATTCTAAGATAATCAATCCTGTGGTTATAAAGAAGGGTGCGAGAATTCTCGGAAGGTCGATAGTTGGGCCCTACGCCTACATTGGGGAGAACTGCGTGATTGAGAACTCCGATGTTAGCGATTCGATAATCTTTGGTAACACTGTTATCAGGGGTTCTACAATATGGCGCTCCATAATAGATGAGAAGTGCGAGATAAGGAATCTCGAGCTTAAGAAGAGCTTGGTTGGAGGGCATGCTAAGATACAGAGGGGAGATTAGGTTTTTATACTGTGCCTTTCATTAGGTTTTGAGGGCTATGACTGAGAGCTTAAAACTAAGGCTGATCAAAAACGCGGGCTGGTTATTTGGTGCTGAGGTTATTTCAAAACTCCTAGCCTATGGTGTGGTAGTACTTTTAAGCAGAACCCTAGGCCCGGAAGGACTCGGTCAGTATTCGTTCATCTTCTACTACGTGGGGCTTCTCGGGATATTCTCTGATTTGGGTGTTGGTTATTATCTTATGAGGGAAGTTGCCAGGGATAGGGAGAAGCTCAACGAGCTGCTTCCGGGTGCCTTGGGTCTTAAGATCATACTCGCGATTGTTAATTTCTTGGTTATTGTAGGAATAACACTTTTCCTTCCGAAGCCGGAGTGGATGAAGATTCTCATAATCTTGGCTGGAGCCGAAGCGATATTGACATGGATTTCATATCTCTTCGTTCGCATTATGTACGCCTACGAGATCACTAAGTATGAGGCTCTAGCGATAACCATTGAGAGGTTTTGGGCATTTTTTGTTGGTGGGGCCGTTCTCTACACTTTCAAATCGCTATCACTCTTCATAGTTATGCTCTTAGCAGGCTACACCCTAAGAGAGCTGTTGAGGATAAAGTGGGGTCTTCAGTTTGTTGATGAACTTAAAATCCGCTTTAGGCCCGAGATGTGGAAAGGCCTTTTGAAAAAATCTTATCCATTCTGGCTAATCGGATTATTTACTCTGATCTATTACCGTACGGACATGGTAATGTTGAATCTTCTTAAAGGGGATTACGAAACGGGAATTTATAGGGCAGCGTATACACTGATAGAGGTTTCTCTCTTTGTTCCAAGTATTGTTGTCTCAACGACGATGCCTTCCATGGCAAGACTATGGAGAGAAGACAAGACAACTCTCAATGTTTTGTTTAAGAAGAGCTCTCAGATGCTTGTCTTTCTAGGAGTTGTTGGTTTAGCTGGCTATTACATCTTTGCTAGGCTTGGGATTTTGATAGTCTTTGGAGAGGAGTTCCTCCCAAGTGTCCCCGTGTTGAAGATTTTGGCTTTCGCAGTTCCGTTCATGTTTCTGAATTCTCTATTAGGAAGCTATATGAACGCTACCGGGAAGGAATTGGCATTTACGAAGATAACGGGATTTACGGCTTTGCTGAATGTTGCTCTGAATTATTTTCTTATCATCAATTTTGGTGCAGAGGGAGCTGCCATAGCGACTGTAATAAGTCAAGGATTGGCAAGTGTCTTGAGTTCAAAAATATTAAACACTAAAAATAGTAGTGTTAAGTAGTTATAAAACCAATCTTCCTTAAGATTTTTTCTTCAACATCTTTTCTAACGTGAATTGGAAGTCCAGTAACTCCTGATACTAAGGCCAAGAGAGTGACATAAGCAACAGTCTCTGGCATAAGTAGTGTCTCATCTGGTTCTTTCCCAAAATTTTTGAGTCGCATTGGGGTTTTAGTTCTTTCAGGCACGATGATGGAAATTTTGATCTCTCTGTCACTAACTTCATCCGATACTGCCTGAACGAAATTCACTAGACCCGCTTTAGTTGCAGAATATATTGAATAATTCATTCTTCCACGAGTATATGAGCTAGAACCAAAAAGAATTATAGATCCTCCGTTCCTAATGTACTTTAGTCCAAGTTTTGTGACGAACACAGATCCTAAAAAGTTAATATTAACTTCCTCAACAATATCTGTTATTTCCCGAGACTCTAAAGAACCCATCTTAAGGGTTCCTGCAGTATTGACGATATAGTCAATTGTACCTTCCTTTTCGTATACTGACTTTAAAGCTTCATCAATGGAGTCTGGGTTACTAACATCGACACCCGTTTTGCGAGAAAATGCATAAGTTCTTGCACCGTAGTGTTTAGCAATTTCAACTATTTTCTCTCCAATACCACTGGTGCCTCCAAACACTACAATGACTTTATCCTTTAGGTTAGATAACTTGCTTTCAATTTCTACTTTGGTGGTATTTTCATTTATAAGGTACTCTCCTCTTAGCTGGAAAAGCCTATCTAGCACATAATAATCAACATTATATGTGAACTTAACATTAGTTACACTACCAGAAACTACGTGAACGTCACAGAGGTTATACCTAAGTACTAAAGAACAATCATCTGTAGCTTGGTTAAATCCTTCATCCTCTGCAAGTTTGTGAGCCTTTAGTATGACCTCGCGTCTGAATCCTTGGGGAGTCTGACCTTGATAGAGAAACTTTCTATTAGGAATTCTAAGGATTGTTCTCCCATCAGATACGACAATTGTATCGATAGCAGGTATTACAACATCAACAGCGCAATGAACATCTAGGGCTTTAATTACGTTTGTTATAATGTCCTTTGTGATTAAGGGTCTTACTGCATCATGAATTAATACTTTCTCAACACTATTATCATCAATTGCATAAACACCAATTTTCGAAGACTCTTGCCTTGTTGAACCTCCCTTTAATACTTTGGTAATTTTCTTGTATTTTGGCAATATTGTCTCTAAAAAGTAATCATAATAATATGGGTTAATGACCACATAGACTTCATCAACTAATGGATGAGTCTCAAAGACATCGAGAGTATGTTCAATAACTTTCTTACCAGCAATTTTGACAAACTGCTTAGGTGTTTCCCAGCCTAACCTTGAACCAACCCCACCAGCTAGGATTATTGCCACAGTCTTGTCCATCATATCTCACCTCTAGAGATATGGAAGAAATACCTTATTATTCTTTCCGAAGACTTGCCATCTTGATGTTTGTACATAATGTTTCTGAGCCATTTTCTCTTGTATTCAAATCCATCTTTCCCCTCTTCTAAAACGCCTGAAATAGTTTTTACAAGGGCATCTACAGAGTACGCAATCTTCCCGGGAACCCACTCCTCGAAGGGTTCTAATATTAAACCTCTGTGTGCCCTATAATCATCAATGTCTGGAACATAAAATATCATAGGTCTATCTAGGATTAAATAGTCCCAAAAAATAGAGGAATAGTCCGTAATAAGTAAATCACTAACAAGAAGGAGCTCGTTAGTTGTCAATCCCTTCTTAAGCATATTATTTGAAGTTATTATATGAAAGTTCTTTGGAAATTCATAAGATAAAATATTTGCCTCTTCTTGGGGATGAGGTTTGAATACAAGCATTGCATTGTTGATTTTGAGTACTTTTTGGAGTTCTTTATTTGTTGCGAGTTCTAAAAATAGTTTGAATTGAAAGGTAGGATTCCACTCTCTCCACGTAGGAGCATAGAGAACTACTTTTTTGTCTAGAGGTAAATTTAGTTTTTCTTTCAATTCAACTTTTAACTTTTCATTGTTTTTATTAAGAAAAAGAACGTCAGTGCGAGGGATGCCTAGCTCCAAAATGTCTTGAGGAGGAACACCAAAAAGAGATGAGTAAATAACCCCTACAAATCGAGAAGGGACTGTTAGGAAATCAGGTAGAATGTGCCAATAATTTTTAATCCAAACTCCGTCCCGCTTTATAGGAAGGCCATGCCACAACAAAATAGCTATTTGATTCCCTGACTTCCAGTAGGGAACGCCATGGGAAAGAATTAAGTATTTTGCCTTTATTATCCACTTTAAATATTCAAAGGTTCTGTACTGGACAAAGACCGTTGATTCATTATCAAGGTTTTGGAACTTGGTCTTATCATTTACCACCCACACAAATTTATAACCTTCAAGAAGCTCCTTTGCTTTTTCATAAAGATACCTGGGATTATCGCTAAAATCGGGGGTTGAGATAAACATGATCACTCTCCCATCCTTAGGTATGAGGCGATTTATCTTTGCGAAGATTCTGCTCAGAACGTAATGAATAAGTGGCTTAAGTTTCATGGTGATCCTCGCAAGAGACATTGGTAGACCTCCAGAATTTGATTAACTACATTCCCCCATGTGTACTGGTCTGCGTAGTTCATTATTTTCTCTCTGTTCCATTCTTTCTCAAGTGCTATTAAAATTTTCTCTGCAAGACACTTTGGATCCTTTGGTGGGCAGAGCAAGCCGTAATCCTCGGAGGTTATTATCTCGGGCACACCGCCGACAGCGGTCCCAACAAAGGGCAAACCAACGCCGAGAGCCTCGAACATCACCGTGGGATTCCCCTCACTCAAACTCGGCAAAACGAATAAATCAGCAGCGTTCATCCACAGGAGGATTTCGCTGTGGGGTTTAGCTCCAGCAAGCATAACATAATTTTCCAAGTTCAACTTTTTAATTTGAATCTCTAACTCCTTTTTGAGCGGCCCATCTCCAACGATGATAAGCATAACATCCTTCCTATGACTCACAACTTTCTCCATAGCTTCAATTAAATAGCTTTGACCCTTTACTGGCACCAAGTTAGCAACGTTCAGAATTATTTTTTTGTCCCGCGGAAGGTTAAGTTGTTCCCTGACAAGTAATTTGTCCATTGGCCTAAACTTATGGGAATTGAAGCCGTTAGGAATTACAGAGATTTTGTCCTCAGGAATATCGAGCTTGGTGGTAAGTATTGTAAAGTTGCTTTTACTTACTGTAACTATGTGATCTGCAGAGTCCAAGGCAAATTTAACTTTTTTAAACCATTCCCTGCCCCTGAACGGAAGCTCATAAATGTCGTAACCATGACCAGTAATCACCAGTGGAACGCTGAACTCTTTTGATAGCTTCGCTGCAGCATACCCACTCGGCCATGTGAAATGTGCGTGGATTAGATCAAATTCAAGCTTCTCACGTTTAATAATCCTCAATGCAGCTTTAAAGAAGCTGTCACCGAGACGTTTTCTAAAGAACTCTACGGGAGCGTGGAAGAACCGGGGATAGTAGACTCTAACGTTATCATACTCGTAATCGCGGAGGTTTCTGTTAGACCCCCATGGTTGAGGTGAGATAACGTAAACATTTTCGAAATAATTCTCTAGATATCTTACCTGTTCCTTAACGAATACTCCCCCATGAAAAGAATTATCTTTATTCGGGTATGAATTGGTGATTATCAAGAGATTTCGCATAAATTACCACCACCTTTTTCCCTTCGTTCTCCAGCTCCATTTCTTTCGTATCCTCCTAGGACTAAACTTAAGTACCTTTCGGGATAGGGACCTTTAATATCTCAAAAGGCAAGAGTTTATCAATAATGCTTGGTATTCTAATGCGGATCACTTCAACTCCATTAATTGTTTCGTAAGAAGGATACTCCTTTTTTCTGTCCCATGCGATAACCTTAACCTTATAACCATGTTTAACCAAGCTCTCAGCCTCAGCAGTAACCCTGGGGTCGTGAGTATAACCATTGTTGAGTATCATGAGCACGTTACTGTTCATCAATCCACCTCCTAAACCACAAATCGAGGATTATAACCTTCCAGAGTTCTTGGGGATAGTTTTTCCTTCCAAGATAGTGTTCTTCAAGCATTTTTTTCACAACATCAGCCTTCCAGTACTTCCGCTTCTTAAAAACTATTCGACTCTATTATAGATTTGGCGAATGTATACCCTACCTCCGTTCTCAATATATCTTCATCGGGAGTTGCAAATCCAATTTTACTTGTCCTAGTTCTGATATCCTCTGGCAAAATACCTCTTAGAGCCTCTCTCAAAATCTTTTTGGTGATACCCTTATCGATCTTGGCTTCGGCAGGTAGGGAGAGTACATATTCAACAAGTTCATGGTCACAGAAAGGAACCCTACTCTCTATGCTCCATCTCATTGAGTTTTTATCCTCAAATCTAAGGAGGTGGGGAAGAGAATAATATGTTTCCGCAAGAATTAGAGCTTCTTTTAAACTTTTAGCACCCCATTGGGGTTCTTTGGACCCCCTATCTTTATATCGTTCAACAAAATCATCTGCCAAATACGGAAAGCGCCTCTTCCAGAGCAAACGTTTCACGAACTTTGGAGAAAGATAGAAAATCATATTCGATATAGGGCTCCATGATTTGTAAGTTTTGTAATAGGCTATTATCTCACTTATCAGTTTTATCCATCTAAAACTTCTAAAAAGTTCAGCAAAGTAATATTCAAAAAAATGGTGATAACCTCCAAGTATCTCATCGCTTCCCTGTCCATCTAGCAAAACTTTCATCCCGTGTTCTTTAGCAAGTTTCATAACTCTGTATTGCCCATAGATGCTAAGTGTGAAAAACGGTTCCTCTTGGCTGTATACCAAGTCATCAATGTCTCGTAGTATATCACCAACAGTAAATGTTGTAGTATACCTTTTAACGTTACATTCACGAACAACACTTTCCTGATACTTGCTTTCATCAAGTTTAAACCCTGGGAAAACAAGAGAAAATGTCTTTATTTCAAGGTTTTTGTTAATTTCCCTCATCATACATACAATGCTCGAGCTGTCAAGACCACCACTCAAGCACGAACCCACTGGAACGTCAGCTATTAAACGTCTCTGAACGGCCTTTTTGAATATGTCTCTAAAAACAGCAGGATTTTCTGTAATAACTGTTTTTAATTTCACTTGTTCACGCAACTCATAGTACTTAAACGTTTTAAGTTTCCTAGTTGTTAAATCAAAAACAGCACTATGACCGGGCATTAACCTCTTTATTCCCTCAAAGAATGTGTCTTCTGTGTGATCAAGGAGATTGTAATAAAGAAAATCAAAGATTACAGAATCATTAGGTTTCCTTTCAATGTTGTGCTCTAGTATTGCTTTAATCTCTGAGCTGAAAATAATGTTTTGCCCATCATAATAGTAGTATAGAGGTTTTATTCCAAATCTGTCTCTGCTTAGAAAGAGCAGATTCTTACCCTTATCATAAATTGCAAAAGCCCACATACCATTAAACTTTTTAATACAATCAAAACCCCACTCCAAGTAAGCTGCCAAAATAACCTCCGTATCAGTGTTCGAATTAAAAGTATATCCCCTTTCTTCCAGCTCCTTGCGAAGTTCCATAAAATTGTAAACTTCACCATTATAGACAATCCAAATCTCTCTCCCATCTTTCTCATATCTCATCGGCTGATGACCCTTTGGAGAGAGATCAATAATCGCAAGCCTTACATGTCCAAGACTAACATTCTCATCAACATAAATATCCTCATCATCAGGCCCACGATGGCGAATAGCATCATTCATCTCCCGAACAAGCTTCACATCACTCCACGAAAACCCATTAATACCACACACTACACATCACCCTCTACAAAATTGTTAAGAGCCATTTTGCCATAATATTTCTGCTATCCTTTTGCTGGCCTTACCATCACCAAACTTGTAAGTATATGTTTCTCCACTAGGCTCGAACTCAGCTATGGCCCACAGTATCTTT
Source organism: Thermococcus sibiricus MM 739 (assembly GCF_000022545.1). Taxonomy (NCBI): domain Archaea; kingdom Methanobacteriati; phylum Methanobacteriota; class Thermococci; order Thermococcales; family Thermococcaceae; genus Thermococcus; species Thermococcus sibiricus. Next base: position 1,810,805 of record NC_012883.1, read on the forward strand.
TCTTTATCTGCTCCCACCAATATGTTCCATCCATCCTTGACGGTTTCAACCCACTCAGTCCTTTCACGTAAAGTTATGCAGGGAACTTTAAGGAAGTAAGCTTCCTTTTGAACACCACCGGAATCAGTCAGTATTTTCTTAGCGTTTTCTTCGAGAACCAGCATGTCAAAGTAACCAACAGGATCAACAAGCAGTAAGTTATTCGAATTTTTAATTTTCTCGATAAGGTTATATAGTTCAAGGTATCTTCTGGTTCTTGGATGAGCCGGAAAAACTATTAACTCACCACTCTCAATAAATGCATTGACTATGTTCTCAAGATTCTTCTTGTTGTCAGTATTTTCTGCCCTGTGGACCGTAGCCAATATATATTTCTTGGGTCTTAATCCCAACTCATCCAAAATCTTTGATTCTCTTTCGGCAACCTTGATGTTATAGAGTAGTGCATCGTACATTACATCTCCGGTTAAATAAACTCCTTCCTTAATTCCTTCATTATGGAGGTTTTTGACTGCAGTTTCTGTGGGAGCAAACAAGTAGTCACTAATGTGATCGGTCAAAACCCTATTCACTTCTTCGGGCATTCTTTTATCAAAGCTCCTCAAGCCGGCCTCAACGTGGGCAACTTTAATGTGAAGCTTCACGGCAGCCAAAGCTCCAGCGAGAGTTGAATTAGTGTCCCCATAAACGAGAACAAGATCTGGCTTTTCTTTCATCAAAACCCCCTCTATCCTCTTCAACATCTCACCAGTCTGGTAGCCATGACTTCCGGAGCCCACGCCGAGATTGTAATCAGGCTCACGTATGCCTAGTTGATCGAAGAAAATCTTGTTCATCTCGTAGTCGTAGTGCTGACCAGTATGGATAATAACTTCATCCAACCCTTTCTTCTCAAGCTCCCTCGAAACTGAAGCCATCTTAATAAACTGCGGACGAGCACCAACGATTGTTGCTATCTTCATTTGAGCACCTCCGAGTAAAGTTTGATAAGCCTCTTCTCCATTATATCCCATGTGTATTTCTTTAGGAAAATTTTCCTGCCAAAGTGAGCTTTCTTTTTTATGACTTTGGGGGTCTCAATGATTTCTTTAAGTGCCTTCTTAACGGCACTTTTTGAGTAATCAACTGGAATCACAAACTTCTCCGCAAGCTTTTCGGGAAGTGTTCCTTTAACGACCAGAACAGGAGTTCCTGTCCACATGGCCTCAAACAGCTTGTTAGGGGATGCGATCTTATTATTAAGAACGCTAGGATCGTATAGGATAAAAGTAACATGTGCCCTTGAAAGTTCCTCCAAGGCTCTTTCATGAGGTACATGTCCCAAATAAACTGCCGAGGACGATTTTATTTCGTCCTTAAGAGTTCCGCTACCTGCAATTCGAATACTAACATCGAGAGTAGAAGATATATCAACTATCTCCTTAACGAAACGACCCTCTGACAAAACTCCACCATAAAAAATCGTAAAGATCTTAGCCTTTTTTTGAGACACACCAAAAGGATTTATAGTGTTCATAATTATTACTGTCATATTAGGACGAGCCCTTTCAAGCAGTATTTTCATCATTTCTTGGTTAACAGTGATAACAATGTCAGCTTTTCCCATAATAATCGAATCTAATCGTTTTATCAGAGATGAAACTCTGTTATTCCGGACAAAACTCTCATAAAGATCATGTACATCATAAACCCACATAACTTTTTTCTTGAGTTTTTTGAAGAAAAACCCTAACACAGCAGTATCAAAATCATGAGTATGTATGGCATCTGGCTTCAACTTTAAAATAACTCTAAAAGCATTTAGGTAAAATAGTGGGAGCTTCAACGCCATCAACGGCCCGTATCCTGCTTTGGGACCAACTCGAATAACCCTAAAGCCTTCAATAACTTCTTCTTTAGGGTACTTCCCCTCCCTATCCCACGCAATGATGTAAACTTCGTGTCCATGCTTGGCTAGACTTTTTGCTTCTTTATAAACCCTTGGATCAGGTTTGAAGGGATTTGTAACAGTCATTACTATCCTCATTTCATCACCTATAGGCCCTCTTTCCAAGCAACAACCCAGCTATAAATCCAAAGCTTATTAAGTTATGGAAGAGCCACATTACCGGAGGAAGTGCAAGAGCATCGGCGTTTTTTGTTCTTCGCCATAGCCTAAAACCCTCACCGAAAAGCAAAAGCCAGTAAAGGATAAATGGCCACATTAAAATGCTCCAAAAAGGAATTAACATTTCAAACCCTAGAAACCCTATAGGAAAAATCCACAGGGGAGAGAAATAGCCTTTTCTTATTGCCATGCTTTTAACCGCACCATAGTTGAAGCTCTGCTTTAAGAATCCTTTCCACGTTGAGCGGGCGAAGTAGTAGCTTACAATCTCAGGATTAAAGAACAGTTTGTAGTCCCTCTTGTTTATTCTCAGGTTGAACTCGAAGTCGTTTCCGGTCAACATGTCCTCATCAAAACCCCCGATTTCCTCGGCGATTTTTTTGTCATAAAGCGCGAAGGCAACAGTTTTGGCAAAATGTGGCTTTTCTTCATACCAAAATGTGCTTGCACCAGAAAGAGGTGAGGAGTAGATTAAAGCTACAAACTTGGCCAGTCTACTTTCATAGAGTTTGATTATTTTACCTCCCACTCCAGCAAGCTTTGGTTCCTTTTCCTTAATTTCCAAAAAAGTTTCAACACTTTTTCTTAAAAAATCTCTTTCAGGATAAGCGTGAGCACCAAAAATTATGAAGAAATCCCCTCTTGCCTCTTGGATTCCTATGTTAAAGGCATAAACCTGTCTTCTCTTCGGATTTTTTCGGTATTTCACAAGCTCTGGATATCTACGTTCAAAATCTCTCACTATCTCTGCGGTTTTATCGGTACTCATTCCATCATACAAGAGAATTTCATACCTGTCTTTCGGATAATCTTGATTAACCCATTCCTCGAGGCATTTGCCGATGTATTTTTCCTCGTTGTAAGCGGGAATTATAACCGAGACAAATGGAAGCTCCATTATTTCACCCGATACTTTTTTATTATTGCGCACTTTTTATAAATTGGTGTGGTCAATGACTCAAAAGTATTTCGTTCATCCTTTGGCTGTTGTGGAAGAAAACGTTGAAATCGGAGAAGGAACCAGAATATGGCACTTCGCTCACATAAGAAAGGGGGCAAAAATAGGCAAAAACTGCAACATTGGAAAGGACGTTTACATCGACGTGGGAGTTGAGATAGGCAACAACGTGAAAATCCAGAACGGAGTGAGCGTTTATCGCGGCGTCAAGGTTGAGGAGGATGTCTTTCTCGGCCCGCATATGACTTTCACCAATGATCTTTATCCAAGGGCCTTTAATCAGGACTGGGAACTGGTGTCAACTTTAGTAAAGAAGGGCGCAAGCATTGGGGCCCATGCAACCATAGTCTGCGGGGTAACGATTGGTGAATACGCTATGGTAGGGGCTGGAGCTGTTGTTACCAAAGATGTGCCACCATTCGGGTTAGTTTTTGGAAACCCGGCCCGTTTGAAGGGTTTCGTCTGCTACTGCGGAAGAAAACTAAAGGAAAAGATTGGTGAAAATGAGGGTAATGTTATATTCAAATGCTCCCACTGTGGGAGAGAGGTTAAAATCAAAAGAGAAGATTATGAAAAATACCTGAAAGAAAAAGACTTGTGAGGTGCTTTAAATGATACCAATTGCTAAACCCTTGATTGGCGAAGAAGAAATAAACGCCGTAACTGAGGTTTTGAAGAGTGGAATGTTGGCGAGTGGAAAGGAAGTAAAAGAGTTTGAAAAAGAGTTCGCTCAATACTTAGGGGCAAAGCATGGAATAGCCGTTGTAAATGGTACTGCTGCCTTGGATGTAGCGTTAAGAGCCCTCAAAATAGGGCCCGGAGATGAGATCATTACAACACCTTTCACCTTCATAGCCTCCGCGAATGCAATTCTATTCCAAGGGGCGAGGCCCGTTTTTGCAGACATAGATGAGAAAACTTACAACCTTGACCCAAACGATGTTCTTGAGAAAATAACGGACAAAACGAAAGCCATAGTGGTGGTTCACCTCTACGGCCAGCCGGCTGATATGAAGGCCTTTAAAGAAATTGCCGAGGACTACAAGCTCTACCTCGTTGAGGACTGCGCCCAAGCCCACGGTGCAGAGTTTGAGGGCCAAAAGGTGGGAACCTTTGGCGACATTGCCGCGTTCAGCTTTTACCCCACAAAGAACATGACTACAGGGGAGGGCGGGATGGTCGTAACGAATGAGGATGAACTAGCCAAGAGAGCGGATTTGATTAGGAACCACGGGCAGGCTGAGAAGTACCTCCATGTCGAGCTCGGCTACAATCTGAGGATGACAAACATTAATGCCGCCATCGGAAGGGCTCAGCTCAGAAAGCTCGATGCTTGGAACGAGAAGAGAATTGAGAACGCCAAGCTCTTAAGCGAGGGAATAAGCAAAATCGATGGTTTAACTCCCCCATACGTTGATGAAAGAGTTAAGCACGTCTTCCACCAGTATGTAATAAGAGTCGAAGATGATTTCCCACTGAGCAGGGACGAGCTCATGGCAAAATTGAGGGAAAAAGGGATTGGAAGTGCAGTACATTATCCAATTCCGGTTCATCACCAGCCGTTCTATCAAAAGCTCGGCTATCCAAAAGATATTTGCCCAAACGCAATCGAAGCCTCAAAGAGAGTGCTAAGCCTTCCGGTGCATCCGGCCGTTAGCGAGGAGGACATAGCTTATATAGTAAGCACGCTCAAAATGCTTTATGAATCCTAGTCATGGTGAAAAATATGTTTAAAGAGGAAGAATATGAGAGGTGGATGAGAGAAGCCAAGAGGACTTTAAGTTCTGCATATTCCGATTTAGAGCATGCCTACTATGAGTGGGCAAGTTTTAAAGCCCAACAGGCTGCAGAACTTGCTGTCAAGGCCATTTTAAGAGGAATCGGCCTTGCACCAATTGGACATTCGATAACCAAGCTCTTACGGGAGTTAAACACCCTTGGAATAGATGTTCCAAAAGAAATCCTATACTACGCCATGGAGCTCGACAGGAATTATATTGCTCCAAGATACCCAGATGCATATTCCGAAGGTGCCCCTTTTGAGTATTATTCGGAAGAAATAGCCAAAGAACTTATATCCTATGTGGAAAAGATAATTAAATTCGTTGAGGGCCTGAAAAATGAGCTTGGAAAAACTCAAGGCATTCGTTGAAAGAATCGCAAGGCACCTAGAAGGCAAAGCCACCATAATCCTTTTTGGATCCTACGCTAGAGGAAACTATAATTTGGCCAGCGATTTTGATATCATTGTAATTTCCGATAAATTAAAGGGAAATCCACTTGAAAGAACGAGGGGGCTATATATGCTCAATGAGGAATTCTTGCCCGTGGACATTATTGCCTATACAAGAAAAGAATTTTTAAAGGCCTTGGAAAATCTTTCCCCTTCCGCTCTTGATGCCATGGAGTATGGAAAAGTCCTTTACGACGATGGCTTTTATAATGTTGCAAAGAAAAAATTTGAAGAGCTCAAAAAGAAGGGGCTGAAAAAAGAGCGCTACTGGATGATGGCTGGCTTATGAGGTGGTTGAAATGCTTCGCGTTGGTGTCGTTGGCGTTGGGAACATGGGCTACCATCATGCGAGGATTTACTCTGAGATGGCAAGAGAAGGGAAGGTTGAGCTCGTTGGTGTTGCTGACGCAAACTTAGAGCGGGCCAAAGAGGTTGCTTCCCAATTCAAAACAAAGGCTTTTGGTGATTACAAAGAGCTTGTAAAAGAGGGATTAGATGCAGTCAGCATTGCAGTTCCAACTTCCCTCCACAAGCAGGTCGCTCTAGAGTTTATTGAAAACGGGGTCAATGTTTTGGTGGAGAAGCCTATAGCCGAGAGCATTGAGAACGCTCAAGAAATAATGAGGGCGGCAAAGAAGAATAATGTCACCCTAATGGTCGGACACGTGGAAAGGTTTAATCCTGCAGTGCTAAAGTTGAAAGAAGCAATAAGTCAGGGCCTTCTTGGTGAGATAGTAACCATGAATGCAAAAAGAGTGGGCCCTATGGTTGTGAGAATAGCAGATGTGGGGGTTATAATTGATTTAGCCGTCCATGACATCGATGTTATGAGCTTTCTTGCGGATTCCAGAGTGAAGGAGGTTTATGCAAAGGCCAGAAATGTGAAGCATCCCGCAAAGGTGGATGATTATGCGCTGATCCTATTGGGGTTTGATAAGGGCATGGATGGAGTTATAGAGACCAACCGCCTAACTCCTCATAAGACGAGAACTCTGAACATTGTTGGCACGAAGGGAATAGCTTACCTTGACTATATAAACCAGAGTTTAGTTGTGTATGATGAGGAATGGGTTAAAGAGGCCAAAATCCAAAAGCAAGAGCCCCTGAGAAATGAACTTGAACACTTCATAAAGTGTGTAGAAGAAAAGAAAGTTCCTTTAGTCGGTGGAGAAGATGGACTGCATGCGCTTGAAGTTGCAGTTAAAGCTCTAGAGAGCGCTGGTAGGGATGAGGTAGTGAAGTTAAGGTGATTGATATGAAGCTTCTTGGTTTGAATAGGGAGGAAGTTAAGCGGGCCTTCAAAGAGGGGGAATTTACGGTAGCCGTTTATGGTCTCGGTAAGATGGGCCTTCCCTTGGCGGCTGCTTTTGCAGAGCATGGGGCTAATGTGATTGGTGTTGATATCAATGAAAAAGTTGTTGAGAGTATAAACAGCGGTACTAACCACATTAATGAAGAACCTGGCTTATCAGAGCTTGTCGAGAGAAACGTAAAGGCCGGAAAGTTAAAAGCCACAACCGATGGTGTCTGGGCCGCCAAGCAGGCTGATGTAATGATAATCATCGTCCCAACGCTAACTGATGATAGGGGTAACTTAAAGCTTGACCCCGTTTACGATGTTGCTCATAAAATTGCAAAGGGCTTGGAGAAAGGAGATATTGTAATTACGGAAGCAACAATGCCTCCCGGAACTACAGAAAGCTTAATTCCGATTTTAGAGGAGAGCGGCCTCAAGCTTGGTGAGTTCGGCCTTGCTCACGCTCCCGAGAGAACCATGAGTGGAACCGCAATTAGGGACATTACTGGCCAGTATCCTAAAATAGTCGGGGCAAGTGATGAAAAAACTTTGGAAGCAGTTATCGGCATATACGAGACGATCAACAAAAAAGGTGTCATTCCGATGAGCTCTATAAAAGCAGCTGAAGCAGTTAAAGTCTTTGAGGGGGTTTACAGGGATGTCAATATTGCTTTGGCAAATGAGCTGGCATTGTGGTGTGAGGAGCATGGCCTGGATGCTTTAGAAATTTTTAAGGCAGCCAATACACAACCCTACTGTCACCTCCACATGCCGGGAGCGGGGGTGGGAGGCCACTGCATTCCTATCTATCCTTGGTTTGTTATTAATTTGGTCAAAAAGACGAATCCAAGGTTAATTAAAACGGCCAGAGAGATAAACGATTTCATGCCTCACCATGTTGTTGAATTGAGTATTAAGGGTCTAAATGAGGTTGGGAAATCATTAAAGGGAAGTAATGTTTTAGTTTTGGGTTTAACCTTTAGAGGTGGTGTTAGAGAGTTCACCAAGAGTCCAGCAATTCTAATTATTAAGGAACTCAAAGAATGGGGAGCTAAAGTTTATGCTTACGATCCGGTGTGCACTCCAGAAGATGCTGAGCGTTTTGGAGTGGAGTGGAAGGAAGACTTCAAAGACATAGACGCAATAATTATAGTGACTGATCACAAAGAGTTCAGAGACTTGGATTTAGAAGGAATAGCAAAACAAGTAAGGAACAAAGTGATAATCGATGGAAGGAATGTTCTGGATGCTGAAAAAGTTATAAAATTAGGATTTATCTATTTCAGAGTAGGAAGGAGCCATTCTTAATTTTTTATTATTATACCATATAGGATAATCGTGGCATCACTTCCTGAAGTCATTCAGTTACCCCTTGAAAGTCTTGTCCTTTAGGGTGGAGATGTAATAAACTTTTCAAGAGAAAACCTTTAAGCTACAGAAATTTTTTAAACTTGTTAACGTAATATGGCCTTGGGAGAGTCACTTAAGAACAACCCCCTTAAATTGATTTCATCATGTCCCTCCAAGCTTGAGAGAAGATGCTGTAAAGCGTCTTTTCAAAAACTGCCTTCTGGTGGTTTAAAACTCCAAGGCTGGCCTTTGGAGCAATAACCCCGAATAACTCTGCGGTAGGGGTAATGGGCCGAAGACCGGGCCTGCGGGTTGAATTGAAACTGGCAACGGGAGTAGGTGATGGGCCCGCAAACCTTCCCGCCACTGGTGAGGGGTTAACTCGTTGGAACCCTCGCCGTTCACGGCGGGGAGGGGTCAGTCCTCAAGAAGCGTTTCATCCGCTTCTTCAAAGTCCCGAACCAGCGCTCATCACTCTTCTTCAATACAAAAGTCACGTGAACAAAATTCATCCAAGAGGTTTTTGGAGTGTTCCCAGACTGTCGTATAGTTGAGGCCTGTCAGGCATAATCCTACTTTCCTGCCTTTTTAACTGATATTTTGTTTCTATGAAAAGGTTTTAAGGCTGAAAGTAAGCAATAAATAATGGTTTCAGTTTGCATTCTTCTCCTTCTTTTTCTGAAGTGTTAACAGAGATTTAAATCTAACGCCCTACTGCTTATCCTGACAGTATGAGTTCTTCCTTCAAAAGATTTTTAAATATATAATGTCCGTTATTATAATGGTGATTATAATAATGATCATTATACAAAGACGTGAACTTGATAAAGTTTTGAATTCAAAGTGGTTGCTCATCTATGGGAGGAGAAAGACCGGAAAGACGTTTTATATTAGGGAGAAGGCCAGATACAACAAATACTTCATTGTAACAAAAAGTAAGACTGTCATAGAACTTCAAAGTGGGGAAGAATTAAACCAAGAGGAATTTCGGAGGTTGTTACCTCTCTTACTTGAAACTGAAGAGAGAATAATCATAGATGAATTTCATCGTTTGAATGAGCCCTTCTTTTCAATGTTACAGGGCATGAGTGGACGAGGGAAGATGACTTTGATAACATCCACTATGCATTACTTTAGAAGGATAGTTGGAAAGAACAGTCCTCTTCTGGGGTTGTTTGAATTAAAGAGTGTAGGTCTTGTGGACCCAAGGGATTCTATAATCTTTGCCCAATCACTTGGGTTAAGTGGGAAAAGTCTCTTAGAGGTAGCATGTATTGTTAGAGAGCCTTGGCTAGCTCCAAAGGCTGAGAGGCTCAGAGAGGATATTATTTACAATCTGGAAGATGAACTCAGAACTTATGTGCCTTATTTAATTGGTGAAATCTTCAGTGAGGAGGATCTTGAGTACACACCAAGATATGCTGGTATTCTGGAGGCGATTGCAGGGGGAAGAGGTTCTTCATCCGAAATTTCGAGTTTCTTGTTTTCAAGGGGGGTCATTGAAAAGGACAACCCAGGATTAATCTCTCAGTACCTTAAGAATCTAATTCAGATGGGGGTGGTAAAAGCAATTCCTCTGTTTGGGAAGAGGAGAAAGACTCTACATTACAGACACTTGTCGCCAATAACAGACTTCGCTTTTTATTTAAATGCCAAACATGCTTTTTTTGAAGCCGAGATGGATGAGTCAAAAATTAGAAGACTCTTAAAAGAGAGGATGCCCCTTTACATGGAATGGTTTTTTGAAGACTTTTTAGTAAGGCATTTTGGGCTTCAACCAGTAAAAGTTGCGAAGCCTCAATTGGAAGTAGATGTGGCATTAGTGGATCACAAAAAGGTTAAAGTAGTTGCAGAGGTTAAGTGGAAGGACAGTGTAAAGAAAGAGGAGATTAGAAAAATCGAGGAGAAGCTTCATGAGTTTGAAAATGCAGAGAAGATTCTTATAGTTCCGGAGAGGGAAGCACTAAAGATAGAACCAGAAGGTATTAAAGTTTGGGACTGGAGAACTTTTGCTAAGTTTTCAAAAATGTAACTTTGGAGTTTAATAGAACAAGTGAGGGACACCGCGTGATCAGAGGCCTCAGTGAAGTTTCGCTCTGAGGCAGGGCCCGTATCTTCACTCATAAACCCCACAACTCTGGGTAAGTTGTCAGATTTACGGTTGGATATGGACTCTGGATCAGGGTGAAGCTTTCGCTTCGGTCCCTTCCCACACAGTGCCCCTCGTTATATGATTGGTTTTTGAAGTATATAAACGTTATTGTTTGATAAATTTTATTTAAATCAAACTTTAATTTGAAATTCTACCCAAAATTATTTTGTAAAAGTAAACTAGTGGGCCAAGTATCAAAGTTTGGAGACTGCCCTCCTATCTAGCATTATTAGTTCACCTGATTAAGAAGAAAACTGATACTCGCCCTTGAGTGAGAAGGTCACTAGATTGGAAGAGATTGGATTGTTAAATTTAAAGGGCTCCAAGGGGGTGTGCCACATGTATGTCTCATTGTGTGATACCTGTCAATGGGTAGATATAATAAACACTTATTTATAATAGATTGTTTAATATACTAAACAACCTTTATAAACCCTAAGAGCGTACCTAAAATTATGAAGGAAGAATTAGCAAAAGTCATAGTTGAGTGGCAAGAGAACTGGACTCCTGAGCTCATCGAGAGAGACTTCGATCGCTCTCTAATCCCTTGGCACCTCAATAAGGTCGTAACTTTCGCGGGATGTAGACGGACTGGAAAAACATACCTAATGTTTCAGCTCATGAGAGAGCTTTCAAAACATGCAGATAAGGAATCAATCTTCTACATAAACTTTGAAGACGAGAGACTTGAAAAGAGTATTAAAACACTTACTGAGCTAATTCCAACAATAGAGGAACTATACGGCAAGAAAAAAATGCTTTATCTTTTCCTTGATGAAATACAAAACATTGCCAATTGGGATTCATGGGTGAGGAGGGTGAACGATTCTAGAAGAAATGTAAAGCTGTTTCTAAGTGGGTCTTCATCAAAGCTCTCAAGTAGAGAAATCCCAACTTCTCTTAGGGGCAGGGCAATAACTTTTGAGGTTTTCCCCTTGAGTTTTCACGAGTTCCTTCACTTCAAAGGTTTTTCCCTCCCAGACAACATTAAAAAACTTGCATTTAGTGAGAAAAAAACTGAGATCTTAAGGCTTTTGAGAGAGTACATCATTTATGGTGGCTTTCCGGAGGTTGTATTAACCGAAGATCCGAGGATAAAGAGAATGATCGTTATAGAGTACTTCAACACAATAATAGCCCTTGATATTGTAGAGAGATACAACGTCAGAAACCCGGGAGAACTGAGAACCTTCATACGACTTCTCTTAAATTCGGAGTACTTCAGTCTTAGCAAAATGGAGCGCACCATTAAGAGCATGGGATATTCCATAAGCAAAGCCACACTTTCAAATTACCTTGATTATCTTAGAGAATGCTACTTCATGTTTCCTGTGGAAATTTACTCCCCAAAGGTCAAGCTGAGGATCCAGTACCCCAAGAAGATTTACTTTGTGGATACAGCTTTCCTCACTTTTTTAAGCACAAAGTTTGATGAAAACATTGGAAAGCTCATGGAAAATGCAGTCTTTATAGAACTCCTGCGCAGGGGAAAAGAAATAAATTATGCTCTTGGGGAAGGATGGGAAGTGGATTTTGTGGTTCCGGAAGAAGAGCTAATTCAGGTTAGTTACGATGTCAACGATCCTGAGACTCTAGAAAGGGAGCTCAAAGGCCTGAAGAAAGCAGCAAACACATTTGGATATGAGAAAGTCACTCTCATCACATGGGACATTGAGGAGGAGAGAAACATTGGCAAAATCAAGGTAAGACTAATTCCTCTATGGAAGTGGATGCTGAGGATAGAGGATTGAGAGCCCAAGAGCACAAGCCGATTGAGTCATTTTATCATTCTGTTGCTTGCAAGATCCCTTCCGAAAGGGAGGGGATACGCAAGGGGAGGTGGGTGGGTAAGGTTTAAATACTCTGAAGTTGTATAGTATAATAACCTCGTAACAGCCGAATGGCTGGACAACTCGTAAGGGTTGGTGTGTGCAAAGTAGCCGGCGATTCCTCCATTAGGGGGATAGCCGGTAGTGGCCGTGTGAACCGGCCAGTGAGAGTTCATGGGGATTACTTTTTTCTTTTCAAACCTCGCCTTAGTGGGATCAGGTTTGATCTCAAACTATATGAGGAACTATGCAGTAAAATGCACAAAATTTTTAAACTTTGTGCACTATATTTCTTTAGGTGCACAGGATGAGGGAGCACATAATAACTCAAAAGTATGAACTTGAGAGACTGAAAAAAGAGCCCTACGTTAAACGAGAGGCCGAGGAAAAACTCAAGCAGGGCCTGCAGACCGATCTAATAAAAGTCATAAGCGGTCCCCGAAGGGCAGGAAAAAGCTTTTTGGCAGCAAGGACTCTTAAAGGGTACTTCGGTTATGTTAACTTCGATGACGAGGTGCTGGCAAAAACGGAAGACTTTAACGAAATTTTGAAGCTTACCCATGAGGTCTACGGGGATTTTAAAACACTCTTTCTCGATGAAGTCCAAAATGTTGAAGGCTGGGAGCTTTTTGTGGACAGAATGAGGAGGCTTGGATATAACGTTGTTCTCACGGGCTCCAATTCGAAGCTGCTAAGCAGTGAGCTGGCCACACATTTGACTGGAAGGTACTGGGAGGTTAAGGTCCTTCCGTTCTCTTTTAGAGAATTTTTAAGCGCTGAAAAAGTGGAACCAAAAGTGGAGATAAGCCCTCAGGAAGGAAAAATGCTATCAAGACTTTCAGAGTACTTGGAGAAGGGGGGCTTCCCTGAGATAGTCGTCAAGGGTTACGATTACCGGAACTACGGCAAGATGCTTTTTGACAGCATCATAATGAAGGACGTTGTCAGGAGGAGAAATGTAAAGTATTCATCGACTCTTTACGAACTCGCCCTTTACCTCGTCTCCAACTTTGCCAGAGAATTCAGCTATACGAGGCTGAAGAACACTCTGGATATAGGGAGCGTGCACACGGTAAAGAACTATGTTGACTATCTTGAAGAATCTTTCATAATCCTCAAGGCAGAGCGCTTTTCTTATAAACTGCGAGAAAGCCTGAAGTCACCGAAAAAAGTGTATGTAGTTGACCCTGCTCTCTTGAGTGCGGGCTTTATTTCATCACCAAATCTGGGGAGAAAAATGGAGAATGCAGTTGCTGTTGAGTTGCTTAGGAGAGGATATGAGCTTTGGTACTGGCGTGATGTTAGGAGAGAGGTTGACTTTGTTCTGAAAAAGGGGTTGAAAATTGTGGAACTTATACAGGTTACGAAGGAAATAACCCGGGATAATTATGGGAGGGAAGTCAGGAACCTGGTGGCAGTGGGGAAGGAGCTAAAGGCCAAAAAGCTGAGTGTGATAACGTGGGATGAGGAGGATGTTATTGAGGTAGATGGAAGAGAAGTCAGAGTGATTCCCCTTTGGAAGTGGCTGATTGAGGGATAAAGGGTCTCTATGTCAAGGCTTTGCGTGGTGAAATAAAGGGGGTAACTGGTTACGATGGGGTTTACGAGGAGCCGGAGAACCCGGAGGTTAAAGTTGACAGTTCAAAGATGACTCCCGAAGAAGAAGTTGAAGCAGTCTTAAAGAAGGCCAGGGAATTGGGCTACCTAAAGTCATGAGCTTAAAATCATGAGGGAGTGAAAAGTGGATATTGTTTATATCTTTCTTGACTCTCTTTTTGGCCCTTGGAGCAGTTCCGGGTGTCTATTTGGGGAGTCATGCTAACACAAAAGCCGATAAAGAGAGGTTAAAGAAGATTATCAACGTGGTGATTCTGATCATTGGGGTTTTAATGCTTGTTCAGTGAGTTCTTCAAGGTTTTTAATGGCATTTCTCCAATTTGGGAGAAGTTAGGGGATGATGGGCAATGCTCAAAAGATTTAAAAAGGTTGAAACCATACAAACCATTGGAGACAGTAATCGGTGTTAGAAAAACAGATCATTTCACCTGCTCCTTGGTGAAGCCCATCCGATGAGAAGAGGGCGGATGAGTGGGTGTGTCTTTGCTTTCTTTTTAATGTTTTGGCCTCTCTGTTGCTTGCAAGAGCCCTTCCGAGAGGGGGGGAAGGTTTAAATACTCCCTGATTCCGGGAGGGTAGGGGGTAGTGATCGCGTGAATCAGCTTGTGAGAGTGAGGCTACTGGCAACAGGATGCCGAATGAACTCTCACAAAACCCCGCCCGTAAGGCCAGGGTAGTTCACTCCCATAAACTCTTTTTTGATTTTTTGGGCAAATCCTCATATTATTATTGCCGCGGCGTTCTTGCTTTCATCGATGGCTATTACCACATCCATATATTATCCCAAGTCTTATCATTGAGTTGGATTTATAACAATTTTTATGATAGTTTTAGCGGGGGTTGATCTTGCTAATTTTTACTGTCAAAAATTTTTATTGTATGAATGGTAGTAAAGATTTAGTAGGTATGCCGAAAAATTTATTAAGTTGGTGACCATAATAGTCACCATATGGCGAAAAATTACTATCTCACAAAAACTGAGCAGGGGGTAATCAGTGTCATTAAAGGCGCTGATATAGTGACAGTTCAAGAGATAAAGGGATTATTCCCGGAATTAAGTGATGACATGATTAAGAAAGTGCTTTCGAGCCTCGCGAGAAAGGGTTACCTCTACAGACTTAAAAGGGGCATATACCTGGTAAACGAAGAGCCGGGGAGGCCACTGATAAAAAACCCATACCGGATAGCGCTCGCCCTTTTCCCGGGCTACGTTGCATTCTCTTCAGCACTGAGGCTCTATGGCCTTATCGAGTATGAGCCCTTCACGATCTTTGTGGCAACACCAGAAAAGTCCGGTAAGAGAGAAATAGGCGAATACACCATAAAGGCCATTGCCCTGGGAGAAAAAGCGATTGGAATGGCCCTTAAGGATGGGGTCTACACGTCCACCCTGGCCAAAACTTTCTTCGACTGCTTTTACAAGCCGGCCTACTGCGGGGGTTATTCCGAAATAACGAAAGCCCTCTATGAAGCCGAAAAAATAGACTGGGAGGAGTTCTTGAGCTATTTTAAACGCTTTGCAAGTGATTCGCTTTGCCAGAGGACAGGCTACATTTTGGAGCTCGTGAAAAGCCTTGGTGTCAATGTTCCAGAGGAGGTTATTGAATACTTTAGGGGCAGGGTTAGGGCCTGGAGTAAGTTAGTTCCGACCCTTCCTTCTAGGGGGGAGGGAGTCAGGGAATGGAAGCTGATCGACAACCTCGGAAAGGAAAGGATTCTGGGGTGGGCGTATGGATGAAAGGATGCTAAAACTCATAGCCGCGAAGACCGGGTGGGGTTTGAACTACGTGGACAAGGAGGAGAAGATATCATTGCTCTTAAGCCAGCTGTGGGAAATTTTCGGTGAGAAGGCAATCCTAAAAGGTGGCACTGGACTCAACAGGGTTTATTTAGCCAGAATTGGGACGGTGAGGTTCTCTGAGGATATGGATATAGACTACTTCAACGGTGATGTTGAGACCTCTGCTCAGGAAATAGTTGAGGGGATGAAAGGGATAGAGGGCTTCAACGTGAAAGGGTCAAGGATTCTCCATAGGACGTTTCGCTTTGACTGTTATTACACCAACACGCTCGGAAACAGGGATAGGGTGAAGGTGGAGTTCTACCTCAGCAGACCCGTTCTGGTTATCCGCTACTTTTAAAACATGTGAAACTATCGTAGCGGATAACCTTCCCTCCTCCCGTCTTCATCGGAGGGCTTTCGAGGGGAACGGTTACTCCCCACATCTTCAGGGCCCTCAAGCGGATGTTCCAAGAGCCGACAACATCCCTGTCGGCTTCAAAACCACAATTTGAGCACTTCAAAACCCTGTGCCCATTCGGGCTTAGTTTTCCCCCACATATCGGACACAGGGAGGAAGTGTAAGCCGGATCAACAAAAACAACCTTTACGCCCTTCAACTTCGCCTTGTACTCGATAATTGACTGGAGCTTGTGAAAACTCCACCTGTGGAGACGGCCATTCATCTCAGCCGAATATCTGATTGACTCTCGGATTCCAGTCAAATCCTCCAAAGCAATCCCGCCGTACTTCTCGGCCAGTTCAACAATTTTGTTAGCGAGTTTGTAGTAGAGGTCGTCCAGCCTGTTCCTTTCTCTTTCACCGTACTTTTCGAGGAGTCTCTGCCTCTTCTTGCCGACTTTGACTTTCTTCTGGATTTTTCTCCGCTTTACAAAATAGCCAGTCCTAATCTCTCTCTCGTGGGTGATTATCTGGACGAATTCGCCGTCTGAAAGGCTGAGCGTTATATTGTTCTCGTTCAAGTCCACACCAACAAAATCTTCGGGTTCTTTAACCTCGACTTCCTTCGAGAAGACGACATTGATGAAGACGCCCTTAGGCGTTCTCACGAGCCACGCTTGGCCAACCTTCCAGCCCCTGAACTTCCCGTGGTGCTTTGCCGGGTAAAATTCCAGGGTTATTCTCCCCTTCGGAGTGGAGAGTTTGATTATTCCCTTCTCAAGGTCAAGTTTAAACAAGTGATCATCGAGCATTATGGAATCTTTTTTGAACACTGGCCTTCCATTGGCTTTTCCCCTTCTCTTTCTCTTCCGATAGTTCTTGTAAATTGATGAGGCCATTTGACAGGCCGTGTAGTGGTAGTGACTTGGAAGCTCTGGATAATCTTTTCTCAATTCTTCATACTTTTCCTTTTTGAGCCGTTTAAAACTCGTGATGTTGTTCTCAAAGGCATAGGTGATTAGGGAGTTCACAATATCACGGTAGGTTGAGAAGAGTTCATCTAACCCGTCGGGAGTTTCCTTCAGCTTGAATTTGGCCGTGAGTTTAATCGTCTCTGAGGGCATTCTTTACCGCCTCGACGAGGCGTTTTTTCTTGTGGGAACGCATCCCATAAAGCTTTCCAGCGAAAGAGGTTACAATTGCTAGTAAGTCCTCGACAAGCTCTTTTTCTGGAGTCTTCTCTTCATCGTCAAAGATTACTTCGATTTCAACGCCGTGGGAGTTGAAGTATTGTTTGAGGTATTTGAAGCCAAAGCGGGTGAGCCTGTCCTTGTATGTTATCACGACTTTGGTTATTTCTCCATTCTCAACGAGTTTGAAGAGTTGTTTTAGGCCCTTCCTATTTTCATTCAATCCTGATGAAATGTCGGTAAGAATTTTCACAACTTGATAACCCTTGGAGGAGCAGTAGTTTTTGAGGTATTCGGCTTGCCTCTCCAAGTCTTCTTTTTGGTCTTGGCTTGAGACCCTAGCGTAAATAACGACTTTATCAAGAGTTTTGCCTTCAAGGAGTCTCTTAATCTCGCTTTCTGGAACTCTGTATTCTTTGCCGATTCTGTGAGCTTTAAGTTTGCCCGATTGTATCCAGCGGAGGATTGTCATCTTGGAAACTCCGAGTTTCTTTGCTGCTTCGCCAGTTCGGTAAAGTCTCATCGCTCTCACCCAAGATAAATAAGTGTCAAAAGTATTTAAAAGTTTCGCTTGTTATTATATACGAAACAGCCCCTGCCTCGAAGCGAGAGTTGAGCTGGTGAAGTCTCCTTTCCTGGATTCTTACCCCACGATGTTCAGGGTTTATTCTCTGGAGGATCTGCTTGCAAAGAAGGTCGTTGCCCTTTACAGCCGCATGGAGGGCAAGGACATCTACGATGTCTTTCATGCTCTTAACTTGGACTTGGAGGTCGACAAGTTCCTAAAAGCTCTGGAACTCAACCTGAGGTTCTACCGCATAGAAGGTGATTTCTGGAGTGAGTTGATTGATAAGTTGGCTCAGGCAAAGGAAAATGCCCGCCAGATCGGCAATTCGACCAACCACTTCATTCCCAAGACACTGCGGCCTAACTGGGAGGAGCTCATTGAGAGCCTGCGCTTCAGGATGAGGAAATTTTCTTCGGAATAGTCCTCGATGACTATGAAAACATCATAATTCGCTCCTTTCACTGGGGTATAACAAGTTAAACTTCTCCCAAAGCTTTCAGAATTGCGTCAAAAATTCCCTCAGCATTTTCATCCCATGCTAATTTTTCACTGCCAAAAATTTTTAATTATATAAATGGTAGTGAAGATTTGGTGTGACCAAATGAAAGCTCTAATTTTATCTGGTGGTCATGGTACTAGATTAAGGCCCTTAACTTATTCCCAGCAGAAGCAGCTTATACCGGTTGCAAATAAGCCCGTTCTATTTTATGCTATTGAGGACGTCATAGAGGCGGGAATTCACGATATCGGAATAATAGTTGGGCCAAGCAAGGAGCAGGTTATTGAAACTGTGAAAAGCGTTGACTGGGACGCTGAGATAGAGTTCATCTATCAAGGAGAGCCCAAGGGGTTGGCCCATGCGATAAAGGTTGCGAGTGATTATCTCGGTGATGACGATTTTGTGATGTATCTTGGCGATAACATACTCAGGGAGGGCATAGTTAGGCACTTGGAGCACTTTAAAGAGGAGAATTTTGATGCAAGCATACTTCTTCAGGAGGTTCCGAATCCTCAGCAGTTCGGTGTTGCCGAGCTTAGTGAGGACGGAAGGACGATTAAGCGTTTAATTGAAAAGCCAAAAGTTCCCCCGAGCAATCTGGCCTTGGTGGGGGTTTACTTCTTCAAGCCCATAGTTCACGAGGCTGTGAGGAACATAAAGCCCTCATGGCGCGATGAACTGGAAATTACTGACGCCATTCAGTGGCTCATTGACCACGGGTATAGAGTTGGCTGGACGAAGGTCACGGGCTGGTGGAAAGATACTGGAAAGCCCGAGGATATTCTTGAGGCCAACAGACTTATCTTGGACGACATAAAAACGAGCATTAAAGTAAAAACTAAGGCCAGAATCCACGGGAGGGTGGTAATTGAAGAAGGGGCTCAAATTGATGAGAGCACAGTGATTAAGGGCCCGGTAGTGATCGGCAGGAACGTCGTGATAAAGAACTCCTACATCGGCCCGTACACGAGCATTGGAAATAACTGCGTTATAGAGAACACCGAGGTTGAGGACTCTATAATCCTGCCCGACAGCGAGATAAGGGACGCTGGCAGAATCGTGGAGAGCCTTATCGGGAGGGGCGTTAAGATAGTAAGGGGCAACAGCCACCCCCTCGGAAGGAAGTTCGTCATCGGCGACAACTCTAGAATAATCCTGTGAGGTGAAAGCATGAGGCTTTTGGTAACCGGTGGGATGGGCTTCATAGGGAGCAACTTCATCCGCTATGTTTTAGATAAGCACGATGACTGGGAGGTTATAAACCTTGACAAGCTCGGCTACGGCTCGAACCCGGCGAACCTGAAGGACTTTGAAGGCGATGAAAGGTATACGTTCGTTAAAGGGGACATAAACGACTTCGAGCTTGTTTCTAAGCTAATAAAGGAAGTTGATGCCGTTGTGAACTTCGCTGCCGAATCGCACGTGGACAGGAGCATTTCAACCCCCTACGCATTCATTGAGAGCAACGTCCTCGGCGTTTACACTATTCTTGAAGCTATAAGGAAAGTTAACCCCGAGGTTCGCCTAGTTCACATTAGTAGCGACGAAGTCCATGGAGACATCATGAAGGGCTCTTTCACCGAAGAGGACAGGCTTATGCCTTCTTCGCCTTATTCCGCAAGCAAAGCAGCGGGAGACACTTTAGTCCTCGGGTGGGCCAGGACTTACAATCTAAACGCCTCAATAACTAGATGTACGAACAACTACGGCCCGTACCAGTTCCCCGAAAAGCTAATCCCTAAGACGATAATAAGAGCTAGCATGGGGCTCAAGATACCAATCTATGGAACTGGCCAGAACGTGAGGGACTGGATTTACGTTGAGGATCATGTGAGGGCCGTTGAAGCGGTTTTACTCAAGGGCGAGCCAAGGGAGATCTACAATATCTCCGCTGGAGAGGAGAGGACAAACCTCGAGGTCGTTAAGACGATACTGAAGCTCATGGGGAAGGACGAAGACTTGATAGAGTTTGTCGAGGACAGGCCCGGGCACGACCTAAGGTACTCGCTCGACTCCTGGAAAATAATGAGGGACTTGAAGTGGAGGCCCAAGGTGAGCTTCGAGGAGGGAATAAAAAAGACTGTAGAGTGGTATCTCAACAACGAGTGGTGGTGGAGGCCTTTGGTTGATGAGAAAGTCCTCCATCCAACGCCGTGGAAGCTGAGGTGGTAGCGGGCCAGAGGAAAACATAGGGAAAGTTTATTTAGCCCCTAGACGTGATTGATTATCTGAGGAGTGGAATATGAATGCCAATCATCGTTGAGGCTGTTTATGAGAATGGAGTCCTCAAGCCCTTAAAGAAACTAAATCTGAAAGACGGTCAAAAAGTCAGGATTAAAGTTGAGTTAGATGTGTCCGAGTACTACGGAGTATTTGGGAAAGCTTCCTCGAAAGAATTAAAAGAACTGGAAGAGGAGGTCAAAATTTTCTTAAAAGGTGATAAAGATGCCCTTCGACTTCAAAAGGCTTGAGATTCCTGATGTTATTTTAATCAAGCCCAAGGTCTTTGAGGACGAGAGGGGCTTCTTCATGGAGACGTACAAAAAGCCTGATTTTGAAAAGGCTGGCATAAAGGGAGACTTTATTCAGGACAATCACTCGAAGTCCAAGTATGGAGTCCTCAGAGGATTGCACTTTCAGCGAGAGCCCTATGCTCAAGCAAAGATTGTGAGATGTATTAGGGGAGTAATCTACGACGTTGCCGTTGACTTGAGGAAAGACTCGCCGACCTTTGGTAAGTGGGTTGGTGTTATTCTTTCGGAGCACAACAAATGGCAACTTTACATCCCTAAGGGCTTTGCCCATGGCTTCCTTGTGCTTAGCGACGTTGCTGAAGTAGTTTACAAAGTTGATAACGTCTATGCTCCTAATTACGAAGGTGGCATAATATGGAACGACCCCGACATAGGCATAGACTGGCCGGTTGACAAGCCGACAGTCTCAGAAAAAGATATGAAGTGGCCGACGCTGAGGGAAGCCATCGAGAGGGGCTGGGTCTTCTGAGGTGATTCCATGAGGGTAGCCATCATCGGAGCCAACGGACAGCTGGGGAGTGATTTGGTTGAAGTATTTGGGAGTGATTCTTCCTTTGAAGTGGTTCCCTTAACTCACTCCGACCTTGACGTTACTATTCTAGATACCTTGGAAGTCTTGAAGAAGCTCAAGCCCGATGTGATTATTAATACGGCAGCATATGTCAGGGTTGACGATGCCGAGCTCTACCCTGAGAAGGCCTTTCAAGTTAATGCTATTGGAGCTCTGAACGTTGCGAGGGTCGCTGAGGAAATAGATGCAGTTAATGTTTACATCAGCACTGATTATGTGTTTGACGGAAGCAAGGGCGAACCTTACACCGAGGAGGATATCCCAAACCCGATAAACGTTTATGGTTTAAGCAAGTACGCTGGAGAGATATTCACCAAGAACTACTCCAGAAAACACTACATCATTAGAGTTGCGAGTCTGTACGGAAAGGCTGGGGCGAGCGGGAAGGGCGGCAACTTCGTCGAGTTCATGGTTCAAAAAGCCAAGAGAGGAGAAGAGATTAGAGTGGTGGATGACCAATTCATGAGCCCGACCTACACGAAGGACGTTGCAAGGACTCTAAAGAAGCTTTTGGAATTAAAGCCGGAGTTCGGCGTTTATCATATGGTCAATGATGGCTTCTGTTCTTGGTACGAGTTCACGAAGGCGATATTCGAGATTTTAGGCTGGGAGGTTGATGTTAGGCCGATAAAGTCGGACGAGCTCAAGAGGCTTGCAAAGAGACCAAGGTTTTCCGCTTTGAGGAATAAGAGGCTTGAGGGGCTCGGCCTGAAGATGAGACCTTGGAGAAGTGCTTTGAAGGAGTATTTGAGGGAGAAGGGATATATTTAAGAGTCAAACATGAGTTAAATGGGTCGAGGGATTCAATGAGCGAGGTAATCTTTTCTTGGACGTCGAGTAACAATGGCAACTCTTAAAAAGCAACGTTTTTATTAGATTTCTGAGCGAGGTGCAATTATGAACACCGTACAGAGGATTGCAAAGAACATGGCGGTGCTTTTTGTGGCCAGGGTTGTGAGCATGTTACTTGGCTTTTTCTACGTAATGTACACTGCAAGGTACCTTGGCCCGGCAAACTATGGTATCCTTTCATTTGCTTTGGCTCTTACGGGCATTTTTGGGGTCATAGCAAACTTTGGGCTTGACCCTTTGACTGTTAGAGAAGTTGCGAGGGACAAAAGCCTTGCCAGGAAATATTTGGCGAATGGGATTGTTCTGAAGCTGCTTTTTGGAACTTTGACATTTCTGATCGTCTCGTTGGTTGTAAATCTTTTGGGTTATCCCGAGATCACGATAAAGGTTGTTTACATAATAACTATCTCCATCATTATTGGAGGGATTAATAACCTCTTCAGCTCCATATACCAGGCCTTTGAGAGGATGGAGTTCATGTCCATCGGGCAGATCCTCCAGAGCGCGCTTTTCCTGGCTTTTGCAATAACTGCAATAAAGCTCGGCTTGAACGTAGTTCATTTTGCGATGATTTACCTAATCGTGAACTTGATTGTCCTTGGTTATCACGTTGTTATAACAGCCTTGAAGTTTTTGAGGCTCAAAATAGAGGTGGATTTGGGATTTTGGAAGAGTGTTGTAAGGGAGGCGTGGCCTTTTTTAGGGATGAACGTTGCAATTATGATATATTTTAGAACAGATACGATTATGTTATCCAAATTAGTAGGTGACACTGCAGTAGGTATATATAATGCGGCTTACAAAATAGCAGATTTATCGCTTCTAGTTCCTAGTATAGGGGTATCCGTGGTTTTTCCAGTATTTTCGAGATCTTTTAAAAATAATTTAACATATTTTAAATTTCTATCAAATTTGTTAATTAAGAGTGCATGTTACATTGCCCTTCCCATGGCAATCATTGTGACACTGTTTTCCAATAAAATTATCTTGGTTATCTTTGGACAAGATTATCTAAACTCAATATCAGTTCTAGAGATATTAATTTGGACATCTGCAGTTAAATATGTATCTATGTTTCAAGGGAATATAATGGTAGTAATTAATAAACAGAAATTTACATTTAAGGTTACTGTAATAATGGCGATATTAAATATAATTTTGAATTTAGTACTAATTTCAAGGTATAGCTATGTTGGTGCGGCATTTGCAACACTAATAACTGAGATCACGGGCCTTACTATTGGTTTCGTTTTCATGAGTAGGTGGGGTTATAACTTCGATCTCCCAAGACTTCTCATAGTTGCTATTGCAACCTTAATTATGACTGCTATCCTTGTGAAAATAACTTCAAACGTTTTTAAGGCAGTGCTGCTAATCTTTATAATTTATTTAGTGGTTGTCTATCTTGCTGGATTTACAAAGGAGGATATAAAAATTTTACAAGAACATCTTAGGTTATTAGCATAAAGTTGCGAGGAGTTCAAATGAAGAAGGATATTATTTTATCTTAGATTTTAGATATTATATAATAGCAAATAATAAACTTTCCTTAGGATTTTTCTTCCTAGACTGTTTTCACTCGTAGCAACAAGACCTAACAAGATTAAGGGGTACAAACTAATTGGATCAATCTTAACTAAAACCGGTAAGTAACTTAGCACAATTTTGCGTTCACCTAATTGAGCGTATGCAGAGGCTATTCTGTGATATAGCATTGCCCTTAGTTTTTTCGATATTCTATCTCCATATCGTTCCAAAAAATACGTGCTGACTAGTATTTGATCTCTTAACCATTCACGTCTGTCTGATAGGATGCTGTTTTTTCCATGTATTCTGTACATTGCTAATGGTTCGGGAATATAGTAGAACTCATAATTGTATGCCAAATCAACCATAAACTTATAATCATTTAGATATTTTAGGCGTTCATCATATGTTATATCTTTGATATTTTTCTTTTTTAAAATAACGCTCTGACCAAAAATATAATTGCCCTTTAGAAGTTCTTCAAAGAGGTTACCACTTTTTTTCTTTTTTGAAGCCCCATACATTTGAGTAAAGGTCCCCCCTGTTGGGTTACCTTGTGCATCGATCACTAAACCCTCTGACCAAACTACCAAATCATCATTTTTCTCAAAGAATTTAAGTTGTTTTTCAAGTTTGTCCTTGACCCACACATCATCTGAAGAAAAAAGAGCAATGAACTTGCCCTTTGCTTTTCTCAATCCTTCATTCATCGTTCTAGCAATGCCCTTATTATTTTTATGAAAGATTGCGCGAATTCGTTTGTCTTTTTTTTCATACGCTTTAATTATTTCCTTGGATCTGTCTTTTGATCCATCATCAATAATTATTAACTCAAAATCAGGAAAAGTCTGATTTAACACACTCTCAATTGCTTGGGCAATGTATTTCTCATGATTATAGGATGGCATTATAACACTAACCGTTGGACGCATCTTTGACCACCCTCGCTATCTTCTCCACTTCAGTATCACTCAAATGTGGAAACATTGGAAGAGACAATATCTCTTGGCTAATCTGTTCTGTGACAGGTAGTCTTACCTTAACCCCAAGGTCAAGGTAAGCTTTTTGGAGATGAACTGGAACTGGATAGTGAATCTGAGTCTTTATTCCATTCCTCAGTAGATATTGCTGAAGTTCATCTCTTTCTTTATGTCTTATCACATATAGATGATAAACATGCTTGGCCCACTCTTTCTCAACGGGTGTAATTACTCCAGTATCCTTTAAAAACTCATTATATAATTTAGCAATTTCTCTTCTTCTCTCGTTCCATCTGTTCAAATATTTGAGCTTAACCCTTAGAATAGCCGCTTGGATCTCATCAAGCCTACTGTTGACCCCTATGAAATCATGATAATACTTCTTAGGTGAACCGTAGTTCCTCATCATCCTTAACCTTTCAGCAAGCTCATTATCATTTGTAACTATTGCACCGGCATCTCCATAGGCTCCAAGGTTTTTTGTCGGGTAGAAACTAAAACAGGCCACGTGGCCGATGCTGCCGACTTTTTTCCCTTTATACTCGGCCCCATGGGCTTGAGAAGCATCCTCTATTACATACAACCCATGTTTTTCAGCAATCTCCATTATTGGATCCATATCCGCAGGGTGTCCATACAAGTGAACGGGTATGATTGCCTTCGTCTTTTTTGTAATTTTCTCCTCAATTTGATTTACATCAATTGTGTAAGTTTCTGGATCAATATCCACAAACACTGGCCTTGCTCCGTTTCTTACGATGGCATCAACCGTGGAGATGAATGTGTGCGAGACAGTAATAACTTCATCCCCTCTTCCGATTCCAAGAGCCTTAACGGACAAGTAGAGGGCATCTGAACCTGAATTCACGCCAATAGCGTAATTAGCTCCCAGATATTTTGCAAATTCTTCTTCGAATTTTTTTAACTCTTCCCCAAGGATAAACCAACCACTTTCAAGAACCCGCTGAACTGCATTGTCAATTTCCTCTTTAATTTCATGATATTCCCTCTTTACGTCGACGAATGGGATCATATTTCATCACCTATTTTCAGTTCATATCTGTCATAAACGGTTGCCCTTGCACCAAACTGTTCCTTATATGTTATGAGATCAAAATTAAGGTATTTACCCTCGTTCTCTGTAGATATACCAAAGTCAAAATATTTTCGTGGGTTAATCCTAGAGTAATATTCGTTTATTAAATAATCAAAAAGATAATCCAGAGCATACAACTCTTTTCCTATTTCATTCGAGGCTATGTATTGAGCATGAGCAACTTTTTTATTACTCTCATACATTATTACCCCAGCGACCATTTCCCCCTTGTAATAAACTGCAAAAAGTTTGATATGTTCCGGGAATCTACTTGCCAATAGCTTTATCTCGTCTGCAGTATGGGTTGGCTTCACCCCATATTTTTTTCTTAGGTTCTCCTCTACTATACTCATATATGTATCGAAATCATCAGTTTGTTTAATAACTAAGCCATGCGATTTAGCATTTTTTATACTCCTTCTACGTCCACTACTAAATCGTATCTTTTCTGTGAGATCTATGGTTGAAGATACGTCTCTCCTTATTAACCTAGCACCAAACCTAAAAAGTGCATATAAATCTTCTTCTGCAGGGATTATGTGATATATGTGTGGAACAGGTTTATAAACGAGCTTAGTTATTCCCATATCTTCGAGATAGCTTGTGAGGGCTTTAAAAAGACCCATCATTACAGGAGTTCTCATCTTGTTTCCAGATACTACGCCTCCATATGTTAGACCCGCATGAGAATAAATCTTGTCTTTTTCAATATTTGCTGGCATAACGCCAACAAGGGTATTTTTGTAAAAAAACATTAATGAATGATCCTCAAATCTATCAGAATGGTACTCCATATAGTTCCTGTAAAAAAGGAATGTGCCATTTTTGGATTCTGATATAAACTTGTCCCATTCTTTTCTAAATTTGGAAGAATACTCTCTTATACTAATTTCGTTAGCAAATTTTTGGATGTTTGGGTGATCAAATTTTCCCATAACTATCACCAAGATTCTAATATTGCATAACCAAAACCACTCTTACCCATACCATTTCCATTGTAGAACATATATATCTTATCTTCATACTGAATGAGAGATGGGTAACACAACATTTCGGAGTCCCAGCCTCTCGGCGAGGGAGTAATACCAATCTCATGATCTTTTCGAACCCAATGAATCCCATCAAAAGATTCGGCGAATCCGGGAAGATAGTCAAAATGATTTCCTCGTTTAACGCCTTTCGTATAGAACATATAGTACTTTTCATTAAACTTGTATACTCTTGGACGGCCAATTCTATATTCAGTGTTGTTGTTAGGAATAACTATAGTTCCAGGTTTCCTTTCAAATGTAATACCATCTTTTGATTCAATGTATCTAATGTCATAACTTGGATAAGGTTTCCCCCCTATGTATTCCCATTTATTCCCGGCCGCATACCAAATCCTCCACTTTCCGTTTTCAAAAAGGACTGAATGAATAGCTCTTATATACAATTCTCTATCTATACGATCCAAAATAGGAGCGTTGCTAATCCTTCTAAATGTATACCCTTCATCTTTACTTATTGCAAGACCACTAAATGCTAAGAACTTTGCTTTCTTAACAAGCTGAAATCCAACATAGTACATTCTAATTTTATTTTTGTACTTAACAACATCCCCCAGAATCATACCATTATCATCAAAAGCACCTGGAATCCCTATATCAAGAACTGGCTCCATGGAAATGTCCAATACCCTCGAAGGGTTGTCAGCCTTAACGTCTACATATCCGATTCTACTAACACCTTCATTATCTCTAAATCCCACGTATACTCTGATGGTCTCGTCGTCAAGTAAAATTGGAGTGGGCGTCATTGCAGAATGTTGCATCCATGGTTTTTCACCTTTTGGAGCATATATGCGTCCCATCTTTCTCCACTTCATATCTCGTCACCCCTAACACCAAATACTTCATAACTACTTTTTGGAAGTCTGCGGGCAGGATTTCCCACATAAACTCCTCCCGGTTCTGTTATATCTTTTACTACTATCGCCCCATTTCCTATTATAGTGTCTTTGGCGATTTTTATCCTATCATTTAACGAACAATTAACCCCTAAAAAACTGTATTCCCCAATCTCGCAAAAACCGGAAATTATTACACCAGATGCTAAATAGCAATGATCCTTTATCACACTTCTATGCCCTATGTGATTCTTAGCCCAAATCACAACGTTGTTTCCAATTTTGACTTTTCTCTGGATATTATTATATTCAAATATGAAACAATTGTCACCAATTTCAACGTCCCTGCCTATGAACACAGTTGGATGAATAAATGTTACCAGAGTATACCCTTTTCTCTTGGCTTCATGATATAATCTCGCCCTAACTCGGTTAAGTTTTGTGTAACTTACTGCAACAAACGCCTTATATTTTTCAGGAGGGTATATTTCTTCTACATTTTCGAAAGGAACTACTGGAAGACCAAATAACTTCGTTTTATCTAAGTACTCCCTCTCAACGGCAAATGCAACAACTTCATATGGGGAATAATCAGTAAAATATTCATAAGCAATTTCTGCAGTTTCTCCCGTCCCGATTATAACAAGTTTTTCAGTCTTTTCATTTTGCTTCCCGAGTAAGTTTATTGAGTTTTTCTCTAACTTCTCTATCCGATTCATCCCAAAAACCTCCCCTTGACATTTTCTTAAAAGTTTCGTAGTCCCTTATATAATCTTTCTCATCGTATGGCATCGATGCCAACACCAAAGCTACTGAATTTGAAGAAAAGTTAACCAACTCCCTCCAGATTCCAGGTGGAATATACAGGCCATAGTGGGGCCTGTTGAGGAACACACTTTTTCTTTTGTATCCATCATCAATTATTACCTCAAAGCTACCGCTCAACGCTATAATCACTTGTTCGAGATTTATGTGTGCATGTCCACCTCTCGTTGCTCCAGTAGGGACGTCATACAAGTAGTATACCCTCCTGATTTCAAAGGGCACATGCTTGTTTTCTTCAATGAATGTTAGGTTCCCCCGGTAATCTGTGACTACTGGGAAGTTAATAATTTTGCATAAGCTTATTCTGTCAGTCGGCATAAGCATTTCCTCCATTATTTCTTATCAGATTTAAATAATTTAATCATTTCGTTTGGGCTTATCTGCTTTGTAATGTGCAAGCAGCAATACCTCCAGCACATCTCCGGGCTTTATATTCATGACCTCCCTAAGGGCTTTGGGGATGACTAAGGCCCCTTGCTCACCAACACGGGCTGTAAAAGTTCCTTCTCTCGCTTTTTCATTGTTTTCGTACTTTATTATCTTAACCTCAACAAAATCACCCTCATTTATTCCATAGAACTTTCTCGTGCCTGCCGGGATTATTATCCTGCCGATCTTGTGAACGACGACGTGAAACTTTGCTAGAACTTCCATACCCACTCCCCTAATGGTTTTGAATTATTTTCGTTAATATGCTTTTGGGTACCCAAACAAGGTTTATTCGGGTTTCGTATTTTCGAGTATAAGGCCCTCTAGAGCCACTGTGAGCGACAAAAACATGCTCGAACCTTCTATAATCCTTAATTAGTCTAGAAAAGCCTTTGACGTTCACAAGAAACGCGTGTTGAAAAACAACGGAAAAAGAAATGCTTAGCAGTTCTCTCACATCACGAGCAGAGAAAGGTGAGAAAATGGTGCAAATGATGAGAAAGACGCACAAAAGCCTACAAAAAATGAGAACCGAAAAGCGAAAACTTTATTTTCCAAAGAATACTCTAGCAATTCCAGAAATTAAGGGCGAACTTTCTCGAATCCCCCAAATTGAGTTACATCCATTGAGGAGAGAGAAAATCCTTAAAATTTTTTAAGATTTGTGGATTTTGCCAGGCTGTTTTGGTCAGTTTAAATAAGGTCTAATGCGAGCATTGTCTTCCGCTTGGCATTTGCAGCAATTTGCATTCATTAATCCGCTTTCAAACCATGGGGCACCACCAACTGGGCTTCTATTATGGTTTGCAGTCAGTTTTCAGCGTTTGCACAATTTTTTCATCCATTTTCCAAGTTTTGTTTGTTTTTGCAGTTTTGCAAGGTTTTTTTCATATATCATACTATGGAATATGCCTAATATCCCTAGAAAACCCCCATATACAGGCGGTAAGAGCCGTGAATTTTTTGCGACTCAAGTTACCCAAACACGAGAAAAAGAAAAACATATCCCCATCCTCATTATCCCGAAAACCTTAAATATCATTTTACAATATTTTATATCAGAAAATGATATGGTGATCAAAAATGCTAGACCTCAACGAGGTCGATAGCATCTTGGAAAGGACAAAGCTCAGGCTCCTCATCCAAGAGAAAAGCAAACTGGCAGGAGCCGATACGCTTGATTCAGTAGTTCTTCTTAGGAACGGGCGCATATTAATTCTTTTATTGCTCGAAAAAGAACCTAAAAAGAAAGATTTAATAAATACCAAATGTTCTGATTTAGAGTTCTGGTTTATGTGGAAGGATAAGGACAAAGTGTACGTTCAGAAGGCAGGGGATAAAGACGTCATTCCTCTCGAACTTGGAGAAGTCGATGCCTTCATAGACCTTGTACTCCAGTGAGGTTGTGAGTGTCGAACTTCACTATACAAAGGTAGTCCCGTAAAAAATTCACGGCACTTAACAGGGGTCAACTTGAGGGTAAAGCTTTTAATAGAGTTCGTCATAATATTATATGATGAACTCGGAAATCCTTGACTTCCGAACGTTGCTCACCATAATATACGAACACTTCGGGACGGGCGAGTTCACGGCGAGGGAACTTAGCGACCGCCTTAGGGAGGCAATTTCCAATCCAGCGTTAATAGCAAATCCCGCTTTCTTGAAGGTTTACCGCAGGGTTAGCAAGAAGATGATCTCTAACGACTTGAGAAGGCTCTACGCCATGGGCTTTCTGAAGAGGAGGAGGGTGAAGAGGAAAGTTATGACCAAGAGCGGGAAGGTCTGCCACAGGGGCTATGAGTACAGGTACTCGCTTTCGAGCCAGGGACTGAAGTACCTTGCTTATATGGCGAGCGGTGGGCATGAGAGGGAGGAGCAGGAGGGGTTTGAGGATTTTCTCGTGAAGATTTTTATAGAAAAGAAAGCCCCTGAAGAAATTAGGGACATTTTGTGGGAGTTTTATGAAACCCAGATGAAGGATAGGAAGGGCTTCAGGAGGTTCTCGACTTCCCAGATGGCCTTCTGGGATAAGGTTTTGGAGCGTATAACTGAAATTTTTAGGGACAAAAGGATTAAATCGCTCGAAGAAAGAGTTAAGGCTCTTGAAGAGGAGAATAAAGAACTCAGGGAGAAAATAAGGAAACTTGAAATGGAAAAAACAGCGTATAAAACCCTTAATGAGAAGCTTTTACTGATGTTAACTGAGATAATGGAGCTTACGGACAGGGCGCTTGAGAAAGCGGAGCACTTCAAAGAAGAGAACGAGAGATATAGGGAGATTGTTAAAAGGGTCAATAAAGTGTTTGCTGAACTCGGGCCCATAACGGGGAAATGAAAGTTTGGGTCCTTTTGTTATTAACACAACTGCTGCTAAAATGTTAAAAAACAAAGCTTTTAAACTTTTTAACTTTTCTATATTCTTGAGGTGTAATTGGTGTTTCCCCGTGTCTCTATAATTATTTTGAACTGGAACGGCTGGAGGGATACGATAGAGTGCTTGGAATCGGTTTACAGGATCACTTATCCTAATTACGATGTTGTTGTTGTTGATAATGGTTCCCAGGATGATTCTGTTCAAAAGATTAAGGAGTATGCTGAGGGGAAAGTCAGGGTTAATTCAAAGTTTTTTGAATATAATACAGAAAATAAGCCGATTAAGGTTTTCGAGGTTAGTGAGGACGATGCGAGGGAAGGAAGGTTCAACAGGCCACTTTATGAGAAGTATGACGTTGATAGGAGAATGATCTTGATCAAAAACAAGGACAATTACGGCTTTGCAGGCGGGAATAACATAGGAATAAAATTTGCACTAAGCGTTTTGAATCCCGAATACATACTGCTTTTGAACAACGACACGGTAGTTGATCCAAAGTTCTTGGATGAGCTTGTCAAAGTTGCTGAAAGCGACGAAAAAATAGGGATTGTTGGGCCAAAAATTTACTATTATGATTATAAAGGGAGAAGTGATGTAATTTGGTTTGATGGTGGACGTATCCATTGGTGGTGGCTTTGGGCATATTCTTCTAGTAAAGATTCTGAAAGAGACACCCATCCTAGAAATGTTGAATGGATCACAGGGGCCGCCTTAATGATGAATACCAAATATTTTAAGACATTGAATTCCAAATACTTCTTTGGGAACGAAGATGTTGAGCTAGGTATAAAAGCCAATCGCAAAGGGTTGAGGGTCATCTGTGTTCCCAGTTCTAAAGTCTGGCACAAAGTTGGTGTTTCACGAAAAAAGGCCAAAGTTAATATAAGAGCATTAGAGGGATATTTCAATTTTGTTCGTGTAAACTTTTCTTCTCTAACGTATGCTTACCAAGTTGTAATCAACACTTTGCTCATTCCAGTCCGTTTTATTTTAAACAGAGATTTAAACATGCTTTATTACCTTCTCCAGAAGTTTAAACAACGGCAATGACACTCCCAGTATTGTAAATGGCATTCTTGAACACAAAGATCCTTGAAAGGACTTCCTTAGTTTCGGCACCAAGAGACAGGTATGCCCGCTGAGAATACCCTTTACCCAAAACAAAGTACCTATCCTGGATAAGTTTTACCCGTATTAGAGCTAAACAGTCCCTGTTCTGGATAATAGCATCAAAAGTCTGGAGGTTGCAAGTTGGAAAAGATCTATGGTCCTCATTAAGCATTCCCACGATAACTGAGGAAAAGTGCTGGAAGTCAATATCAGTAGCTACTGGAAGTGAAGAGTGTGTTGTCACGAATTTTGCTGTTGATATCTCAGAATCATACCACCCAGTTCTGATGGAGTATTGGGGCACCAGGGGGTTATCATCGTTTGCCACATTTGCCCTTAACATTAACACACCCAAGAGGGCAATAAAAATTATTGAAAGTATTTTTCTCCAATTACTATCTTTTCCAAAATAATCGAGTAGCGATCCTACAAAAGCAGATGACAATACCTCACCATAATACCAGAACCTGTGTGAAATTTGGCTTAAAGTGGGATTGAGGAAAGTCGCAACTCCAGCAACTATCCCCCCAGTTGACACCACGTTGCTCAGCATCAGCTTATCTCTAAACTTGTTTTTAAAGAGCAGAATAAACATCCGGAGAAGTGATATCCCTGCAATGGCAAAGTAAAGGAGCATTCCCAGCCGTGCCATTAAGACATCTAAGAAAGATACTGGAAGTCTGGCTTCATACCTTTCAACATCAAATCCGTGAATAAACAATTGTTTAAAAATAGCAGTTAGACCTTTCAAATAGAATCCTGAATATAACGCCCACTCGAAGAAGGCTAGGACAATTAAAAAGCCTAAAAACGTTAAATACTCCTTAGCCTCCTTCTCCTTAAAAACTAAAGCTAAGATCGATACAACGACCACTTGCCAGATCAAGAGGCTAAAACTCACCGTGTGCATAAGGACAAGAGATATTGAGAGTAGTACTGCCAAAAACTTAATTTTGCTATCATTCAGGCTTCTAAAGTATACAAGGTAGAATATCAAAAATGCCAGCGCCACACCCACGCTGTTTGGAATGATACTTTTGCCTGCTATGTCCAAAACGTTATCAGATATTGCCACTAAAAGAATTGAGGCCAGTGCGACTTTACCTCCGAAAAGTTTCTTTGAGTATAAGTATGCCACCAGCATCAGCAAAATTAAGGTTGGCATTCCAGCAAACAGGAGGTCAGCCCACTTATACTTTAAGTCTGTTAAAACAATCCCACTCACGATTAGCAGATGGAAATTCGGCATTTTAACATAAGGTATTGGAACTTCATTATATAGGGGAATGTACCCTCTTCTGGCAATTTCCTCTACGAAAATCCAGTGAGCCCAAGGATCTCTACCTAAAACAGTTTTGTAGAGGGTTTGCTGTGTTAGAACAAATGACAGAGGTATAAAGAGAACTTCCGCAAAGAGCGTGAGTTTAACCCACCTACTAGAGTTTCTAAGGAGCAAAGCCTGCGCGAACACAATTGCTACAGCTAAAGACAGCAGATAAAAATAACTCTCTGGGCGTACATAAGCTTGTTCTCGATAGTAAAAGGTAAGG
This sequence comes from Thermococcus sibiricus MM 739, assembly GCF_000022545.1. Classification (NCBI taxonomy): domain Archaea; kingdom Methanobacteriati; phylum Methanobacteriota; class Thermococci; order Thermococcales; family Thermococcaceae; genus Thermococcus; species Thermococcus sibiricus. Next base: position 1,844,523 of record NC_012883.1, read on the forward strand.
GAGGACAAAATGAGCAGGGAGAAGAATGTTACTGACAGTAAAGTAAAGGTTCTAAGATTATTCTTCATTTCAGAACCACCCCGTAAACCTTCAGAGTTTCCTTTGCAATATTCTCCCACGTGAACTGCTCCGCGTACTTCCTTATCTTCTCCCTGTCCCACTCTTTCTCAAGGGCCTTTAAAATTTTCTCCGCTAGGCATTCTGGATCAGCGGGCGGACAGAGTAAGCCGTAGTCCTCGGAAACTATGATCTCGGGCACACCGCCGACAGCGGTCCCAACAAAGGGCAAACCAACGCCGAGAGCCTCGAACATCACCGTGGGATTCCCCTCACTCAAACTCGGCAAAACGAATAAATCAGCAGCGTTCATCCACAGGAGGATTTCGCTGTGGGGTTTAGCTCCAGCAAGCATAACATAATTTTCCAAGTTCAACTTTTTAATTTGAATCTCTAACTCCTTTTTGAGCGGCCCATCTCCAACGATGATAAGCATAACATCCTTCCTATGACTCACAACTTTCTCCATAGCTTCAATTAAATAGCTTTGACCCTTTACTGGCACCAAGTTAGCAACGTTCAGAATTATTTTTTTGTCCCGCGGAAGGTTAAGTTGTTCCCTGACAAGTAATTTGTCCATTGGCCTAAACTTATGGGAATTGAAGCCGTTAGGAATTACAGAGATTTTGTCCTCAGGAATATCGAGCTTGGTGGTAAGTATTGTAAAGTTGCTTTTACTTACTGTAACTATGTGATCTGCAGAGTCCAAGGCAAATTTAACTTTTTTAAACCATTCCCTGCCCCTGAACGGAAGCTCATAAATGTCGTAACCATGACCAGTAATCACCAGTGGAACGCTGAACTCTTTTGATAGCTTCGCTGCAGCATACCCACTCGGCCAAGTAAAATGAGCATGGATTAAATCAAACTCTATCTTGTTCTGCTGTATGAATATACTATACCTTCTAAACAATTTGTCTCCCAAACCTGTGTTTTGTCCATCAGGGAGAAAATAGAGCATCGAAACTACATTAACTTTCACATTTTTCGGTTTTTCAGCTAAATCGACTAATTTTTCTTTTGAGAACTTCTCTACATGCCTAAAGTATGAAAATGGCAAATACGAAGCAAGTTCTGATAGATAGTTATGGTGGACTAACACGTTTATTTCATCTACAAAGGGACTAAGCCCTTCAGTAGATCCCTTCACAAAAGTGTTGTAGTGAGGAGCAATAATAAGTATCTTGAATGATCCCATAGTTATCACCATCTTCATAATTA